>CAZEFM010000032.1:0-18819 GCA_964511575.1 uncultured Phycisphaeraceae bacterium | reverse complement strand
GAACCCTGTTTTATTTCAGTCTGAATCGAACGACAGCAACGTGGCCATCCTCACGTATTTGGTGATTTGGTGATCTGGTGAGGCAGACGGGGGGGTGATTGCGTATCCTCTTTTTTTCAAGGGTTGCGCTTTCGCCTCTGGCGAAACAACAGGAAATGCCTGTCCCACCGAAACCAGTCGCGATGCACTTGCCACACGGTTCAGCCCCGCCCGCCCCCCACCAAATCGCCCCATCGCCACCTCACCAAATCACCACATCGCCAAATCACCAAATCGCCTACAATACCGCCATGGAAACGACCCCCCGCCAGAAAGCGCATCTTGAGGAACTGGTTGAGCGGATTCTGACCAGCTACCAGGCTGACGATCGGACGCAGCACATCGATGCGACGTTCATGCCCAGCCGGGACAAGGCGATACAGATCCTCGACCTGATGCGGCGGCTGGTGTTTCCCGGGTTCTTTGATGAGCAGCGGGTGACTTCCTCCTCGGCCCGGATCCACGTGGGCGACCTGCTGCATCGGGTCCGGTCGCTGCTGTACGAGCAGGTCCGCCAGGCGATCCGCTACGATGAGAACCGCACGGGGCAGGGTCGCGGCGATGCCTGCGACCAGTGCGACGCCCACGCGGAGCAGGTGACCGATGCGTTCCTCGACCGCATCCCCGAGCTGCGTCGGCTGCTGGCGCTGGACGTGCAGGCGGCCTACGACGGCGACCCGGCGGCGGTGAGCACGGACGAGACGATCTTCTGCTACCCGGGGCTGTACGCCATCTTCGTCCACCGGGTGGCACACGAGCTGTATCGGCTGAAGGTGCCGCTGTTGCCGCGCATCATGTCGGAGCACGCCCACAGCCTCACCGGGACGGACATTCACCCCGGGGCGCAGATCGGCGAGTCGTTCTTCATCGATCACGCCACGGGCGTGGTGATCGGCGAGACGACGGTGATCGGCAACCATGTGCAGATTTATCAGGGTGTTACGCTCGGGGCGCTGGCGCCCAAGGACGCCCAGACGTGGCGCGACCGCAAACGACACCCCACCATCGAGGACCATGTGACGATCTACCCCAACGCCACGATCCTCGGTGGCAACACGGTGATCGGCCGGGGCTGCACCATTAACGGCTCGGTGTTCCTCACCCACAGCGTGCCGCCGAACCACACCGTGCGTGTCCGTCACCCGCAGCCCGAACTGCAGGAAAAGCGCGAACGCCGACGGCGGGAAGAATAGGGCCAAGGGCCAGAGGCCAGGGAAGCGATGGGGGCTGCGATGCTTTTCATGCGCCCGCATCGACCATCGCACCTGCCCCGCCCTTCCGCCCTGATGCCTTCCCCATGGCCCTCGCCCCCTCTACGTGACTATGATCTTCCATGGGGCAGACGCTTTCGATCAACTTTGAGTCGCCGGTTCCGCTGTTTCCGTTGCCCAACGGCGTGTTGTTGCCGCACGCGACGATTCCGCTGCACATTTTTGAGCCGCGCTATCGCATGATGGTGCGCGATGTGCTCGGGGATAATCGCGTTTTGGCGATGGCGATGTTTGAAGGCGATGCGTGGCGGGACGATTACGAGGGCATGCCGCCGCTTCGGCCACATGTCTGCGTCGGATACATCGCGCGGCATGAAGCACTTTCCGATGGGCGATACAACATTCTGCTGCAGGGCGTCTGCCGCGCGAGGATTGTGCGCGAGGTGCCGCACAACCGCTATCGCACCGCCCTGCTCGAACCGACCGAGATCGAGCCGACGATGGAGATCGACCTTTCCGACGACCGCACGAAGCTCGAAACGCTGCTGGCCGACCCGCTGCTGCAGCAACTCGCCTCGGTGAACGCGATCCGCAACTGGCTCAGCAGCGAGGTGCCCACGACGGTGCTGGTCGATCTGGCGATCATGACGGCGTGCGACAATCTGGAAGACCGCTACCGCATGCTGGCGGAAACGAGCCCGCACGCGCGGGTACGCTGGCTCGAGCAGATGCTCGCGCAGACCCGCCGCACCGTCGAAACGGCGGAACGCTTCGGCCCCAGCAAATCGCCCGACGGCTACAGCCTCAACTGACCGCCGGTGCAAAGCGTTGGCGGGAAACTAGAATGAGCCCGAGCCGACTGTTTCGCACCACCGTTGCCTTTTTTGAACCTTGCACCTTGAACGCCAAACCTGCCGACAACGCGTTGATCATCGGCTGCGGCTACCTCGGCCGCGTTCTGGCGGGGAAGCTGCTGGCGCAGGGTGTGACGGTGTACGGCACGACGCAGTCGCGCCCCCGGGCGGAGGAACTGTTCGCGCTGGGGGTGCGGCCGATGCTGCTGTCCGTGACGCAGCGGCCGACGTTCGCATCGTTGAGGCCGGCCCTCGATTGCGAAGCGCTCGATGTGTATTACCTCGTGCCTCCGGGGCATGCGCGTGACGATGGCCCTTCGCCGCGCAACGTGATCCTCGGCGGGATCGCCTACACGCTCAACGCGCTGCGCACCGCCAGGGGGCTTCGCCGCGCAGTGTTGACCTCCTCCACCGCGGTGTACGGCCAATCGGGCAACGCGCGGGTGGATGCCGACACCCCCGCCGCACCGAACGGCGAACGGGCCGAACTGCTGCTCAAGGGTGAAGACCTCTGGCTCAACAGCGGTTTGCCCACCCATGTCGTGCGTTTGGCGGGGTTGTATGGCCCCAAGCGCGTCATCGGCTTCAAGGCGGTGCTCGACGGCGCGCCGCTTGTCGGCGACCCGAAGGCGCTTCTGAACCTCATCCACGTGGAGGACGCCGCCGACCTGCTCATGGCGATGATGACGGCGCCAGACGTCGGCCGCATCGAACTGGGCTGCGACGACCGCCCCACCGCCCGGCTGGCGTACTACACCGCACTGGCGCATCGGCTCAACGTCGCGCCGCCGCGCGTGCTTGACGACCCGGCCATGCTCGCGCGCATGGGCATCAACCCGCGCCGCCTCGCCCGCAGCAGCTCCAAAGCCTGCGACAACGCCGTCACCCGGCAGCGCACCGGCTGGCAACCGAAATACCCCAACGTCGACCGGGGTTTGGACGCCATCCTCAAGCCTTACGAACCGCAGATCAACGCGGACAAGTTGTGACCACGGATAGCAGGATGACACGGATGAAGGCAGGGAACCGCGAATGGATGCGATGGAGCGCGAATGTATTGGAGAGCAGCGTGAGATCCTTGGGGAGGATTTCGCAGCGTGCACACCATCATCTTTGCCTTTTCATTCGCGTCGCTTCGCGTTCCTGCGCGGCTGTGCGTTCTCCATCCGTGCCATCCGTGTGATCCGTGGTAAAAACCGATGCCTCCCGTGGCCAACCCATGCATTCAATGACTGACAAGCAATCGGAACTGGACGTTTTACTCGCTGACCTGACGGAGCCGCAGCGTGAGGCGGTGTTGCACGTGGAGGGTCCGCTGCTGGTGTTGGCGGGCGCCGGGTCGGGCAAGACGCGCGTCATCACGCGACGCATCGCGCACCTGGTGCTCGGCGTGGGCATCGCACCGTGGAACGTGCTGGCGATCACCTTTACCAACAAGGCGGCCGGCGAAATGCGCGAACGCGTCGGGCAGGTGCTTTCGCCCCGGCAGGCGCGGGCGCTGACCGTTTCCACGTTCCACAGTCTCTGCGCGCGACTCATCCGCGAGTTCGGCGAGCACCTGGGTCTTGACCCGCGTTTTTCCATCTACGACACCGCCGACCAGCAGCGTGCCATGAAAGAGGCGCTGCAGACGCTGGAGATGAGCACGAGCAACTTTCCCCCCGGCAAGATGCTCGCCGCCGTCAGCAACGCCAAGAACGAACTGATCGACCCGGAAACCTACGCCGCCAACGCGTCGGACTTTTATCATCGCAAGGTGGCCCAGGCTTACAGGAAGTACGAGGACATTCTCCGCCGCAACAACGCGCTGGATTTCGACGACCTGCTGCTGATGACCGTGCAGTTGCTGCGTCACAACGCCGAGGTGCTCGCCAAGCTGCAGGAGCGCTATCAATACATCCTCATCGACGAGTATCAGGACACCAACCACGCGCAGTTCGTCATCGCCAACGCCTTGGCGGGCCAGCACCGCAACCTGTGCGCCACGGGCGATCCGGACCAGTCGATCTACCGCTGGCGCGGCGCGGACATCCGCAACATCCTCGACTTTGAAACGCACTACCCCGATGCCAAAGTGGTTCGGCTGGAACAGAACTACCGTTCGACCAAAAACATTCTCGCCGCCGCCGATGGATTGATCCGTCACAATGCCCGCCGCAAGCACAAATCGCTGTGGACGGAGAACGATGCCGGCGACCCGGTCACGATCGTCACCTGCGCCACCGAGCGTGAGGAAGCGCGCTGGATCGCGGACAAATTCAGCGCACTGCACGATCACGAGCGCATGCCGTGGAGCAGCATGGCCGTGTTCTACCGCGTCAACTCGCTCAGCCGGGCGATGGAGGATGAACTGCGCCACCGCGGCATTCCCTACCAGATCGCGCGCGGCACCGCGTTCTACGAACGCAAGGAAATCAAGGACGCCGTCGCCTACCTCCGCGCCATTTCCAACCCGATGGACGAGGTGAACCTGCTGCGCATCATCAACACGCCGACGCGCGGCATCAGCGCCGCCACCGTCAAAGCGTTGCAGGCGCATGCCGCCGCGCATCACACCACCGTGCCGCTGCTCATGCAGACGCCGCATCAGGTGACCGCGCTGAACCCGCGCGCGGTCTCGGCCGTGGCGCGGTTCGGCAAGCAACTGGAAGACTGGCGGGCCGTCACCGAACGCGTCGATGTGACGCTGCGCAGTTTTCTGGAGCAGGTGCTGCGCGAATCGAACCTGGAGTCGCACTACGCTGCCGACGACAACGACCCGGATGAAGATCGCGCGATGAACCTGGGCGAACTGGTCAGCTCCGCGCAGCAGTTCGAGGACGAGCTGGAGTTCGCCGACATGAGCCAGGACGAGTCGACGCTCGCCCGTCGGTTGCAGGCGTTTCTCGAACGCATCAGCCTCGTGAGTGATGCCGACAGCGTCGATGCCGATCAGGGCACGGTCACGCTGATGACGCTGCACGCCGCCAAGGGGTTGGAGTTTCCCGTGGTGGCGATCACCGGCGTGGAGGAAGGCCTGTTGCCGCACGATCGCGCCGTGGCGGAAGCGGAGGAAGTGGAAGAGGAGCGACGCCTGTGCTTCGTGGGCATCACCCGCGCGATGCAGCGGCTGTTCCTGACCTACACCCGCCGTCGCACGGTGTTCGGCCAAACGCTGCCCACCACGCCCAGCCGCTTCCTGCGCGAGTTGCCCAGCGAAGCGATCGCGACCGATGAACTGGAGGATTTCGCCAGTGATGGGTTCACCGGCGAATCGCGCCTGGGGATCGCCGCCGACCAGCGTCGTCGCGCCGCCGAGGATGCGCAGATGTTTCCCCCCGGCGCGCGGGTGCGCCATCCGCAGTTCGGACAGGGCCGCATCCTGAGCATCTCCCCCGCCGGCGCCCACACCCGCGCCCGCATCGAGTTCGCCACCGTCGGCGTCAAAACCCTCGTCCTGCAATACGCCCGCCTGGAACTGCTCGACCGACCCGATTTGCCGTTCTGAGGGTTCAGCCGCAGATGAACGCGGATGTGGCTGCGCTCTTTTGACTGCGGATAGCGCGGATACAAGGCAGATGCATTTGGTGTGTCATCGATCCGATCGGTTTTTCACACATCCTCCGTTCGGCGACGTGTCAAGGATGGATGTCCGAACGTCACATCCCATGATCCGCGTCATCCGCGGTTAAAAGCTTCGCCATCCACATTCATCCGCGGCCGAACACCCCACCTCCCTCCATTCCCTTCGCGCGTCCTGTTACAATCCGCCGCATGCAGCGGACGCGGGTGAAGATCTGTGGTGTGCGGGATGTGGCGTCGGCGCTGGTGGCGGCGCAGGCGGGGGCGGATGCGATCGGCCTGGTGTTCGCGCCCGGGTCGCCACGGCAGGTCAGCATCGATGAGGCTCGGCCGATCGTCGCGGCGCTGCCCGCCTTTGTGCAACCGGTCGCCCTCTTTGTGGACGCGCCCGCCGACACCATCCGCGATGTCACCGCGCAACTGGGGATTCAGACGGTTCAACTGCATGGCTCGGAGTCGCCCGAATTCGCCGCCGAACTGGCGCCGCTGCGGGTGATCAAGGCGCTGGGGTTCGATGCCCGCCGTGCGAGCGACGCCCTCAAGCCTTGGCGTGCCTGCTGCCCCAATCTCGCGGGCATCCTCTTTGACGCACCGCCCCCCCAGCCGGGCGGGCCCACCGGCGGCACCGGACGACAACTCGACTGGCAGGCGCTCGCCGACCTCGAACACGGCGGACTGCTCGCCGGACTGCCCCCCCTCATCCTTGCCGGCGGGCTCGATTCCAGTAACATTAAACAAGCTATCGAAATCGTGCGGCCTTATGCAGTCGACGTTTCCAGCGGCGTGGAAGCGCAACGCGGCATCAAGGACCCGCAACGTATCCAAGGGTTCATTCAGACGGTCTACCACGCCGACGAACAGCATCGCAAAGGGGTTTCATCTCACAACCTGCCCAATCCGTGACCTTCCCCAAGGGAGTTTTCACCATGCTTCAGGCACGTACGTTCATCGCTGCCGTTCTCGTGGCAACCATCGCCATCCCCGCTGTCGCTCAGCAAAAGCAATGGTACAAGGGCAACACCCACACCCACTCCCTCTGGAGTGACGGCGACAACTTCCCCGAACTCATCGTCGACTGGTACCACAAGAACGGCTACCAGTTCCTGGGGCTGTCGGACCACAACATTCTCAGCCGCGGCGAGAAGTGGATCGACACCGCCTACGCCATCCGCCATTCCGGCGCGCAGGACATCATGGACCAGTACCGCAGCCGCTTCCCCGGCGACTGGGTCGAAACGCGCCAACGTGAGGAACGACTGGAAGTGCGCCTCAAGACGCTCGAAGAGTTCCGCCCGCTGTTCGAGGAACAGGGCAAGTTCCTGCTCATCGAGACCGAGGAAATCACCGACAACTTCGAACGCAAGCCGGTGCACATCAACGCCGTCAACATTCAGGAGGTGATCCGTCCGCAGCGCGGCACCTCGGTGCGCGACACCATTCGCAACAACCTGCGGGCGGTGAAGGAGCAGGAAGAGAAAACCGGCAAACCGATCATCGCGCACCTGAACCACCCCAACTTCGGCTGGGGCATCACGCCCGAAGACCTCGCTTATGTGGTCGAAGAGGACTTCTTCGAGATCTACAACGGGCACGGCTCGATCAACCACGAAGGCGATCGATACCGTTACGGCGACGAAGCGACGTGGGACATCGCCAACACCATCCGACTGGGCGAACTGAACGCGCGGCCGCTCTTCGGCGTCGCCACCGATGACGCCCACAATTACTACGCCAAGACCCACGCGATCACCGGGCGCGGCTGGATCATGGTGCGTGCGGAGAAACTCGAAGCCGACACCATTGTCCATGCGATGCGTCAGGGCGACTTCTATGCCTCGACGGGTGTGACGCTCCGCGATGTGCAATACAACGCCGACAGCGGCACATACACGATTGAGATCGATCCGGTGCCCGGCGAAACGTACACCATCAGCTTCATCGGCACCGAGGTGGGCTACGATGCCACGACCACGCCCGCGCTGGACAAGGACGGCAACGAGATGGAAGGCCGCCGCCGTTACAGCGACGATGTGGGCAAGACGTTCGCCACCTTCGAAGGTGTCAAGGCAACGTACAAGCTGACGGGCAAGGAACTGTACGTCCGCGCCACCATCACCTCGAGCGCCGCCCCGGAGCGCCCGGTCTACAAGAACCAGAAGAAAAAAGCCTGGGTGCAACCCGTGGGCTGGGAAAAGCACCTCAAGGCGGAGTGACGTCCTGCCGGGGCCGCCCCCCGTGCCCCAGCGCGCCGATGATCGCAACGCCGAGCATCACGATCGCCCATGCGCACCAGGCCAGTGCCAACAGAATGGCGGCGAATCGTTCAGACGATCCTCCCATTGCATGCATGACAAGCGTCAATGCGAACACCGCGCCGGCCGCGAGATGGCCCGGAATTCCCACCGCCGCAAGCGTCATGAGCCCGACTCGGGCCGCGCGATAGCCCGCCGCCGTCACGAACGCAAGAATGGCGAAGAGTGCCCACAACGCCATGAGGTTGATGCGGCCGATCGCTCCGAAATAGATTGCCGCCCCGACCCCGTGCGCACCCGCAAGCGGCACCATCCATTGCTCACGCATAAGCCTTTCCCTCGGCGAAGCGACCAACCTCCCGGTTCGTCCGGCCGCGATGAACCCGGCCCCATCCGTCCATCGGCACACCCGGCGCGGCTCCGCTACAATCCCCCGCTATGAAACGCGTACTTTCAGGGATTCAGCCATCGGGACAACTGCATCTGGGCAACTATGCCGGCGCGATTCGCCAGTTTGTCGAGATGCAGGACGATTATGAGATGTACATCTTCGTGGCGTCGCTGCATGCGCTGACGTCAGGCCGCGACCCCGAGGCGCTGCGCACCAACACGCGGCAGGTGGTCATCGACTATATCGCGTTCGGCCTCGACCCCGCCAAGACCAACATCTACCTGCAGCAGGACGTGCCGCAGGTGACGGAACTCGCCTGGCTGCTGGCGTGCATCTGCCCCAAGCACATGATGGACAAGGCGACCAGCTTCAAGGACAAGACCGCCAAGGGGCTGCCCGCGTCCGTCGGCCTCTACACCTACCCAATTCTGCAGGCGGCGGACATCCTCTGCGTCGACGCCGACCTCGTGCCCGTGGGCAAGGACCAGGTGCAGCACTGCGAAATCACCCGCGACCTGGCGCAGAAGTTCAACCACCATTACGGCGACGTCTTCAAGCTGCCCGATTACTCCATCCGGGAGGAAGCGGGCGTGCTGCCGGGCATCGACGGGCAGAAGATGTCCAAGAGCTACGGCAACACGATCGACCCGTTCATGGCTGAAAAGCCGCTGCGCAAGCGGATCATGTCGATCAAGACCGACTCGACGCCGGTGGAGGAGCCGAAGGATCCCGAAGCCGACCCGGTGTTCCAGATCTTCCGCGCGATCGCCGGTGCGGGTGATGAGCGAACGATCGCGATGGAGCAGCGTTACCGAGCCGGGGGCATGGGTTATGGTGAGGCGAAGCAGCAGTTGTTCGAACTGGTGCTGGACCACTTCGCCACCGCCCGCCGCCGCCGCGAGGAACTCATGGCCGACCCCGGCTACGTCGACGAGGTCCTGCGTCAGGGCGCCCAGGCCGCCCAGGCCATCGTGACTCAGGTCGTCGCCCGTGCCCGCCATGCGGTGGGGTTGTAGCCACAAAGAGGCACAAAAAGGGCACAAATTGAGAATGCGTGCTCGTTACAGCACGTACTTTTTGATCTGCAGCCTTGGCGCGCCGAAGTTGATGAGTAAGCCGTGCCGTTTGCGACAAGCACGCAGGTAGCCGAGGAGTTGTGCGACATGTTCGTCGGCAAGCGTGTCGCACGCTTTAAGTTCAACGACCAGTTCGTTCTCAATGATCAAATCCGCGAAATAGTTCCCAAGCACGGTGCCATCGATATCCATGACGTTCAACGGATACTGCTGCACCACCGAGATGCCGGCCGCGCGCAGACGATGCGCCAATCCGTTCTCGTAAACCTTCTCAAGGTGACCATGTCGCAGATAGGTGTGTAGCGCGAAGCTTGCTTCCCGCACCTGGTCGCAAAGCGCAAAGATTCGCTGATCCCCGGACATAACACATCCACGCTTGTGCTCTTTTGTGCCTTTTGGTGGCCAATCACGCCGAGCGGGAGAGGGAGCTCATCGCGGTTTGCTGGGCGCCGGGGGCGGGTGTCTGGCCGGATTCCTCGGCGAGCTTCTGGATCAGCATCTGCCACGTGTCGCGCTCGTACTGCAACAGCTTCAGCGCTTCATCGATCGGGCCGGTCTGCCGTTCCATGTTCGCGTCGACGAGCAGCCGATAGATGTAGGTGTAGAGCGCGCTGAGCCGTTCGCACAGTTCGGGCGCCACCTTGTGGTCCAGGCTGGTGGACAGCTCCAGCACGATCTTCTGCGCGCGGGTCAGCCCGTTGTACGCCGTTTCCAGGTCGCCCGTGTCCAGCGCCTGCCGCGCCTGCGTGCAGAACCGAATCGCGCCATCGTAGAGCATCAAACGCAGCTCCTCGGCGCTGGCGGTCATGATCCGGGTGCGAAGATAGGGATTGACGCCGCTTTGCATACTCAAGCACTCATCTTTCGGGCGGCACTGCCCTGCCCAAGCGCTATCGGCCATGGGCCGCGACGGACGTTAGCTTCCGCCTCGTACGTCCAATAATCACTTGTCCTGTCGACCGTTAATTGTTCGACCGGTTGTTGTTGGTCATCGCCGGAATCGGCTGGAAACTCGCCAGCGCATTGCTCTGATGCTGCATCTGCGCCAACGCCCGTTCCATCGCGATGAACTGCGACAGATACCGCTCGCGTTTGGCATCCAGCGCCTTGGTCAACTGATCGATCCGCTTCGTGTTCTGCGAAATCTGCGTCTCGATCGCGTCCATGCGCGACTGCACGATCCCGTGGTCCACATCGGTCAATCGTTCGAGCAATTGATCGATCGCCACCCCGATGCCCGACCGCACCACGTTCTTGTCGGCATCCGTCTCCTTGAAGGTGAACAGTTGCGCAATCGCATCCGGGTCGCTCTGCAGCGCATCCAGAAACTTGCCTTCATCAAACTCCAGCGACTTGCCGCCGGAACCCACCGTAATCCCCACCTGCGACAGCGAGTGGAACTGGCCGGAAAGCTGGCCGTTACGACTGACCATCACCCGAAACAGCGAAGCGCGCAGGCTCGATGTCGTCGGGTCGCCCAGCAACAGCCCCTTTTCCTCCTTCTCGCTGTCGTACATGTCGTACTGGTCAATCGTCGAGATGACCTCGTTGAACTTGGTCACCAGATCCTTCACCGAGCTGGCGATCTTGCCGTTGTCGCGGGTGATGTTCACCTGCACGTTGGCTTCGCTGGCGGCCAGCAGGTTGATCGTCGCCCCGGGGATCACCGATGCCAGTGAGTTGGTCGACGAACTGATCGCCACCGCCCGCGCGGGGTCCGACGAACCGAAAAACACCAGCGCATCCGACGCGTTGGTCAGCGTCACCGCACCGAGGTTCAGCCCGCCATCGTCGAAGACGAATCCCGCGTGCTTGCCCGATTCCTTCGAGCTGAGGCTCAACCGATACGGGCTGCCCGCCGAGCCGTCGTTGATGATCGATGCACTCACCCCAACATTGGCATCCTTGATGGCGGTCACCAGATCGTTGAGCGTGTCCGTTGCGCCGATGGTGATGGTTCTTTCGAAGCTGCCATCGATGTTGGCGCCGGGTTCCTCCGCTTCGCCGAGAATGCCCAGATCGCGTGCGGTGGTGGAACCGTCCTCTTCCACCTTCATCGCCACCACGCCCGCGCCGGTGTCTTCCAGCAGAATGCCGTCGCCGTTGTCGTTGATGCGTGCGTTGATTGCCAGGCCGCGGCTGTTGATTTCGCCAAGCACATCCGCAATCGTGATTTCGTTGCCCTGCGTGAGGTCGACCGTGGCGCTTTGCCCGTTGGAATCGGTGATGATGAACTTGCCGCGGGTGATGTTCAGCGTGTCGAGCCGTGTCGACGCGGTGATGTAGCGGTACTGCAGGTTGCCCGAATCAACGCTGGTCGCAGCATGATTGCCCTCGAGCTTCAGGTCCGCCGCCGCACTGCCCGACAGATCGCTGATGATCAGGTCGGATGCGTTCGCGCCGGTGTTGTCCGTCAGTCGAATGCCGTTGCCTGCCGTGTTGAGCGACGCCGTCACACCCGCCCCGGCGTCGTTGATGCGATCGATCAACTCCGCGATCGACGCAGCACCAGTCACGTCGACATCGGTGCTCGCACCGGCCCGGTTGGTGATGCGGATCTGCCCCAGCGTCACCCCCGCCCCACCGTTGAGGTTGGCGAGCAGCTTCGAGTTGATCGCCGCGTTGATGCGCGTGCCTTCGATCGTCCCGTCGTTGTCATCATCGCTGCCGAGGATGCCCAGATCCGCCGCGGCGTTGGTGTTGTTGAGCGCCGCCACGGAAAACGTGTTCGCACCTGCCGTGTTGTCGATGAGCTGCAGGCCGTTGCCGGATGCGTTCACCTGTGCGGTCACTTTGCCCGACGATGCCTCGTTGATCCGGGCGATGAGCTGCCCGACGGTCGTGACGTTGTCGATATCGACATCCACGTTGCTGCCGTCGCGCAGCCGCAGCCGAAACTCCGCCGCGCCTGCCCGGTTGTGCACGCCGTTGCCATCGTTGAGGCTGTTCAGCAGCGTGTTGTCGCCCAAACGGTTGATCACGCTGCCCGTGATCGTGCTACTGCCGACGTTGCCGGCAATGCCCAGGCTCGTCGCGGTGCCCGTCGTGCCCACATCCTGCACCACGAGGTTGGATGTGGTCTGCCCCGTGTTGTCGCTGATGACGAGGCTGTCGCCGTGCACCGATGCGGTGACGTTCACCCCCGTGGCGTTGTTGATCTTGTCCAGCACATCCTGCACGGTGTACACCGCTGACAGGTCGATCAGCGATGAAGCGCCGCTGCGGTCGGTGATGCGAATGAGTCCGCGACTGACACCATCGCCGCCGTTGAGTTGGCTCAGCGTCGTTTCGCTGTCGAGCCGGGCGCTGGAGGGTTCAAACGTCAGCGTCGTGCCGTTGGGCGCAACCGGTGTGGCATCGGTATCGGAAAAGCCGCGCGTCACCGTCTGCTGACCGCTGACAAGCCGATGCACCCGGAAGTTGTAGGTGCCCGGCACCGCGGCAGCGCTGCTGGTGGCAGTGATGATGCTTTCGTTGGAACTGGTCGCCTTGGTCGGGGTGAACGTCGCCGTCGACGTCAGCGAACCGGCGCTCATCTTGAACGCGAGCAGCTTGGCGTTGATCGCCTGAAACGCCGCCTGCTGCGATTGCAGAATCGTGTTGCGCCGCTGCACCAGTGTGCGCGGCCGCGCATCGATCGCCAGGAACTGATCGATGATCTCCTGGAAGTTGATGCCGCTGATCAACCCGACGCTGCTGGTGACACTCATAGTCCCATCCCTGAATCAGGACGTACCGATACCCCAAAGGTTTATCGTCCTGATAACAAGCGAGACTTGAGGGAAAGACACCCGAAGCGCGGGGAAGCAGTCCCTGCGGAGGTCGGTTCAGAGACCCACGCGTTTCATGACCTGCTGCAGGTCCGACCACACCTTGCCGCGCACCTCGGGCGTGTAGTTGCGCAGCACGTACGCCGGGTGGAACGTGGGCATCACGGGAATCGGCTCCTCGCCCGGGCCCAGCGAGTAGCTGTGCCACGTGCCGCGCAGCCGGGTGATGCCCTCCGCCGCACCGAGAATCGCCTTCGTCGCTGGGCCGCCAAGCGTCACGATCGCCTGCGGTCGAATCGTGCCGATCTGCCGATGCAGATACGGCCAGCACGTCTGCACCTCCACCGGTGTCGGCGCGCGGTTGTTCGGTGGGCGGCACTTCACAATATTCGCAATGTACACCTGCTCGCGCGTCAGCCCCATCGCGACGATCATCTTCCCGAGCAACTCGCCCGCGCGGCCGACGAACGGCCGACCCTGCTCGTCCTCGTTCTGACCCGGCCCCTCACCGATGAACATGATCGGCGCATCCACATCCCCTTCACCGAACACCGTGTTGGTGCGGCCGCGACACAGTTCACAGCGGGTGCACGACCGCACCTGATCCCGATCAAGCGCTTCAAGCACCTTCAGCTTGCCTGCACGATCGAGTCGCGGCATCGGCTCAGCCGCTCCCCCTGCCGCCGCCGCTGCCAGCCCGCCGCTGCCAGCCGTCGATGCCGCCGTGCGCCCGCCACCTGCCGCTTCCGGTCCCGCCGTTGCCGCAACCTCCGCCGGCGTCGCCTCGCCCAGCGGCACCGCATCCACGCCCAGCAGCCGATCCGTCTGCACATGCTGTCGCAAAACCCGATCACGTCGCATCTGGCTCATACCTCGCAAGATAACCATTCCAGCACTGCCCCGCACGATGAACGCCGGGCATCGCCGCGATGCCGCACACCGCCCCGCGCGAAACCTTTATAGATTCTGCCCCCACCGCGACGATGTAACTTTCGCATGAGCGATCAGCCGCGACAGTGCGTGACCCTCGGCCCGGAGTGCGACCTCCAGGGCACGTTGTGTCTCGAGGGGGACACACGCTTTCTCGGCCGATTCCGCGGCGACCTGCGTGTGCGCGGACGGCTGGAAATCGGCGGCAGCGCCCACCTCGCCGGCACGATCGTCGCGGAACAACTGTACGTGGCCGGCCGCGTGGAGGCGAACATCACGGTGGAGCAGGGCATCTCGCTTGCCGCCGGGGCATCGCTGCAGGGTGAGGTCCGCTGCGCCGCCTTCACCGCCCCACCGGGTGCGACATTCCAGGGCCAGCTCGTAATCGCACAACCCGCATCCGCGGCCCCGGCCATCCCCGTGCCGACACCCTCTGAAGAATCAGCCGTCACGCCCGCGCCGACCCCGGCACCCGCTTCCGCAACGGACACCATCGAACCGGTCGCCACGACCGACGATGCCCTTCCGCCGGCCGACCCCGCGCCCACAGCCGAGATCACCACCGTGCCGGATGTGCTCCACTCCGTCTCGCTGCGCCGCCGCACCCGCGTCCTCGGCGCCACCGGCCTCCGCCGCGACTGAACCGGCGCAAGCCCCCCCTTCCGACTGACGATTAACGCCACACCCGCTTCGCTCGCGCGCGGTTCTCCACGTTCGCCAATTCCTTCATTTTCAAAAAAACTCTTGCATCACGGCGATCGACTGATTAAGTTCGCGTTTGTCATATAGAAAGCGTGGTTGGCCAGGGTACGCCGTACCACCCTGACCTCCTTCCAATTTTGGGTTTGCTTGTCGCACCTCATTTCAAGGAGAGTGGTCATGTCACGTCTTGCATATGTCCCGATACTGGCATTGGTTGGGTTCGCCTGGAGCATCCCGTGTGAGGCATCAACGATCGCCTACTGGCGGTTCGAGGACGGCATCGCCGGGGGGACCATCCCCGGTTCGGCCGACCGCACCGTGCCGGTCATCGGCACCATCGACTACTCCGGCAACGGCAACCACCTGTTCGCCTTCAACGACACCTGGGCAAGCCATCAATGGAGCAGCAACGTTCCCAGCCCGACCGTGCCGCAGACCGGCGAGGCCAACAACCTCAGTTCCACCGACAGCAGTAATGACCCGGGCATGTTCACCTGGGCCGCCGGTGTCGCGCCCACCGGGGTCAACCTTCAGGCGTGGACGTCAGCCACGTGGACGATCGAAGCGTCGTTCAACCGCCGCGCCGACGGCGACGGCTACCGCACCATCGTGGGCCGCGATGGCAACGGCACGCACGCCACCGATGCCGCGCTGGCGCCCCTGTACTTCCAGACCATCCCCGATGGACGGTTGGCGGTGAAGTTCAACGACGTCATGGGCAACCAGCATTCGGTATTCAGCACCGTCACCATCGATGCGGACCGCTGGTATCACGCCGCGGCGATCAGCGATGGCACAACCCTGTCGCTCTACCTGAACTCGGGTGACGGCAACGGCTACGTGCTCCAGGAAAGCATCGCGCTGGTGACCGAAGACGCCCGCATCGCCAGTGCCGGCAGCGATTTTCTCTGGTCGGTGGGTCGCGGCTGGTTCGACGGCGGGGATGTGGATCGATGGCGCGGGCTCATCGATGAAGTGCGCATCTCCGATGTCGCGCTCTCGGTGGATCAACTGCTCTTCTCGGTGCCCGAGCCGGCCAGCCTGCTGCTGCTGACAAGTGGCGCGCTGCTGCTGACGCGACGATGCAACCGTTGATCCTCGCTGAGGTCCGAGGCGCGCCATGCATCGGGCATGGCGCGCCCGAGCAAACGTGCCGTTCGTAACCGCGTCACGCTTTTCTCAGGAGCGCATCATGCGTCATCTGCGGGGCTTCACCCTCATCGAGCTACTGGTGGTCATCAGCATCATCGCGCTGCTGATTGCGCTGCTGCTTCCGGCGCTGGGCGCGGCACGAAAGGCGTCACGCGCCACCGCGTGCAGTTCCAACCTGCGGCAGATCGGCATGGCGCTGCAGTTCCACGCCGAGGACAACAAGTCCACCTTCACCGGTGCGCACACCGTCGGGCAGGTGGTCGCCGTGTGGCCGACGCATCTGCGGCCCTACACCAACCAGGCGATGGATGTCTTCTGGTGTCCCGATGACCGCGATGAGGCACGGTGGAAGCCCACCACCGGCGGCCCGATCACGGCGCTGTACCGCAAGTACGGCTACCGCGAGGGTGAACGGCTCATCCGCATCGACACCCCGTTCAGCTATGGCTACAACGACTGGGGCACCGGGCCGGATGCCACCCGTCTGCCCCTGTCGCCGCCCATCCTCGGCATGGGGTCGCACGTCGACGACCCGGGCTTCCCCGACGCTTCGGTCGTGCGCAGCGACGACATCAAGGCACCGAGCGACATGATCGCCATCGGCGACTCACAGGGCGACAACGCCTGGGACTTCATCATCGACCCGACGGGCGACACCGGCGCGGGCAACGACCTGCCGGGCACCCGCCACTTCGACGGGGCGAACATCCTCTTCGTCGATAACCACGTGTCGGTCTTCTATCAGGAAGAACTGGTATCGATTCAGGATGGGGCGTACCGCAGCAAGTGGAACAACGACCATCAACCGCACTTTGAGTATTGATCCGGCGGGTTGGGCGGTCGGAAAGCCATGCCGGGGTGCTTTTTACGGGCTTGGATTCAGCCGATAGAATCGTCGCGACATGAAACGGTACATCGGACTGGATCTGGGCGGCACGAACATCAAGGCCGGGCTCGTGGACGAGACCGGGCAGGTGGTGGTCGAGACTTCCTCGCCGACACAGGCGAGCGACGGCCCCGAGGCGGTCGTCGGGCGGATGCTCGAACTGGCCGAACAGGTGGCCACGGAAGGCGGCGGCGACCTCACGCAGATCAAGGCGATCGGCATCGGCTCGCCCGGCCCGATCGATGCGGAGGCGGGCATCGTCCTCAGCGCCCCCAACATGCCCGGGTGGGAAAACTTCCCCCTGCGCGACCGGCTGCAGGAAGCGACGGGGCGGCCGTGCTTCCTCGAAAACGACGCCAACGCGGCCGCATTCGGCGAGTTCTGCTTCGGCGCGGGCAAGGACCCGAGCATCCGACACCTGATCATGCTCACCCTCGGCACCGGCGTGGGCGGGGGCATCATCATCGATGGCAAAATCGTCCACGGCGGCTACGGACTGGCGGCGGAGGCGGGCCACCTGATTGTCGCGGCGCACGGCCGACTGTGCGCCTGCGGCCAGCGCGGCTGCCTGGAGGCGTATGCCTCCGCCGGGGCGGTGGCGCGTCGGGGGATCGAAGCGGTGCAGGCCGGAGAACGCACGCTGCTGTCCGAGATGTACACCAAACAGGGTGAACGGCTGACCGCCAAGGACGTCTTCACCGCCGCCGACCGCGGTGATCGCCTTGCCGCCAACATCGTCGCGGAAGCCACGACTTATCTGGGAATTGCCTGCGTGAGCCTTTGCCGGCTGCTCGACCCGCAGATGATCGTCTTCGCCGGCGGCCTCATCCTCGCGGGCGACCACCTCTTCGATGGCATCCGCAACGGCTTCACCGAGCACGACTGGACCATCCTGCAAAGCAAAGTCGACATCGTTCCCGCCCAACTGGGCAACACCGCGGGCATCATCGGCGCCGCGGCCGTCGCCATGGACGGCGTGGCGTGAGGATAGGGCCAAGGGCCAAGGGACTGAAAAGTCGGCGGCATTGCTCAATGGGCGGAACCGTTCGCGGCCTGGTGCGTCTAACATGACCTGAACCAGGAGCTGCTTCATGCCTGTATCACGCCTGACGTTGTGTGTTGCGTTGCTTCTTGCGGCGACGTCGCACGTTGCCTTGGCCATCTTCATTCAGCCGACGGGCGCACCGGTGGAGCGGCTTCTGGCGAATGCCACCGCGTTCACCGAGGAACATCCCGATGACCCGCACGGCTATTACGTGCTGGGACGGCTGCATTATCTCGCCTGGTCGCTCAACACGGGCACACTCCCCCAGCCTTACACCCGACAGGACGGCAAGCCGGTTGCCCTCACCGACCACACCGTCCACCTGTATCTCAGCGGCGCACGGCACCAGGAGGCACAACGCCGGGTGAAGGAAGAGACAGGCGTGGAGGATGTCAACGCTTTGGACGATGTGGCGCGCGCGGCGTTTTACCGCCGTGTGAACGAAGTCACGCGCGCGTTGAGGCAGGAGAACTGGACGCCCCCGCCCCGGCCTACCGTCGAGCAGCGCGACGGACACGCTGATGCCGCGCTGAAGAACTTCCGCATCGCCATCGACAAGGACGGTGACAACGGCCTGTACCACCTGGGCATCGCTTCACTGGCGGAGCAGTACGCCCCACGCGCTGCCGAACGCAAGCTCGCCTTCGAAGGCGATGAGCCTGCCGCCACCGAAGAAGTAGCTTTGAAGCAGTGGCGATCGGCGGCATTGAAGCATTACGAACGTGCGTACAACCTGTCGAAGCAGGAAGACGCCGCCCGCGAGCATCGCCCCATCACCGGCATCGAGTCGCTCGTCAGCTACGAAGCGGCCCAAGCCTATCCGCGCGTCGCGGGGGAAGCTGGCGACGATGCGGGGGATGCCGCGCTCATCGCCGAGATGGCCGAACACCTGAAGCGGCTCGCCGAGCTTCCCTGGGGGCCGATTACCCCGATCGTGATGAGCTTTGGGC
>CAZEFM010000031.1:0-38556 GCA_964511575.1 uncultured Phycisphaeraceae bacterium | reverse complement strand
GTGGACTACATCTTCCGCTGGATGGGCATGGAGTTCATCCCCGGTTACCGCGAAGCCAACGCGCCGCAGCGCAGCAGGCCCTCGGCGCAGAAGGCGGAGGAAGTCTCCGACCGGGCGATGAAGGCGTCGCGTGAATCCAAAGCCGAAGGCAAGTCGGGCAACGGCAAGGAAAGCGAGCGGGTAATCATCGACGTCACGCCGCGCGATGAGAACGGCGAACCCAAAGGCGAGCGCAAGCTTGTCGCGGGATCGACGGTGTACACGGAGGACTCGATCACGGTGGCGATGCGTGAGATGCAGGCCGATGCCCCGGCGTGCGATGTGTGCGGCACAATCACGGTTCGCAACGGCACGTGCTACAAGTGCATGAACTGCGGCAACTCGATGGGTTGCAGCTAAGCCGACGTTTTGAACGGAGGCGATGTGCGAATGAGGCGTTCGATGTTCGAATCCCGGGTTTCGGACTTTCGCGGTGCGAGCCGCACCGATTTCCTCCTTCTCCTTTGCTCCGCTGAGGCTTGTCGGCTTCAGCGGGGTTTGCCAAGACGGCGAGGAAGTTCCACGGATGGACCGCGTCCCATTGCCGGAGGCAACAAGTCGGCGCTGATCTGATACAGCGACCGGACGGACCGCTTCCTCCTCCTGAACTCCCCTCGGCGTCCCACCCGCCGGGGGGAGTTTTTCATTCGGGGCGCGTGCCGGTCACCGGGTGCGTGCCGATGAACGTCTGCCGCCGCTGACGGAGATTTTCGCGGCCCGGTTGGGGAGTCGTTGCGGACTGCGGCGCATCCTGTCGCTATGGAGACTGGTCCCGATTGTGGAGGAGCGGTGTCGCATGGCTCTCTCGTGTGCCTCACGCGTCCTTCGCTATAATCGGGGCTCCCGCCCAGTTTGCCTGCCAGTTTTTCTCCCCGGCGCATTCCGGATTAGGAGCTTCTTATGTCATCATCGAAACGAGTGACGCGTCGCGCGCTGTTGAAGGGCGCGGCTGCGGCGGCTGCAGCGCCCTGGTTCGTTCCCGCCTCGGCGCTGGGTCAGACAGGCCGCCCCGCCGCGAGCAACCGCATCACCCTTGCCGTCATCGGCGGCGGGCACGGCGGCGGGATGGGCACGAGCAACATGAACGCGTTCCTCGGGCTCAACGATGTGCAGATCGTCGCGGTCTGCGATGTCGACAAGTCCCACCGCGAACAGGCGCGCCAGCGCGTCAACAACCATTACGGCAACAGCGACTGCCGCATGTACGCCGACTTCCGCGAGCTGATGGAGCGGCGTGACATCGATGCCGTGTCCATCGCCACGCCGGACCACTGGCACGCGCTGATTGCGATCGCGGCGGCGAAGTCGGGGAAGGACATCTACGGTGAAAAGCCCCTGTCGCACACACTGACGGAAGGTCGGGCGATGGTGCAGGCGGTGGAACGGCACGGACGTATCTGGCAGACGGGCAGTTGGCAGCGCTCGCAGGCAAATTTTCGTCAGGGTGCCGAGCTGGTGCGCAACGGTCGCATCGGCAAGGTGCACACGATCGAAGTGGGCCTGCCGGTGGACGGCACGGTGTTCAAGGATGTGCCGAGCAAGCCGGTCGACCCGCCGAGTCATTTGGACTGGGACATGTGGCTGGGGCCCGCACCGGTGGCGCCGTATCAACCGGAGCGCGTCCACTTCACCTGGCGGTGGAACCTGGATTACGGCGGCGGGTCGCTCATGGACTGGATCGGTCACCACGGCGACATCGCTCATTGGGGTATGGACTGGGACCACACCGGCCCCATCGAAGTGGAAGGCCACGGCGAGTTCCAGAACAAGGGCATCTACAACACGGCCGGGCGATACCGCATCACCTGCAAATACCGCGACGGCGTGACGATGATCATCGGCGGCAATCAGCCGGACATCCGCAACGGCACCCGATGGATTGGAACCGATGGCTGGGTGCACGTCGACCGCGGATCCATCAGCGCCAACCCGCAAAGCCTGCTGCAGGAAAAGATCGGCCCCAACGAAATCAATCTCTATCGCTCGCCGGGCCATCACCGCAACTTCATTGACTGCATCAAGTCGCGTCAGCCCACGCTCACCCCGGCGGAGACGGCGCACCGTGCCGCCACACCGGGGCATCTCGGGCAAATCGCGATGCTGCTGGGCCGGAAGATTCGCTTCGATCCGGAAAAGGAAGCGATCATCGGCGACGAGACGGCCTCGCGGATGCTGACCAACCCGCTGCGTTCACCGTGGGCATTGTGAGCGTGAAAAGCTTTTCTTCGCAGGAACCCGACACCATGAAGATACACGCACGATTGACGATGTTGCTTGCGGTCTGCTGGCTGGCTGCGATCGCGGCGCCGGCCCGGGCCGTGCCGGAGGCCGATTTGGCGAAGATGACACAGGCAGCGCCCGCCAAAGCGCAGGCGGAGCCGAAAAAGCAGCGCAAGCTGCTGGTGCTCACCACCACGAAGGGGTTTCGCCACTCCTCGATCGGCCACGGTGTGGCGGCGCTGCGCATCATGGGTGAGAAGACCGGCGCGTACACCATCGAGCACACCGAGGATGTCACGCAACTGAACGCCGACAACCTCAAACGCTTCGACGCGGTGTGCTTCCTCAACACCACGGGCGAACTGTTCGAGGACGAGGCGCTGAAAAAGAGCCTTTCCGACTTCGTCAAACAGGGCAAGGGCCTTATCGGGATCCACGCCGCGACCGACACGTTCTACAAGTGGTCGGAATACGGCGAAATGATGGGCGGGTACTTCGAAAACCACCCCTGGCATGAAAAGGTCACGCTCAAAATCGAAGACACGGACCATGCCTGCAACGCGTGCTTCGAAGGCAGGGACCGTTTCGAGATCGTCGATGAGATCTATCAGTTTCAGGCCGAGCCCTATTCGCGGCAGAAGCTGCGCATCCTCACCAGTCTCGACACCAACCTCACCAACATGAACAAGAACGGTGTGAAGCGCACCGATGGCGACTTTGGGGTGAGTTGGCTGCGGGCCTACGGCGAGGGACGGGTGTTCTACTGCTCGCTCGGTCACCGCGAGGAGATCTACTGGAACCCGACGGTGCTTCGGCATTACCTGGCGGGCATTCAGTTCGCCTTCGGCGACCTTGAAGCGGACACCACCCCCAGTGCCGAATACGACAGGACGGCGCTGGTGAAACACGCCGAGGCGCTGCTGCCCGCGATCATGGCGTACGACTTCGACAAGCCGCGCGAACCGCTGGTGCGCATGAACGAACTCGCCCACAAGGCGCTGACACACGAGCCGGCCAGGGCTGCCATCGAAAAGCAGCTCATCCGCGTGCTGGAATCGGATGCGAGCTTTGCCGCCAAGCAGTTTGCGTGTCGTCAGCTTTGGGTGGTTGGCTCGGATGCGTCCGCGCCGGTGCTGGAAAAGATGCTGCGCGATGAGCAGTACGTTGACATCGCTCGGTATGCGCTGGAACGCAATCCCTCCGAGGTTGCAGGCGGCCACATTGTCGCGGCGTTGGGGGCGGTGGATGGCAACGCGGCTCCCCGGGTACTGATCGGGCTGATTCAATCGGTGGCTGCCCGTCGCGATTCACGGGCCCTACCGGTGCTTTTGGAATTTCTCGATCACAAGGATAACGCGGTGCGTATCGCCGCCATTGGTGCGTTGGGCAACATACCGGGCGCATTGGCGCGGGACGCGTTGCTCAAGCTGCCGCAGAATGATCCGGTGGTGGTCGATGCGTTGCTGTCGCACGCGGAATTGCACGCCACTACTCACCGCACCGACCTGTACCGTGCGATTTACCAGAACGCGCAGACGCCTCAGCCGCAGCGCATCGCCGCGCTACGCGGGCTGCTGATGACCGAACCGGGCGCATACGTCGACGAACTGGCGAAGCTGCTCAACGGTGAGGATGCCCACATGGCGGCGGTGGCATCGAGTTTCATCAGCCAGTTGCCCGGGGAGGACATCGGCAAAACATTCGCCGCCAAGCTGCCTTCGCTGCCAACCGCGACGCAGGCGCTGGTCATCGGCGCGTTGGCGCAGCGCAACGAACCGTCGTTGATCGACACGTATGTGAAGTACCTCACAAGCGATGATGGTGCGGTGCGTCTGGCGGCACTTCGGGCGCTGGGTCAGACGGACAACGCGGGCAAGGCGACGGCTGCGCTGGCACGCCGCGCCGCCGACGCCACCGGCGCGGAACGCAACGTCGCACGTGAGAGCCTCGCCCAGTTGCGCGGCCCGGATGTGGATGCAAACCTGATCGCGGTGGTGAAGGCGAATCACGCCGGTTCGCGCGTGGAAGCGATGCGCAGCCTGGCGAGCCGTGGCGCGACAGCAGCGGTGCCAACGCTCGTCGCGGCGTTAAAGGATCAGGATGCCGCGGTGCGCACCGCCGCGTTCGATGCGCTGACCACACTGGGTGGCCCCGAACAGTTCGACGCCGTGGTGCAAGCGATGCTGAGCGCCAGCGATCGCGGCGAAACACGATCGGCGGAACGCACAGCGTTGATGCTCGCCCGGCAGATGGACACGAGTGCCGCCACCAGCCGCCTGATCGGCGCGATGTCATCCGCATCCATTCCCGCGAAGGTGTCGCTGGTGGGCGTCATGAGTCGGCTGGGCGGCGATGATGCGCTGAATGTGGTCAACGCGGCCGCGCACGACAGCAACGCCGACCTGCAGTTGGCGGGTATTCGGGCGCTGGCGGAATGGCCCGACAGCGCGGCAATCGATCCGCTCATGGCGATCGCCCGCGAAACGAACAACACGACCCATCGCGTGCTGGCGCTGCGCGGCGTGCTGCGCGGGTTGGAAATGCCCAGCAATCGTGGCAGCCAGGCAACCATGGCGCTGTATCGTCAGACCGTTGAACTCGCCAAGCGCGACGACGAGAAGAAACTCGTCATCGCGGGTCTGGCCAACCAGGTCGATGACGAAGCGTTGAAGCTGGCCCAGGCGTACCTGTCAGACGAGACAGTCAAGGCGGAAGCGGAACAGGCGGTGCGCAAGATCACGGCCGCGCTGCAGGGTCCGCCGATCCCCTCCGCCTCGCACCACAGCGATCGGGCGGGCAACGCGCTGGACGGCAACCCCGCCACCCGCTGGGACACCGGCGCGACGATGCGACCGGGCATGTGGTTCATGCTCGACCTCAAGGGCGAACGGCTCGTCCGCTCGATCACGCTGGACACGACGGGGTCGGCCAACGACTTCCCGCGCGGGTACGAGGTGTACGTTTCCTCCACCGCCGACGGTCAGGGCGTGAAGGTGGCGTCGGGCAAGGGCGAAAACGCGGTTGTCAAAATCACGCTGCCCCAGCCGACGCGCGGCCGATTCGTGAAGATCGTCCAGACCGGCTCGCACGACCAGTGGTACTGGTCGATCCACGAGTTGAGCATCGAGACGGAGTAAGGCCTGCACGGGGGCGGCACACAACACCGCCAGTCCGGATGCTGCATGACACCCGCCACAGCGGTAAGCACCGCGTAGTGCCAGCACTGCCGCCTCGGGCGGGCGCTTTGGCTCCGCGCGGTTGGGCCGATACACTATCGCCTTCTATGGCGAAAAACGGTTCCACCAAGGGCATGACTTACGCCGCGGCAGGCGTCGACATCGAAGCCGGCGACGCGGTGGTCGATCGCATTGAACGGCACGTGCGCAAGACGTACGGCCCACGCGTGCTCGGCGGCCACGGCGCCTTCGCCGGCATGTTCCGCCTCGACTACAACGAACGGCTCTTCAAACGCAACTACCGCGACCCGGTGCTCGTCTCCTGCACGGATGGCGTGGGCACCAAGGTCATGCTCGCCGTCCAGATGGGTGTGCACGACACGATCGGGCAGGACTGCGTCGCCATGAACGTCAACGACATGATCGTTCAGGGTGCCGAACCGCTGTTCTTCCTCGACTACGTGGGCATCAACAAGGTGGTGCCCGAACTGGTGGAGCAGATCGTCAAGGGTGTGTCGGACGGCTGCCAACTGGCGGGCTGCGCGCTGTTGGGTGGTGAAACCGCCGAGATGCCTGATATCTACAAGCCGGGCGACTACGACCTTGCCGGCTTTGCTGTCGGGGTGTGCGAACTCAAGCGCGTGATCAACGGTGAACGCTGCGAAGTGGGCGACGTCATCCTCGGCCTCGCCTCCAGCGGTGTCCACTCCAACGGCTACACCCTCGTCCGCGCCATCCTCCGCGAAGCGAAACTCAAGCTCGACAAGACCTACCCCGAGCTGCAAAGCGACCGCACCCTCGGGCAGATGCTGCTTGAACCCACGCGCATTTACGCCAAACAGATCGTGCGCGTGCTGCGAAGTTACCAGGTCAAACGCCCCATCGCCGGGATGAGCCACATCACCGGGGGCGGCCTGCCGGGCAACGTCAATCGCGCTTTGGGCAGCCACCTCAACGCGAAGATCAGCACGAAAACGTGGGACGTGCCGCCGCTGTTCCGCTTCCTCCAGAAGCACGGCAACGTGGATGAACAGGAAATGTTCCGCGTGTTCAACATGGGCATCGGCTACGTGGTGATCGTGCGGCCACACTTCGCCGAATCGGTCGCCGACCAGCTTCGCCGCATGGGCGAGACGGTGTACACCCTGGGCAAAATCACCAAGGGGACGGGCAAGGTGGTCCTGAGCTGACGATCATCCGGCCCATTCGCGCCATCCGATAACCACTGCCGAACCGTTTCAACCGCCCCGATCGGAAGCGAAGTTGTGCATTTGCCATCTTCCCCGCCCGGTGGCCTGCATTGCTTCATGCGTCCTGCCGATCAGATGCAAAGTGCGCCCGTCGCCTCATGGTCGCCGTGCGCTTGGATAGATCCGTTGCTCGTGGTCGTAACGGGGATGAGATGGCCTGGTCGATGTCACCCGTGCCCCCGCACCGATCGGTTGTGACCTGGCTCACCGCGGCAAGCGTCGCGGGCGCGATCGTGTTGGTGACGGGCATTGCCCTGCTGCAACGTCATCACGCCGACCGCAATCTTCAGCGCGAGGTTGCCCGCCGGGTAACGCTGACCCTCCGCGCGGCACAGGATGCCCTTCGCATCGTCGACGCCGACCGCCGAAACGAGGCGCTGCAGGAGGTGTCCGCGACGCTGCTGTCGGATCCCACCATCCGCGCCATCCGGGCCACGATTCACGGCAAACATCTGATACTGGGCAACTGGCCCGACGCCCCGCCGTATGCCAACCTGCTGCCGCTTCAGGCGCCGACGGTCGCGGAACCGATCGCGCTCGACGGCATTGTCATCGTTCACGCGCCGTTTCACCTCGATGGAAACATGCAACTGCTGGAGTGTGCCGTGGACGTTCAGGGCGAACGGCAGGCAGCCCACCACCGCGCTCTGCAGCAGGCGATCACACACGCCATCATGGTGGCACTGCTCGCGTGGTTCGGGCTCTATGCCCTGCGTCGCTGGTGGGCGCAGCCGATGAACGAACTGAGCGAACTCATCGCCGCACCGTGTGGTCCCGAATCGTTTCGGCGGCTGGCGCAGCGGCGCCAGGCTGACGAGTTCACGCAGTTCGCCACCAAGCTGGCGGACATGTTCGCCCATTGCGATACGCTGTCACAGGAGCTGCGACAGACCCGTCGAACGGCCGAAAGTCTGTACCAGTTTGCGCCGGTGGCGATGCTCACGCTCAATCACCGCGGCGAGATTGTGGACGCCAACCGACGCGCCGCCGAGGTGCTGCGCGTCGACAGCGAAGCGGCGCTCGTGGGCAAGGTCGCCAGCGACTGGGTGCGGCTGGAGGACCGACCGCTGCTGCGACAGAGTCTGGAACGGCTGGAGGTGTCCAGCGCGACCCGCTGCGAACTGCGGTTGGCGACGCCCCATCGACAGATCGATGCGGTCGCCGAGTTCATCGCGCTGCGCGATGAGGACGGTCACCTTGATCGGGTGCGGCTGTCATTGCTGGACATCACCGCTTCGCGCGAGTTGCAGCGTGAACTGGAAAACAAGCGATCGCTGCTGGAACTGGTTGTCGACCACATCTCGGATGCCATCGTGCTGGTGGATGTACACGGTCGCGTCGCCGCCCACAACCAGCGGCTCGCCACGCTGCTGCACCGCCCGTACCACGACCTGGTGGGCGAACCCTACTCGGCCGCGGAGTTCTGGGAACCGCTGGGCATCGTGCACCGTCATGCGTTCCTCCATCGCCTCAAGCAGATGGAGAAGGACCCGTCCCGGCAAACGCAGGAGCGCATCGTCACGCGCGGCGGGGTGTATCTTTTCCAATCGATCCCCGTGCACAACGTCGCGCGCCGACCGCTGGGGCGTCTTTGGGTTGTGCAGGAAATCACGTCGCAGGAACAAAGCCAGCGACTGGCGGAACAGCAGGCCAAGCTGCTCGTCGCGTTGCGGCAACTCACGCAGCGACTGAGCCAGATCGGTGAGCTCGATGAACTGCTGACCGTCGCGTCCGACGAGCTGTACGAGATATTCGGCGTCGATACCGTCGGCATTGCGGTGCGCTACGCCAACGCCCGCCGGGCACGGCAGGTGATCCATCGCGGTGCGGGGCCGTACCTGCTTGAGCCGCACGCCGCGCTCACCGAGCAACTCGCCTGTCGGTTGATGCCGCGTTTCCTCGCGCAGGATGAAGTGACGTTCTGGCCCGAGTTGCCGCGTCACGAATCGTGGAGTGCCGCGTGGCAGCGCGCGGGGTTGAGCTGCGTGGCCGGCATCGCCATGCGCGGCCGCAACGAAACGCAGGGTGTGCTCTGGATCGCGCAGCGCGGCGGTGAACGCGTCGAAAGCTATCACCTGCACCTGCTGGAAACGCTCGCGCCGGTGCTGGCGGCACGCATTGAAATGGCGCAGGTCGTCGAACAGCAAACCGTGCTGGGCATGGTCGACACCACGACCGAACTCGCCAGCCGCAAACACCTGCTCACGCTCGCAGGCGAACTGTGCCGCAGGCGACGTTCCTACGCACTGGTGCTGCTGCGGTGGGAGGCGTTGGCGGCGCTGCGCAAACAACGCGGCGACAAGGCGGTCGACACGCTGCTGCAACGAACGGCAACGCTCATGCGAACATCGGTCCGGTCCGGTACGCTCGTGGCGCATCTGGAGCCGGGCACTTTTGCGCTTCTCTGTCCCGGCGCACAGCGTGAGGATGGCGTGGCGCTTGCCGATCGGCTGCAACACGAGCTTCTCGCCGATACGAATCCCGCCATCGCGCAGGTGATCGACTGCGTCCACCTCACCACCGCCGTCGCGCACTGCCCCAGCGATGCCGACACCGCGCTCCAACTGCTCCGTCACGTTGAGCGCAACCTGCCCGCTCGTCACAGCGACGCGGTTTCGCCGCCGCCGCATAACAATGCTTTCGAATCCAATGGTTACACGCGCAACAACGGCGCGAGGTAATACACCCCCAGCGCCGCCACCTCACGCATCATCAGGATCGGCATCTTCCTGAGCGTATACCGCTCCCGCGCGGGCACGGTGTACACATCAAACCCTTCCTGCTGATACGTCATCTTCACGCGCGGCAGATGATAGAAATGGCTTACCGCCAACACGCGTTCCACACCATGAGCCTGAAACATGGCGATCGTGTTCCGAGCCGTCTCGCGCGTGTTCAAACCATGATCATCCAGCAGAATCGCTTCGTCCGGCACGCCGTGAGCGATGGCGAACCGGCGCATCGCTTCGGTTTCATGAATGTCGCCGTCGCCCGGCCCGCCCGAAAAGATCAGCCGCGCCGCCAACCCCTGGTGATACAGCTCACACGCGGTGCGCACCCGATCCGCCAGCGCATCGGACGGCCGACCATCCGCATAGGCACGAGCGCCAAACACCACAATCGCATCCGCCGACCGACGATAATCGGTCTTGCCGAAACAGAACATCTGCGCCACGGCAAAGAGACACGTGCAGATGCCGCAGACAACCGATGCGGTGATCGCGCCATAAAGCCGCGGCAACGGCTTGGGACGCCCGAACGTCGCCCACAACATGACCACCAGCACCAGCAGCACGCCCAATGAAAACGGCACGCCAAAGCCGAACCGCGGCGACCCGCGCACCTGCAGCGCCATGATGGTGGCGATGTTCAACACCACCATCGCCAGGACAGAGAGAAACAGCCCTCGCGTCAGGCTCATTCTTCCGCGCAAGCCCGTCGGACGCACAGCGAACGCGATGGCGAACAGTGCGAACGTGAACAACAACACCTGCCCCAGCCACGTCGGCAGCAGGCGAAGGTCGACCCACCAGTGGTTCACATCAAAACCCGTGACCACCCGCCCCACCACCACGTTGATGATGGTGAACATGCCAAGCGTCAGCGCGAGCGTCCGAGCGATCAGATGAGCCATGGCGGTGCTCCGGGGAAAGAGACTCACGCAACAGACAACGACGGCGGCAACCCACCCGCGCGCCGACCAAGGCAGCCACCTGTTGTGAAGGGCTCGATCAGAGCATCGCGCTGCCGGGGACGCCGACCACCGTGCGGTTGTCCGGCACGTCCTTGACCACGGCCGCCCCCACGCCGACGGTGCAGTTGCTGCCAATGGTAATCTTCGGCCGAACCGACACGCCCACGCCAACGAGCGTCATCTCGCCGACGGTCACCTCGCCGCCGAGCGTTGCCTTGGGCGCCACGTGGGCATAGGCGCCCACCTTGCAGTGGTGCTCGACAATCGCGCCGCTGTTGACGATCACGCCATCACCCACCTGCGCCTGGGCGTTGATCACCGCGTTGGCGCCGATGAAAACGCCATCCGCCACGGTGGCGAAAGCGCTGATGGCGGCCGTGGGATGCGCCACCGTCGCGAACAGCCGCCCGCGTTTGAACATGTCGTAGGAGATGCGTCGTCGCAGCGCGTTGTCGCCGATCGCAACGATCAGGTGCGCGTTGAGGTCGGGCTTGTCCAGCACATCGCGCTGGAAGACCGGCCAATCGCCCACGCGTTCGCCGTTGGGCGTGTCGTCGATGAAGCCGACGATGCGCCAACCCGCCAGTTGTGCGGCATCCGCCACCACCCAGCCGTGTCCACCGGCCCCGTAGATCAGCAATGGGCGTCCCTGCCCTTCGATGGTTTTCATGAACCGTTACCCTTCGCGCTGCCGGAAAGCGCATCCGCTTCATAGGTGCGTTGACGATACTTCTCGCCGATCGCCAGATCCCAACCGGGATGATCCTTGCGGATGGGCAGATCGCGAAATTCGCTGCGGCAGCGATAACACACCAGGCAGCGCCCGGTGAAGAAATAAATGATCACATCCAGCACGACGATCCCCGCCATCAGCAGGACTGCCCATGGCATCAGGTCCGTCGCAAAGAGATATAGCGCCACCCCCGCCGCCATCGCGACGATGGCAAAACCCGTCAACTGCGGGAAGTCCTTGCGCACGAACAACTCGCGACAACCACACACCGGACAGCGACGCAGATGCCCCTCGTCATCCATCGCCCGGTCCCAGTTGAGGAATACCTCCTGGCCTTCCCGCTCACTGTTGGCCGGGCCACGCACCACCGTTGGAGGTTTGGCGGTGTCCACCACCGTCGTGAACAACCGCTTCCGCGCAAGATTTCGAAGGTCGATACGCACGCCTCTATTTTCGCTCCCTCGACGCCGCGAGGCAAATGGCCGCGGCAAAGTCGTCCCATATCGACGAACCCGTCCCCCACCCGCATGTGGCCCATGCTACACTCCTCACCCATGCAGACACTCACCCGCCAACAGGTTCGCGAGGTTGATCGGCTGGCGATCGAAACGCTCGGCATTCCCGGCGTGGTTCTGATGGAAAACGCCGGCCGCGAGGTCGCCTTCACCGTGCTCGATGCGCTGGAAGCCGACCTGCAGGTCTACGCCGCCGACGCCCGCGTCGCCATTCTCTGCGGGGGCGGCAACAACGGCGGTGACGGCTACGTCGTCGCCCGACATCTGGCGAACCACGGTGCCGCGGTCACCGCTTATGCCGCCGTCGATCCCGCGAGCCTCACCGGCGACGCTGCCATCCACGCCGCGGTCGCACAGAAAATGGGCCTGGTCGTGCCCATGTTCACCGAGGAGCAGTTGCTCGCCGAACGCGAGCGATTCGCCGATGCCCACGTGCTCGTCGATGCACTGCTCGGCACGGGGTTCTCCGGCGAGGTACGGCCTCACCTGGCGGCCGTCATCGATGCTGCCAACGCCTGCAAGGAACGCGGCGCGCTCATCGTCGCCGTCGATGTGCCCAGCGGGTTCGACTGCGACACCGGCGAAGCCTCCGCCAACGCGATTCTCGCCGACATCACCGTCACGTTCGTCGCCCCCAAGCGCGGCTTTGCCCATCCGCAGGCGGAACTCTACCTCGGTCGCCTCACCGTCGGCGACATCGGCGTGCCGCCAACGCTTATTCGGCAGGTGCTCGCCCCCACGCCGTGAAATGACATCCCGGCTGCACGGGAACCATGCAAGCAGGCGGCAGGTCATCCCCAGACGACATCGATCACACCCGCCGCGCCCAGCAGCAGGCTGATCACGCCGTTGACGGTGAGAAACGCCGCATCGATATGGTTCGTGCTCGACCGCCATACCAGCACATGTTCGAGCACCAGCAGCGCCGCCGTCAGCCCCACCGCCACCGCGAAGCACACGCCCAGTTGCGTGCTGATCACCGCGAGCGTCACCAGCATCGCCGCACACGCCACGTGCAGCAGTCGGCTGATCCACAGCGCCCGCCCCACCCCGAGGTTGGCGGGCATCGAAAAGACGCGGTTCTCCCGGTCGAACGCGACATCCTGCAGCGCGTAAATCACATCGAACCCCGCCACCCAGCACAGCACCATGCCAAAGAGCAGGTACGGCTCGGGCTGGGCAAGGTAGCCCGGTTCCACCGCAATCGTTGCCGCCAGCGGGCTCAGCGCCAGCGCGCTACCGAGAAACACGTGGCACAACCAGGTGAACCGCTTGGTGAGGCTGTACACGCAAAGCCAGCCCAGCACCAACGGCGACAGCACCATCGGCCAGGGGTTGTCGTGCAGCAGCCAGAACCCACCCGTCACCGCGATGAACGCCAGCGAGCAAACCACGATGACGCCCAGCATGTACCCCGGCGTGAGCTGACCGCTCGCCACGGCACGACGCGCGGTGCGCGGGTTGGCGGCATCCATGCGCCAGTCCGCCCATCGGTTGAACGCCATCGCTACCGTCCGCGCCAGCACCATGCACACGACAATGAGCAAGAGCGTCGTCGGCTGCGGCAACCGCCCTTCCACCGAACCCGCCGCAAGAAACGTCGCCAGCAACGCGAACGGCAACGCAAACACCGAGTGACTCAGCTTGATGTCACGCGCGACAAGAACAATCCGGGATGAAGGAGTGGAAACGTCCACAACAGGTGAATTCCTACACGGTCCTATACGAACTTCTCACAATCGCCCAGCTTCCCATTCGAATTTCGAACGTTGAATTTCCTTCGTCATTCGCCCTTCTCCCCCCATCGCGCAATCGCGTGTTCCACCCGCACCAGATCCAGCAGCCTTGCCGCCACGAAGTCGACCAGATCATCGATGCCGCGCGGCAGCATGTAGAACCCGGGATTGGCCGGGGCGATGATCGCACCCGCTTCCGTTGCCAACGCCATGTTGCGGATGTCGACCAGGCTCAGCGGCATCTCGCGGTGGACCAAGACCAGAGGCCGCCGCTCCTTGAGCGTCACCATCGCCGCGCGGTGCATCAGGTTCTGCTGCGACCCGTGCGCCACAGCCGACAGCGAGTTGGACGAGCACGGCACGATGATCATGCCGTCGTGCGGAAACGACCCCGAGGCGATCGCCGCCCCCACATCGCGGTAGTTGTACACCACCACCCGCTCGTGGTCCGGCCCGCACAGCGCCGCCAGATCCAACCCCTCCATGCCCAACTCGTCGTGCAGCAGCCGCTGGCCCAACGGCGACACCACCAGGTGCACCTCCACCTGCGCGGCAAGCAGCAGTTGAATCGTGCGCTGAGCATACAGCGCGCCACTCGCCCCGCTGATGCCGATGACAATCCGTCGTGTATCCATGGACCGCTTTCATTGATGCGTGGCTGTCTGCACAAGCAGCGAGCCGCGCAGACGTCGCGCACGTAAGGGCCCAGCCGACCGCTTCGTTGCAGCCTCAGCCGACGCTGAGTCGTACATTGTATCGCTTCGTCACGCGCCGACGATTTCCGCGATCTGCCGCTTCATCTCCAACGTTGCCGCCGCGACCGCTTCCAGCCAGTCGCCCGAGGCTTTTTCGAAGGCGTAAAGAATCGAGCGGCTGGCGGTGATGATCGCACCGCGACCATCGGCGTTGAAGCAGGCACGCACATCGTCCGCCTGCCCGCCCTGCGCGCCGAAGCCCGGCACGAGGAAAATCTGCCGCGGCATCAGCTTGCGCAGCGCCGCCGCATCCTCCGGCTTGGTCGCGCCGACCACCGCGCCCAGCAGGCTGTACCCGCACGATGCCACGTGGCTGTCGCCCAGTTCCGCCATGATCTGCGCCACCGCGGCCGAGACACTGCGCCCATCCGCCAGTTGCAGCCGCTGCAGGGCATCGCCGCCGGGGTTGCTCGTCCGCACGAGGGCGAACAGGCCCTTGCCCTGCGCCGCGGCGGTGTCGATGAACGGCTGCAACCCGTCGCCGCCGAGATAGCTGTTGACCGTCAGGGCATCGGGGCCCGGCAGGTTGCCCAGATCGCTGTAGCGCGTGTCGGCGAGGTTACCGGCGGCGTAGTGGGCGCTGCTGGCGCCGATGTCGCCACGTTTGGCATCGCCGATGACCAGCAGCCCGCGCTGCCGGGCATGGGCGATGAGTCGGTAATACACCTCGACACCGGGCCAGAGGTAACGCTCAAAGCAGGCTGCCTGGATCTTGATGCAGGCGGCGTGTTCCGCCACGGCATCGATGACATCGCGGCAGAAGTGGAAGATCGCCTCGGCCGCCGGTTTCGCCGCCGAGCCGTCGACACTGCCGCGCACCGAAGCGGGCAGCCGTTCGAGGACCGGGTCCAGTCCGACGCAGATCGCCGACTGCTTCGCGGTCACCGCCGCCATGAGCCGATCGGCAAAAGGTTCCGTTGGGGTGGTGGGGTTTGTCATGGGGCCGCAGTATAGATGAATGCAGCGCAGCCAGCCGCGCCGCCTTTCGAGTCCCCCCTCTCGCTGCGTCAGCCCTTGCCGAGGTACGGTCGCAGCATCCAGAGAAACACCGGCCCGCCCAGGAGTGCCGCCAGCGCCCCGATCGGCAGGATGCCTGTCTCCAGCACCAGGTTCGATGCGATCGACAGGCTGTTGGCGAGCATCAGCACCGTTGCCCCGATCAACGCCGAGGCAATCAGCAGCGTGCCGTGCCCCGGCCCCAGCAGCAGCCGCGCGATGTGCGGGCTGATCAACCCGATAAAGGCGATCGGCCCGGCCAGCACCACCGCCCCGGCCGCCAGCACGCTCGACACGAAAAACAGCACGCCACGCAGCCGCTTGAGGTTCACCCCCATGCTGATCGCCTCAGCATCGGAAAAGCTTGCCACATCCATCGACCGCGCCATCGAAAGCAGCACACCCAGCCCCGCCACACTCACCGCCGCGATGATGCCGATCTCCATCAGCGTGAGACTCTGGGAGAGATACCCCATCATCCACTGGCTGACGTTTTCCTTGATGCCGCCCGGCCCGACCCAGTAGTTGAGCAGCATGACCAGCGCACCGTTGATGGTCATAAGCACGACGCCGGTGAGCAGCAGGCCCAGCGGGTCGATCAATCCGCGGCGTCGGCCGGCCAGATAAACAATCGCCATCGTGGCGAGCGCCCCCGCCACCGCGCCGCTGTGGTTCGCCCCCATCGCCAGTCCCAGCTCCACACGGACGATCGCCTGCACCATCACCCCGAGCGCCGCGCCGCTGGAAAGCCCGAGGATGTAGGGCTCCGCCAACGGGTTTCGCAGAAGCGTCTGCAGCCCCACACCGCTGACCGCCAGCGCCATGCCCGCCGTCGCCGCCGCCATCACATCGGACAGTCGCAGCGTGAGGATCATCGACTCGGTCGGCCAACCGAACGTCGCCCCCAGGTTGAGGCGCAGCCACGCCGCCGCCGCCGTCAACACCGCCAGTGCCATCAGCACGATGGTCCGTCGGGTCTGCGCCGGGTTCACCTGGCGTTCAGGGGCATGGGTGAGTTGCATGGGTCAGGGTGCGTCCCCGGGAAGGCGTCCCGGGGTTTCATTCCGTGCGGGCGTCGGTGAACTGCTTCATGGCCGCGTCGATCCGGGGCGCCAGCGTCGGATGCACCGCCTTGGCCATCTCGGCGACCACCTCGGGCAGCGACGTGCTGGGCAGTGCCGCCAACGGGTGGTTGATCAGGTGAACGCGGTTGTTGCGAATGGCCGGGATGTTCAAATCGCGCAGCTCCGCCAGCCGCGGATCGGTCTGAATCGACTGCAGCGGTTCCGCGCCGGGCAGCACGAGCAGGATCACCTCCGGCTTGAGGTCCAGCAGCCGTTCGCGGTCGTATACCGGAGCGGTGTTGGCGGCGAACTGGGCGGCGTTGGCGGCAAAGACAAACTTGGTGAGCACCTCGTCCAGCACCGTGCCCGGGCCGCTCGCCGTGACCGGGTTCGTCCCGATCACCATCAGCACGTTCTGCAGCTTCGCGCCCTCGGTGATGGTCGCGATGGCGTGGAGCTGCGACTGCACGGAGCTGAGCAGATCCACACCCACATCCTGCACGCCCAGCACGCTGGCGACGGAAGGGTCACCGCCATAACTCGCGGTCTGGCTCGTGATGGTGCGGGCGACCAGCACGTTGTAAACATCCAGCATGCCATCGGGGTATTCGAAGGCGGCAAGCTCAAAGCCGTTGGTGCGCGACAGTTCCTCGAGCCGGGCGGGCACGCCATCCTTGTCGGTGAGCATCAGCACATGGGTGGGTTTGAGCCGCACCAGTCGTTCGTAGTCGATTTCCTGATATGTGCCGACGATGGTGGCCTCGCGCGGAGCGGCGGCATCGTTGCGCGCCACGCCAACGATCGCATCGCCCATGCCCAGGTCGACCACCATCTGCGTCAGCGCGGGAGCAAGCGTGACGATACGTTTGGTGACCTGAGGAGCAGGGTTCTCCAGGTCGGGCGTGGGCACGGCCAGATTCTGTTCGTCGCACCCTGCCGCCAGACCCAACGTCAGCAGCAGCCCCAGCAGCGGTAACCAGAAGTGATTGCGCATAGGGTTCATCGTAAGCGCCTCAGGCGGACTGTCAAAGGATTGCGGACCGAGGATGGTGGATTTCAGACGCAGCCGGTTCGGCGATAGGACGCAGTGGCGGGCGATGAATCGCGGTCGATCGGCGTCCCACCCGGGCGGCGGCGTCGACGGCCGTCGTCAGGCTGACCGCTGAAGGTGGCTGGAGCGAATGCGGGCGACAACCGGGTCGTCCCCCTGCTCCTGGGCCGATGTGATGGCACCGGCTCGCACCGGCGACCGGCGTGAGGCGGCACCGGCTGTCAGCGGATCGCGTCGCCGTCGAATGGCGATGAGTTGGGCGGCGAGGGCGAGGTTGTAGAGCACAAGGATGATCGCCAGGCCGTGCAGCGCGTATTCGTGCGGCTGCGCATCCAGCGCGCGGTGGAAGAAGAAGATGTCGCCGATGTCGTGCAGCGACTGTTCGAGCTTGCGCTGGCCGAGCGTCACGGCAAAGGGGAGGCTGGGGAAGTCTTCACGGAAGACGCGCGGCAGGTCGGGGACGATCGCCCAGATGCCGCCGAGCGTCATCGCCAGTGGCGTCCATCGCCAGCCGCGTTTGAGGGTGAGACATACCGCGGTGGCAGCCGCGCCGCCGCAGGCCATTCCGACGGCAAAATGCATGGTGGTGAAAGCCATCGATTCGTGAGGTTGGTGCGTTGGTGGTGAGGCAGTGACGGTTCGTGGGGACGTTGGTTTTCTCTCGCTCCGCCCCGCTGTCAGGCTGTCAGATTTGTCGGCACAATCGGCGTGGTGGTTTCGTCATCCGGCGCGATTTTGTCGCGCCAACAACCCAGGTCATCGAGGAACCGCAGCAGCCGCACCGCAGCACCTTCCCACGTGTGTCGTTGCGTCACCCATTGACGCGCAGCCGTGCGCAAACGCGACGTTTCCACCGCATCCTGCCAGAGACGGCGCACCGCTTCATACCACGCATGAGCATCGCGACACACCACGACCGGATGGGTGTCGCCCAGTGCCAGGCCGCGCACCGCGCGCGGTGATGCAACGATGGGCAACCCCATCGCCGCCGCTTCGAGAAGCTTGTTCTTGATCCCGCCGCCGCAGCGCATCGGCAGAATCGTCAACGCCGCCTGCCGGGCGTAAGGTCGAACATCATCCACCGCGCCGGTGACCTCGATACCATCGATCGCGTTGAGTTCGCGCACACGCAGCACGGGGTGCTTGCCCACGATGCGCCACACGGCCTGCGGGCTGTGTCGCTTGAGTTGCGGCCACACGTGTCTGGCGAACCAGCACACCGCGTCGATGTTGGGTTCGAAATCCATACGCCCCCAGAAGATGAGCGAGCGCGGCTCGGGGACGCTCTCATCCGGGGCGAAGTAGTCGAGGTCGACACCGTTGGGAATGGTGATGGCGTGCCTCGCCCCACCGATGCGTCGCAGCAGCCGGGTGTCAGCGGGGCTGACGCCGATCGCGCCGTCGAGGTCGCGAACGAAAAGCTGCTCGATGAGCGCGTAGAGCGCGATGGCGCGGCTGCGGTCGCGCAGCTCGGCGAACATCTTCCGGTGCAGCCCCATGTGACGCAGACACGACAGTTGAAAATAAACCGGCTCATCGGCGGCATACCAGATACGCGTCACGGTCGGGTCGAGCCCCCGCAGGATCATCGGTGCGTGCTGGCCCAGGCCGATGACAGCCTGCGGCCGGTGCCGTTCAACCAGAGCACGCACCGGCGCGAGTTGTTCGATGTCCAATCCCTGATGGCGGGCAAGGCGATGGCGCAGCGTTTGACCGTAGCCCTGCCACCGCGCGGCAAAGGCGCGCTGCTGACCAGGCCGGACGACGGGCCAATCAAGATGAATCGCGCGCAGATCGTCCGGCAGATCGTCGGGGGGCGGGTGAATGGACGCGACACCAATACGCAGCCCGCGCGCCACCAGCGATCGCACCATGTTGCAGCCATGCACCCGGAAGCCCTGATCGAGCGGCCAGATCGGCTGTTCGCTGACGAAGAGAATGTCGAACTTGGCGGGCATGGTGTTACAGCGTCGAAAAACGTTTGTTGAACAGGACGAACGGCACGATCGCGTCAGGCAGCCTGCCGTCGAGGCCGCGACAGCGACACCGCCTGTTCCATCGCCCAGGCGAATCGTTCGGCAGTCGCCTGCCACGAGAAACGCTGCCGCTGCAGTCGGCCGCGCTGAATGAGCTCCTCGCGGTACTGCCGATCGCCCAGCAGCTTGCGCAGCCCCTTGGCGATGGCGCAGGTGTCCACGGGGTCGACCAGGTGTGCGGCGTCCTGCGCGACCTCGGGAATGGAAGTCGTGTTGCTCGAAAGAACAGCCGTGTCGGTCGCCCACGCATCGAGAATCGGCAAGCCGAACCCCTCCGAAAGGCTGGGATACGCCAGCACATCGGCAACGCTGAGCAGGCCGGGCAGGTCGGCTTCATCGGCGAACCCGTGCAGGTGCACGCTGTTGGCAACGTTGAGCCGGTGGACGGTACGGCGCAGTTCATCGCGACCGGCCTCATCGAGCCCCACAATGAGCAACTCCCAATCGTCGCGCTGAGCACGCTTGAGCAACGCCCACGCTTCGATGACTCGGCGGGTGTTCTTGCGCAGACCGGTGCGCGGGTTGGCGCCGAAGTGCAGGACGGTGCGTTTGAACAGGCCGTACTTCAGCCGCATGAGGTGGCACGCGGCATCATCCAGCAGGCGCACGCTACTGTCGGGCGCCCACGGGTTGACGGTAATGCGTCGGGGGTCGGCATCGAACTCGTCCACCAACCGATGGCGCGTGTAGCTGCTGGGGCAGATGATCCACGCTGCCCGACGGCAGGCGGTGCGCACCGATTGTGCAAAACGCTGCACCGTGGCGGGGTCGTGCTGCTGGGGCATGTCCAGTGGAATGAGGTCATGGATGGTCACGGCTGTGGGCGTGGTCATCCAGCTCGGGCAGGTGTTGGCGGGACAGTGCAGCACATCGACGCCATCGCGCCACGCCGCCATGGGCAGGCGGAACTGCTGCCACGCGTCAAAGCGGTCGCCGATCATCTCGACAAAGCGCGGGGTGACGGTCTGCGCGGGCAGCAGCGGCGTTGGGGTGTCGCTGCCCCGGTGGTAGGCGGTGATGCGCCAGTCAGGCCGGACGTCGGCAAGGGCGTGGTACAGGTCGATCAGGTTCTTGCCCGTGCCTCGACGGGTGGGGCTGTAGATCGTGCGGGCGTCCAGGCCGATAAGCATCGCGGGCGTTCCGAAGAGCGAAGCGGATCGATGGCGGCAGCCGCGCAGCTGCCCGTAGTGGCGTTATCGACGGCTGAGCGGGCCGAGTTAATCGGAACAATCGTCACAATCGTGCGCGGCGGCGGCCTGCTCCGGAACGCTCAGCACCAGACGATCGGCGTGATGTCCCCGGTGAGCGGCACGCGTCGGGAGGCGGAGTCGATAGAATGGTATGGGATGGCTTCCGCGATTCTGGAACAGCTCGAGACTTACGGCCCGCAGCGGTGCGAGCGGCTGACCTACGACCAGGCAGCCCGCTACACGCGCCAATTGGCCGAGTCGCATTACGAAAACTTCACCGTGGTGAGTTGGCTGCTGCCGGCCCGGCTGCGGGAGGATTTTCGCAATGTGTACGCGTTCTGCCGATGGGCGGACGATTTGGGCGATGAAACGGGTGACCCGCAGAAGTCGCTGGAGCTGTTGGCGTGGTGGCGGCGGGAGATCGATGCGTGCTACGCCGGCGAGCCGCGACACCCGGTGTTCGTCGCGCTGGCGCGGACGATCGAAAAGCACGACATCCCGCGCAAGCCGTTCGACGATCTGGTCGACGCTTTCGTGCAGGACCAGACGGTGCGGCGGTACGACACGTTCGAACAGGTGCTCGACTACTGCACGCGCAGCGCCGACCCCGTGGGCCGACTGGTGCTGTACATGTGCGGCTATCGCGATGAGCAGCGGCAGCGGCTGAGCGATGCGACCTGCACCGCGCTGCAGTTGGCGAACTTCTGGCAGGATGTGCGGCGCGACATTCTCGAACGCGATCGGGTCTACCTGCCGGCGGATGTGGCGTCACGGCACGGGCTGGACGTCGCGCTGATGGTCAAGGCGGTGAAGATCGACGGTGCGGCTGAGCCCCGCTGCTCCGCGTGCAGCGCGGGTCGACAGACTCCCGCGGCGGGCATGAACGCGCTGCTGCCAGCCTATCGCGGGGCGATCAGGGAACTGGTCGATCGGACGTGGCCGCTCTTTGCCCAAGGACGGGAGCTGTGGCCTCTGCTGGCGCGCGATGTGCGCCTGGACATCAAGCTCTTCACGCTCGGCGGGGAGGCGATCCTCCGCATGATCGAGCGACAGCAATACAACACACTGACCAGCCGCCCCTCATTGAGCAAAGGCGCCAAGGTCGCACTCATGATGCGCGCCCTGGCGGGCAAGTTGACCGGAGGCTGGGCATGACGAGTACGACCGCGCATCACCCCACACGCGACACCGCGCCGGTGACGACATCGCTGGAGGAGTCGTTCGCATGGTGCCACCGGGTGAGTCGAAGCAAGGCCCGCAATTTCTACTACGGCATGAAGCTGACGCCGGAACCGAAGCGTTCGGCGATGTACGCGATCTACGCCTGGATGCGCATGGCGGACGATCTGGCAGACGGTGCGGGCGATCTGGACGAAAAGACGCGGCGCATCGAAGCGTTTCGCCGTCACACCCACGCTGCGGTACTGGAGGATGGCCCGCTGCCCGATGAACCGATGTGGCCGGCCGTACGGCAGACGCTGCGCGACTACGACATTCCGCTGACATATCTGGATGACATGATCGAGGGGCAGTTGCTCGATCAGCGCAAGACGACGTATCGCACGTTCGAGGAGCTGTACGACTACTGCTACAAGGTGGCATCGGTCGTGGGGCTGGTGTGCCTGCAGGTGTGGGGCTACCGCGATGGACAGGCGACGCTGAAGATGGCGGAGCAGCGCGGCATCGCGTTGCAGTTGACCAACATCCTGCGTGATGTGGCGGAGGATGCGTCGCGCGGCCGGGTGTACCTGCCACAGGAGGACCTGGAGGCGTTTCACGTCACGCCGGCCGATCTGGCATCGCGCAAACCGGGGCCGGCGTTCACGCGGCTGATGCAGTTCGAAGTGCAGCGTGCCATGCGGTACTACGAACAGTCGCAGGGACTGGAGGAGCATCTGGACGCCAGTTGCCGGGCGACGAGCTGGGCGATGATGCGGATTTATCGGGGGCTCCTCGATAAGATTGCGGCCGAACCGCAGCAGGTGCTGCGACAGCGCATTCGTCTGAGCAGCCTGCAGAAGCTCTTCATCGGCATGCGCGCCACGCTGGGGGCGTGAAGGTGACGCCGCGACGAAGTACCGACGACAGCACGGGAGGCGCGGCAGGATTGCAACGAGGTTTCGCCAGGCCGCAACCGGCGGTGGGTTCATGAAAGAAGAATGTTCGCGCCATGACTGACGTGCTGACCGCCAGAACGGAATCGACCGGTGTTGACGCTGCGCCCTCGGTGTTGATTGTGGGGGGCGGGCTTGCGGGCATTGCTGCGGCCGTCCAGCTTGCCCGACAGGGTGTGGCGGTGACGCTCGTGGAAACGCGCAAACGGCTGGGCGGCCGGGCGACCAGCTTCACCGACCCGTCCACGGGACAACTGCTGGACAACTGCCAGCACGTGCTGCTGGGCTGCTGCACGAACCTGATCGATCTGTACGCGAAGCTGGGGGTGGCCGATGCGATCGCATGGCATCGCCGGCTGTACTTCGTGGGGCCGGCGGCGCGATCGTCCCGCAGTGCAAGCAACGGGGATGATGCCGCGTCGCCGTGGGTCATCGATGAACTGGAAGCGACGGATCTACCCGCGCCGCTGCACATGACGCAGCCGTTGATGCGGTTCCAAACGTTGTCGCTGGCGGAGAAGCTCGCGATCGCGCGGGGCATGATGGCGGTGATGCGGCTTGGCCGATCGGGTCGCGATGCCAGCGATGATGTTTCGTTTCTCGACTGGCTCAAAAAGAACCATCAAAGCGATGCGGCGATTGAGAAGTTCTGGGCGGTGATCAGCATCAGCGCGCTCAACGAACTGCCGCAGCGTTCCTCCACGCGCTACGCGCTGCAGGTGTTTCAGGATGGTTTCCTCGCCAACGAGCAGGCGTACACGATGGGGCTGGCATCGGTGCCGCTGGTGGCGTTGTACGACTCGGCGCAGGATGCGATCGAGGCGGCGGGCGGATCGCTGATGCTCGGCGCGGGGGCGGAACAGTTCCTTTACGAAAACGGACGCGTCATTGGGTTGCGGCTGAGCGACGGCCACGTGCTGCGCGCCGATGCGTATGTCAGTGCCGTGCCGTTCGATCGGTTGCACAAGCTGTGCGAACCGGCGATGCAGCAAGACGATGCACGGCTGCAGCACCTGGATCGCTTCACGGTGAGCCCGATCATCGGCGTGCATCTGTGGTTCGACCGCGCGGTGACCGATTTGCCGCATTTGATCTTCATGAAGAGCCCGCTGCAGTGGCTTTTCAACAAGGGCATGGAGCCGCCGCAGCGCTACGGCCTGCCGGAACAGGCGAACGGCCAGCCGGTGCAGCACGTGCACGGCGTGATCAGCGCCGCGCATGCGCTGGTCGACCGCTCGGCTGATGACATCACACAACTGGTCGTGCGGGAGGTGTGCAAGGCACTTCCCGATGCGGCGAAGGCAACGCTGCTGCACGCGCGGGTGGTGAAGGAAAAGCGGGCGACGTTTTCGGTTGAGCCGGGCACCGACCGGTACCGTCCGCAGGCGACCGGCACGATCGGGAACCTGTATCTTGCGGGCGACTGGTGCGACACGGGTTGGCCCGCCACGATGGAAGGCGCGGTGCGCAGCGGATACACCGCCGCCGCGGCCCTGCTCGAACGACTCAACCGCGCTGCCATGCCGCTCATCCCCGACCTGGACGCCGCGCCGCTTTACCAGCTTCTGGCGAATCGGTGAATCCCAATGGAAAAGAGCAGACCTGCGTCTGCTCCTGATCGTTCTTCGTGTTGTTGGCGACCCGCTTTACAGCCCGCTGGACTCGCGGCTGGCGTCTTCTTCCTGCGAAGCGGGCAGGTGCAGACCGCACTCCTGCTTTAACCCGCGGAAGCGCGTGTCGCGCTCGTTGGTGTCGTTGTCGGTGATGGCGCGCGTCGAGTGCCAGTCGCCGATGGAAACGTAGCCCTTTTCATACAGCGGGTGGTACGGCAGATCGTGCTTCTTGAGGTACTCGTGCACATCCTTGGTCGTCCACGAGAGGATGGGCAGCACCTTGTGGATGCCGTTCTGCACACCGACGATCGGCAGCGACTTGCGGTGCTCGGTCTGCTGACGGCGAAGCCCCGCCAACCACGCGGTGGCCTTGAGTTCGCTCAGCGCCCGCTGCATCGGTTCGACCTTGCGCATGCGGTCGTAAAGGTCCAGGCCCTCGCGGCCGCTTTCCCACAACGGGCCGTGCAGCGCGACCATCCGCGCCGGGCTCATCGGCGACTGATACACCTTGAGGTTCAGCTTCAGCCGACGCGTCAGTTCATCGGCGAAGCGGTACGTCTCGGGGAAGAGAAAGCCGGTGTCGATGAAGACGACGGGAATGTCGGGTACGACCTGCGACGCCAGGTGCAGCATCACCGCCGCCTGGGCGCCGAAGCTGGAGGTCATGATCAGTCCATCGCCGAATTGTTCGGCCGCCCAACGGATGATGGTCGGCGCATCCGCATCGGCGAGTTCAGCGTTCGCCGCTTCCAGATCCAATTCGCCCGCAGGGGCCACAGCAGTTTGCGTCAGGTCGTCGTGCATGGAACCAAGCATTTTACCCGATCCGGGTGTCAAAAGTGAGAATCGCTTTCAATTTTTTTACGGACCTGATGGGCGAAGCGGCGTGTAAATCCGCAGGGGCAGCGTCACCAAAGCCGCCGCCCGCTCCGCTACAATCCCCCGCCATGGCAAGGGCGTTCATCGGCATCGGCACCAACCTCGGCGACCGGCAGGCGCATCTGGATCGCGCCCGCGCGGCTCTGGCGGCGATGCGCGACAGCCGGCTCGTCGCGTTCAGCAAGATCTATGAAACCGCACCCGTGGGACCCATCGAGCAGCCCGCTTTCCTCAACGCGGCCGCCGAACTGGACACCGCGCTGGACCCGTTCGCGTTGCGGCGGGAACTGGTGGCGATCGAGGAAGCGCAGGGCCGCGAACCGCTGGATCGCCGCCAGCGCTGGGGGCCGCGCACGCTCGACCTGGATCTGCTGCTCTATGATGATCGGGTGATCGAATCACCCGAACTGACGGTGCCGCACCCGCGCATGCACGAACGGCGCTTCGCCCTGCAGCCACTGTGCGACCTCGCCCCCGACCTGATCCACCCCACCCGCGGCCAACCGCTGCGAGCATTGCTGGAGGCGTTGGCCACGGATAAACACAGATGAACACGGACCAAGGCAATGAGAATGAATGATGCTTGAGTGCTTGCATGGAAGACGCAGCGAAGGACGTGCGCAGAAACAATACCGATTTCAACGCCCTTTTCCCCTGCCTTCATCTGTGTCCATCCGTGTTCATCTGTGGCTGATCAACCATGCCTGAAACTTTGATGGTCAACGAGATTTTTCACTCGGTTCAGGGCGAGAGCACCTGGGCGGGGTTGCGGTGCGTGTTTGTGCGGCTGATGGGTTGCCATCTGCGCTGTGCTTACTGCGACACCGAATATGCCTTCCACGAAGGCAAACGGCAGACGCTCGATGACATCGTCGCCGGGGTGCGGTCGTACAACTGTCCGCTTGTCGAGGTGACAGGCGGCGAGCCGTTGCTGCAACCGAACGTGCATCCATTGATGACGCGCTTGTGCGATCTGGGCCTGACGGTGCTCGTGGAGACGAGCGGCGCGTGCGACATTGGGGTGTGCGATCCGCGGGTGGTTCGCATCATGGACCTCAAGACACCCGACTCGGGCGAAGTTGACCGCAACCTCTGGTCGAACATCGAGCACCTGAACCAGCGGGACGAGGTGAAGTTCGTGCTGTGCAGCCGGGGCGATTACGAATGGGCGAAGCGGATGATTGCGGAGCATGCGCTGGACCGGCGGGTGGGCGCGGTGCTGCTGAGTGCTGCTGCGCCGATGGCGCGCGGCCTGGAAATCGTCGGCACGCCGGGGCTGGCGATCCGCGACCTGGCCGAGTGGATGCTCATGGACGCCCTGCCGGCGAACGTGCGACTGCAAACGCAACTGCACAAGCTGATCTGGGATCCGCAGACGCGGGGGGTTTGATCTTTAAACCACGAAGACGCGAAGATGACGAAGGAAATTTTGACGCCAAGGAGCCAAGGGGCGAAGAAGCCAAGTGAGTGATGAATGTTTTCGTGCAAAATCTGCCAGCACGCTATTAAACGCCTCTTGGCGTCTTAGCGTCTTGGCCTTTTGGCGTTCAACCCACACCCCATGCCACACGCTATGATTGTCGTTCTTCGTGTCCTTCGTGACTTCGTGGTTAACCACCATCATGCAAGTAGAACTGACCAAATCGTTTTCGTTTGAAGCGGCGCACTGGCTGCCGACGTTTCCCGAGGGGCACAAGTGCCGACGGCTGCACGGGCATTCGTTTCATGTGGATGTGGTGGTCGCCGGGCCGGTCGATCCCGCGAAGGGTTATCTCGTCGACTACGGCGAGATCAAGGCGGCGATTCAACCGATCGAACGCCAACTCGACCATTACCTGCTCAACGACATCGATGGGCTGGAGAACCCCACGGCTGAGATGCTCGCCAAATGGATTTTCGATCGCCTCAAACCCGCCCTGCCGCTGCTGTCGTGCGTGCGGGTGCATGAAACGTGCACCACGGAGGCGACGTACCGCGGTTGAGCGTCGCCTGACCGGATGGATGGTTGTTCCTGCCCATGATGCTGACCCTTCAGGTTGTCGCTTCCGCGTTGCTGGTGATCGCGGTGTTCTATTGGATGTGGCGGTTGCCCGCGACGGGTGAGCGGTTCTATGGCTGGGCGCCGCCCCTGGCGCTGGCATCGGTGTGGCTGGGACTGGCGGCCCTGGTGCTGTCGCTGCTGCTGTGGGTGCTGCCTTATCCCGACAACTGGGTGGCAACGACGTTTCTCGTGCTCGACCCCGGCGCGATCGGCGCGGGGGCGCTGGTGCTGTGGATCTACCGCGGCAGCGACGATGGCGAAGCAACCATCGCGATTCAGCGGCTGCAGGCGAAGGTAGGAATCAGCCTGGGCACGCTGGCGGTCATTGCGGGGTACATCTTCGTCATGATGAACAAGACCCCCGGCACAACGATTGGTTGAACATGTCACTGTTCGATGCGCTCGCCGCGTTCAGCGGTGTGGGCGAGGAAGCCGCGCATCAGGCGATAGTTCAGGAATCGCGTGAAATCGCTGCGTGATCGGCCATACGCTTCGATCGCTTCGGTGAGGATCGCCTCGCCGCGTTGCAGCAGTTCCAGAAGGTGCGCCACCGATGGGTCGGGCTTGCCCACCAGGTGCCGACGGGCGGCAAGCAGCACCACGGAACGGTTGGCATCGTGCAGCCGATCGCGGATGCGGTTGGCTTCCTTGAGGTGCGACTCGATGGCATCGAGATCAGCCACGCGCGGTTCGTAACGGTCGAGGCTGTCACGCCGTTTGGCGGCCTTGTACTTGAGGTAGTTGTAGCGGTGGAACAGCAACTGCTGCTGCATCGCGCCCAGCGGCGGGTGCGTGTAGCGCGGCTGATACGATGCGGGCAGGTCGTCCACGCGCGGCATGGGGTGACGATCTGCTTCGCGCACAGCATCGGGCGTGGCGTTGGGGTCGACATCGAGAATCATTTTGTCGGCATCGGGATGGTCGAAGATCGGCATCGCCACGAAGCGGATGTTCAGCCGTCGCAGCGCAGCCGCGCGACGCTGATGGATCGCGCGGTAGATCGTGGACGGCGAGCGGTTGAACCGTTTGGCGATGCGATCGACGGGCACGCCCATGCGGTAGGCGCGGGCGCTGATGCGCTGCTGTCGCGTGGTGAGCGGGCCCTGATGGTCGACGAAGATGGCGTGGTCGGGTCGGCGCTGGTCATGCTGTTCGAGCAGTTGCCGCATGGTTTCGACGGCTCGGCCGGTGCGTCGCGCCAGGTGTGTCGCCACGCGGTGGAGGGTGAGGTCGGGTCGGCGTCGCACCATGCGCCTGGCGCGTTCGATGAGGCTTTTGCGCTGGGCGGGGGTGAGCTGCGTGAACTGCGATGCCCGCTGGACGCGCGTTTGGTGCTGCGCGAGGAAGCGTTCCACCGCATCGCGCGGCAGAATCAGTTGGCGCGGCACATCATCGGGCGGCTGCACCCACCGCCAGCGCAGCCCCGCATCCCGCCAGCGCGACACCGTCTTGGTGCTCACGTTCAACCGTGCGGCAAGCTGCGCGACGGTTTCCGCCTCGGCTTCGGGTGGCAACGGAATCGACACGGAACGGCTGAGCGTGTCGATCATCAGCCGCAGGTCCGGCAGAATCGCCGCCCCCACCAGCAGCGTGGCGTCATCGTGCTCCACGCGATAGCTCGTGATGCGATAAGCGATGTATTCGTAAGGGTACGTGGCGTCCGGGTCGATCTCATCGTGCAGCTTCTCGGCACGGAAGACCTGCTCGATGCGCTTCTCCGGCGGGGCGAATCGCAACAACTGCCGGGTCAGGGCACCCAGCGATTGACAGCGATAAACCTGTTTCGGCCGACGCGGCACAACCTGACCAACAAGAGGAAAAGAAGTCGATCTTCCCCGGGGATGCCGATCCCCGGGCTTGACGTTTCAGCGTTCTTCGTAAAGGCGCAGCGGATGCATCACGCCCCACAGGCCGAGCGCCTGGCCCATCTGCGCGAACCGTTCGATGGCCTGCAGTTCGCGCTCACCGATGGCGAACCGCAGGTACTCGCCCAGGTAGCGACGGGCGAGGGCGGCCTCCCAGCCGTGCTTCGCCGCGTACCGCTCGACGATGGCGTCGATGCGGTCGGCGTTGGCGATGCGCGTGGCCTTCAGCCTTGCGGGCAGATCACCCAGTGCCGTGCCCTGCCGCGTCATCCACACCGCGAAGACGAAAGGCAACCCCGTGAGGTTGTGCCACGCCTCGCCCAGATCCATCTGATGCGGGTATTGCTCGGCGGGCGGAGCGCTCGTCACCACCTTGTCGCCGATGAGCAGCACGGTCTGCGGCTCGTCCACCACGCGATGGTTGGCCACCTGCTCCCGCGCGTGATAATCGATCACCTGCGGCGTCAACCCGTGCAACGCGTGCAGCAGCACGCGCATCAGGTTCACGCTCGTGTGGCTGTCGGTGTCGGCGTAGACGTGCGTCACGCTGTCGAACGGCACGCGACTGAACAGCCGCACCGTCAGCGTGGGCCCATCGCAGCCGATCCCCCCCACCGGCGTGATGACCAGCGGCGTGGCGCTGCGGAAATAGTCCACCACGGGGCACAACGCCACATCCACCGCGCCCGATGCCAGATCGTCGAGCAGACGACTGGGCACATCGAAGCGCACCTGCGGGTCGGCAAGACCCTCCAGCCCATCGATGAGCGGTTTGGCGTTGAGGTAACTGACGCAGCCGATGCGTGCCACACGTTTCGCCGCCGCCGCGCCGCCGGGATGAGGGTGTGCAGGGGTCATGCGCGGGGATTATACTTCGAATGAAGGGCCCGGGGCCATGGGTCACGCGCCGAAGCGTGCCGCCCGAGGGGAACGTTGACCAACCTGGAGAGCGATGACGACGGATTCCACGACAACTTCCACCGCGCAGGTGCTCATTGTGGACGATGAGCCGGAGCACGCGGAGGTGATGGCCGAGGCGCTGCGTCGGCTGGGGCACGTGTGCACCCTGGTGCACGATCTGGACGCGGCGATCGATGAGCTGCGCCACGGCCAGTTCGACCTGATCGTGACCGACCTGGTCATGGAAGGCGAAACGGACGGCATGAAGGTGCTCGAAGCCGCGCGCCAGTATCAGACCGACGCCGAGGCGATCATGGTCACGGCCCACGGCGACATCCCCACCGCCAAGGAAGCGCTGCGTGCCGGGGCGTACGACTTCATTGAGAAGCCGCTCGATCTGGAACACTTCCGCCACCTGTGCAACAAGGCGATCAACGCCGTGGCGCTGCGGCATCAGAACATGTCGCTTCGCCGGGAGGTGGATGAGAAGTTCGGGCTGGAAGGGATCGTGGGCACCAGCCCCGCCATCCAGCGCGTGCTCACGATGGTGCGGCAGGTCGCGCCCAGCGACATCCCCGTGCTCGTCACCGGGGAATCGGGCACCGGCAAGGAACTCATCGCCCAGGCGATCCACCGCAACTCCAAACGCGCCAAGAAGCACTTCAAGCCGCTCAACTGTGCCGGCCTGAGCGAGTCGATCCTCGAAAGCGAGCTCTTCGGCCACGTGCGCGGCGCTTTCACCGGTGCGGAACGTGACCGCGAGGGCGTTTTCGAATATGCCGACGGAGGCACGCTCTTTCTCGATGAGATCGGCGACATGCCCATGGCCATGCAGGCCAAGCTGCTGCGCGTGCTGGAAAGCGGCGAGATCGTGCGCGTCGGGTCCAACGAGACGCGACACGTCAACGTGCGCCTCGTCTCGGCGACGAACCACGACCTGGAAAAACTCATCGCCGAGGGATTGTTCCGGCAGGATCTTTATTACCGCATCCGCGGCGCGCACATTCACCTGCCCGCCCTCTCCGATCGGCGCGAGGACATCGCGGTGCTCGCCAAGCATTACGTCGACCAGTTCGCCCATCGCATGAACAAGGGCGCGATGACGATCGACGACGACGCGATGGTCGTGCTCATGCAGTATGCCTGGCCGGGCAACGTGCGCCAGCTCATCAACGTGGTGCAGAACATGGTGCTCGAAGCGGAGGACAACCGCATCGAGGTGCGCCACATCCCGATGGAAGTGCGGCAGTCGGCGCTGGGCGAAACCGAATCGCCCAACCTCGGGTCGCTCACGGGCCTGAGCCTCGACCAGATCGAAAAGCACGCCATCCGCAACGCCCTGCGTCTCGCCGCCGGCAACCGCGAACAAGCCGCCAAGATGCTCGGCATCGGCGAACGCACGCTCTACCGCAAGCTCAAGGAATATGGCTTGAAGTGAGCGGCAACGACGGAAGGTCGCAGCAACGAGGGGAAAGAGGAACGGAACAGATGGTCACGCTTGCCACGAAAGCCGCAACTTACCTGTTGCAGCATCACGATCGGAAGGATCAACTCTTGATCGAGCGGGGCATTGGTTATTGGATCAGCCCGGAGGGAACGTTCGTCCCCCTGCCGCCGCGCGTGTCGCACGCCGACATCATGCGCGCGTTGATTGATGCCGGTGCGCTCAACGAAGTCGACCGTGAGGCGTTCACCGTGGATGTCAACGCGTTCGCCATCGAACGCGGCTGGTCGCGCGTCCGCATCTACCCTTCGCAGAAGCTCGCCTACGTCGATTTCGGTCGCCATCGGCAGCAGCAACACGATCCCGCCGTACGCGATCTGCTCGAACAGCTCGAGCTGTCCGATGTGCGCATCAAGTTCACCGATGAAGAGGGCAACGACATCAGCCCTGCATAACCGTCCCCCACACCGCCCTGCCGCGCTTGCGTCTTCGCGAACATGACTATGAATCAGTACCGCATCGGACACGGTTTTGACCTGCATCGCCTGGAACCCGATCTGCCGCTCATCGTGGGTGGGGAGCGGCTGGAACATGACCGGGGGTGTGCCGCGCATTCCGATGGCGATGTGGTGTACCACGCCGTCACGGATGCGATTCTCGGTGCGCTGGGTCAGGAGGACATCGGCCAGCTATTTCCGGACAACGATGCCGCGTGGAAAGGCGCGGACTCGCGCATCTTCGTCGAGGAGGCCGCCAAACGGATGCGGGCGGCGGGCTATGCCGTGGGCAACATCGACGTCACCGTCATTCTGCAGCGTCCCAAGCTCAGCCCGCACAAGGCCGCCATCCGCAGCAACCTCGCCAACCTGCTCGGCTGCGATCGGTCACAGGTGAACCTCAAAGGCAAAACGCACGAACAGGTGGATGCGCTGGGCGAAAACCGCGCCATCGCCTGTCATGTTGTGGTGTTGTTGCAAGGGCCTGGGGCCTAGGGTCTGGGGACTCAACAGTATTCAGCGCAGAAGGCACAAAGAGCCCAAAAAGGCTGAGGCGGCGGTGATCTTGGACAATCACGCTGTGCCTCCTGTGCCTTTTCGTGGCTACCGTCTTGGCGCCTCCCCCTCTTGGCGTACCTGGCGTTTCAACGCCTTTCAACTGCGAAGCGTCGCACCGACTTCACGCTGCAGCCGTTCCACCACCGCGTTCACCTGCGGGTCGACTTCATCGTGACGCAGCGTCTTGGCCGGGTCGCGGAAGAGCATGCGGAAGCTGACGCTCTTTTGCCCCTTGGCGATCGGCTTGCCGCGGTAGGTCGTGAGGAACCACACCGTCTCCAGCAGCGGCGGCTTCGTCGCGATCACCGCCGACTCGATCGCCTGCCACGACACCGCTTCATCCACAATCACGGACAGGTCCCGCTCGATGCCCGGGAACTTCGGCAGCGCCGCCACCTTGCGCACCGGCGGATAGCTCGTCAGCAGCTTCGGCAGGTCGAACTCCGCGCCGACCACCGGCGTCTGCAGATCGAACAGCGCCTGCATCTTCGGCGCGATCAGTCCCAGCCAGCCGATCGGTTCGCCGTTGAGCACCACCTGCCCCGCCGTGCTGAACAACTCGCGCTCGGCCGGCTTCACCTCCAGCGTTGCCTCGCCGCACAACTGCTGCGCCAGCTCCTCGATGGTGCCGCGCACGCGCCGCAGCGCCTCGCCGCCATCCTCCGCATCCGCCAGCAGCGCCAGCCGCTGATGCTCGATGATGCGACCGTCGCGCTTGTTCCACACGCTCGCCGATTCCGCCAGTTGAACGTTCGCGTTGCCGCCATCCTGGTTGCGCTTGCGGCAGATCAACAGCGACGGCAGCAGCGACGGCCGCAGCATCGGTTCGCTCTTGCGTCGTTCGTCATCAACGTTCACCGCTTCACAGCCCGGCTCAACAAACGGCAGGCCGAACTTCGGATTGATGAAGCTGAACGTGATCGTTTCGTGGTAGCCGTGCGCGATCAGCACATCGTTGAGCCTGCGACGCGCCGCGACGATCGGCTGCACCGGCCGGGCGACAATATGAATCTTCGTCTGCACCGGCACATCGCCGATGCCGTGCAGCCGCCCCACTTCCTCGATGAGGTCCACCTCGCGCTGCAGGTCCAGCCGAAACGTCGGCGCGGTGCACACGATCGCATCGCCTTCCACCCGCGGTGAAAGCCCCAACCGATCGAGAAAGCCCACCATCGTGTCGGTGGCGATCTCCACGCCCAGAAGCGCATTGCAACGCGCCGGCCGCATGCGCACGGTGTGCGGCTGCTGCGGTTCGATGCCGTTGCGCACCACGCCCTCGGCCAGCGTGCCGCCCGCCAGTTCCACGATCAGCGCCGCCGCGCGACGGCTCGCCGCATCAACGCCCTCCGGGTCCACGCCGCGCTCAAATCGATAGCTCGAATCGCTCGCCAGCTTCAGCGCCCGGCTGGTGCGACGAATCGACAGCGGCTCGAACATCGCCGACTCCAGCAGAATGTCCGTCGTCGATTCGGTCACCTCGCTGTCGAGCCCGCCCATCACCCCCGCCACCGCCACCGGACGCGACGCATCGGCAATCACCAGCATGTCGTCGCGCAGCGTGTGCTTCGTGCCGTCGATCGCGGTGATGGTTTCCCCCTTCGCCGCCCGCCGCACCACGATCCGCCGCTCGGCAAGCTTGGCCATGTCAAACGCGTGCAGCGGCTGACCCATCTCCAGCAACACAAAATTGGTCACATCGACCACGTTGTTGACGCTGCGCAGCCCCACCGCTTCCAGCCGCGCCACCAGCCACGCGGGGCTCGGCCCCACCTTCACGCCGGTGATCACCCGGGCCGTATACAGCGGGCAAAGGTCCGCCGCCTGGTTGTCGACGCTGGTAAGCGAATCGACCGGCTCGCCCGTCGTCTGCGGCAGTTCGGTCGTCGGCAGCTTCAGCCCCGCGCCGGAACCCGCCGCCACCTCGCGTGCCAGCCCGATGTGGCTCAGGCAATCCGGGCGATTGCTCGTCACCTCCACGTCCAGCATCACATCGCCATCGCCCACCGCTTCACGGGCATCGATGGGAAAAATCTGCTCCGTCAGCAGCCGCTCCACCTCATCGGCGGCAACCGGCCGATCCAGATAACCATTCAGCCATTTCACACTGATTTTCATGGGCCAAAGAGTACCAACCCAACCGCCCCAATGCGAGAAACGCCCTTCCCGCCTTTCCACCCTCCCTGCCTGCCTCCCGCCCCCTCCCCCACTACTTGGCGCATTTCCCCCCTCCGCCTACCATAAACGACCGCTTATTGCCCCCCTGATGACCAAGGAGTTGACGATGAAATCGAGCGCCACAGAACTGACCCTGCTGCACGGCAGGAGCTATGACAACATCGTGGACACCGTGTTCAACACACCGCTGGTCCGCCTCAATCGCGTGGCTCCCGAGGGTGCCAACATCTTCGTCAAGCTCGAATACTTCAACCCGATGGCGTCGGTGAAGGACCGCATCGGTCGGGCGATGATCGAACAGGCCGAAGAAGACGGCGTGATCAACCAAAACACGCACATCATCGAGCCGACCAGCGGCAACACCGGCATCGCGCTGGCGTTCGTCTGTGCCGCCAAGGGCTACAAGCTGACGCTGACGATGCCCGAGTCGATGAGTCTGGAGCGGCGGGCGCTGCTCAAGGCGCTGGGGGCGAACCTGGTGCTGACGCCGGCTGCGAACGGCATGAAGGGCGCGATCGCCAAGGCGGCCGAGCTCGTCGCCACCACCGAAAACGCGTGGATGCCCCAGCAGTTCGAAAACCCCGCCAACCCCGCGGTCCACGAGCGCACCACCGGCGCGGAAATCTGGAACGACACGCAGGGCGCGATGGACATCCTCGTCGCCGGCGTGGGCACGGGCGGCACCATCACCGGCGTCAGCCGCTACTTCCGCAGCAAGGGCCGCACCGATCTGGTGTCGATCGCCGTGGAGCCGGTCGATTCGCCGGTGATTGCCCAGACGCTCGCCGGCCAGGAGCCCAAGCCCGGGCCGCACAAGATCCAGGGCCTCGGCGCCGGGTTCGTCCCGAAGAACCTGGACCTGTCGATCGTGTCGGGCACGGAAGCGGTGAGCAACGACGACGCCTTCGCCTGGGCCCGCCGGGTGGCAAAGGAAGAGGGGCTGTTCGTGGGTATCTCCAGCGGTGCGAACATCTGCGCCGCCTGCCGCATCGCCGCCAAGCCGGAGAACAAGGGCAAGACGATCGTCACCGTCGCCGCGAGCTTCGGTGAGCGTTACCTGTCAACGCCGCTGATTCAAGCCGACTGAACCGGGTGCGGCGTGACGTTGTGTGATGCGGTGTGATGCGGTGCGCGTGGCGTGCCGTGTGGTTGCTCGCGGCTGAAGCGGCTGTGGCGGGACTTGCCGCACGGTGCGATGCGTTTTGCGGTGTGATGCGCCGCCCACGCGAACTAACACGCGCCGCGAAGTAACGCGCCTCGCGAACGGACACGCACCGGCCCGGATGCGACACCGTGCTGGCCGTGTGCGCACGCCTCGCGCTGACCCTCGCCATGCGGTGCGATCCCCCCGCGCGGCAAACATTCCTTCCGCCATTTGCTGACCGCGTTCGGCTGTACTCGTGTCCGGACGTGGTTATGCTTTGCCTGCCATGGATCCTTTGACGCAAGGCGCACTGGGGGCCGTCGCCGCCGCCGCGGTGGTTGGCCGAAAACTGCCCCGCTCGGCATGGGCGATCGGGTTGCTCGGCGGAATGGCAGCCGACCTGGACGTGCTCATCCGCGTGCCCGGCGACCCCATGCTCTCCGTCGCCATGCACCGCCACTTCACCCACGCCCTGGCGTTCATTCCCGTCAGCGCCCTGTTCGCCTACCTCATCCTCCTGCCCTTTCGGTCACGCCTGCCGGATCGACGGCTCGGCCCCGCCGTCGCCGCCGCCACCATCGGCTACGCCACCCACGGCCTGCTCGACGCCTGCACCAGCTACGGCACGCTCATCGCCTGGCCCTTCTCCAACGCCCGCGTCGCATGGGACTGCATGTCGATCATCGACCCCATCTTCACGCTGCTCCTCCTCGCCGGACTGCTCTGGCACGGCTGGTCACGCCGCCTCGCCCCCGTACGCATCGCCCTGATCCTCAGCCTCGTCTACATCGGCCTCGGCGTCACACAGCAGCAGCGCGGGCAGGCAGCCCAGGCAACCCTCGCCGCATCGCGAGGCCACACCGTCGAACGCGGCCGCGTCATGCCCACGATCGGCAACCTCATCGTCTGGCGATCGGTCTACGAACACGACGGCCGCCTCTGGATCGATGCCCTGCGACTATCGCCCTTCAGCCGCGCACAATTCCGCCCCGGCGACAACGTCCCTCTCGCCTCGCTCCAAACACTCACAACCACACCCCAACAACCACCCCAACCGCGCGCACCACAAAACAACACCACCCTACCCATCACGACGCCCCACCCCGCCGCAACGCCCCCGAACTTCGCGACGCCCCGGACCACCGCAACCGACCCGGTAACTCATCCGACCGCTGCAACCACCCCGGCCGTCGCAACGACCACCCCAACGTCCCCGCACCACCTCCCCGCAAACAACGAAGCGCACAACAACACCGATCCCACCGCCGCCACACACGCGCATGCCGTCACCCCCACCACCGCCGACACACCCCACCAATGGGAGCGATCGCTGCGACTGTTCGCGTGGTTCGCCGATGGCTACATCGCCCACGTGCCCGACACCTCCACGCTCGCGGACATGCGCTATGGCTCGCCGCCGCAAAGCGCCCAACCCCTCTGGGGCATGCGCTTCACCGGCAACAACCGCACCGTCGGCATGGTGTCGCTGAGCCGACCCAACGGCCGAATGCTCGCCGACCTGTGGCGCGACATCGTCTCCCCACACCTCGCCAACGACCCCTGGCAGCCGCTCCCCACCCCGCGCATCACGAACACATTGCCGCCCACTCCACTCGCCGCCCCCTGACGCCTCCCCACCGACGCCACCGACGCCACCGGGACCATTCGCATGACCGCATCGCTGGCATCCACCGGCCTGAACGCACTCGAAGGTTTCGTCCACCTCATCGTGATCGCCGCCGGCGTGCTTCTCGTCGTCCTGCTATTGCCGCTCGGCTTGATCACGTTCTTCATGCGCAACAAACCCGTACAACGCCGCACCCTTCAGACCGGCCTCACCATCACGATCGGCGTCCTGATCCTGTTCCTGCTGGTCGCCATCTTCGCGCCATAACCGCCCCCATGCCGACATCACACCGGGACGCCGATACCACGCCAACAACACATTCCAGCCCCGACAGCCTTATGCCGCGACCGCTGCCAGCGCCCGGCTCGCTGGCACGGTCGACGACTGATCCAGTTGCGCAAGGTGAACGAGCGTGCGCGTGTCACCATCCAGTTGCCTCGCGTGACGATCAAACCACGCCATCAGCTCATCAAACCGCACCGCCTCGCGGAACGCCGCATCGGCCGTGAGCAGCGAACAGATGTACGCGGCCGTGCAAGCGCGGCGGCCATTCTCTGTCCCCTCGCCCATCTCAAAAAGCCCATCCTCCGTCTGCATCGCCGCCAGCGCCGCGAGCCCCCGCCGCCTCGCCGCAGCGATCATCTCCACCCGTTCCGGCACCGCGGCAAACTGCTCCGCCGCGCGGTGCAGCCCCGCCAGCGCCACCGCCGTCGCCAGCGGCTCACCGCGCCAGGTGCCATCCGCCTGCTGATGCGTCAGAAGGAAATCAACCAGTTCATCCGTGAGATCTGTCGCCCGCCAGGTCAGCTCCGTCAGCCGCCGCAGCGCCAGCCCCGTCGCACACACCGGATGCCCAGCCAGTTCCCGCCGCAACGTCCGCGGCAGCACCTGCCCATTGCTCGCCAGCGCCACCAGCAACGGCTCAAACCGGCGCGTCCGAAAATGCCGACGAATCAGATGCTCACTCAACATGGCCCGGCCTCCTAAGTGATCGGTTGCTGTTCGGACCGAATAATAACCGACTCAACCAATCCGTGTCAAGACATTTTTCAAGGCTTTGTTTGGCTCACCTCCGCCGAACATATTTCCAACCACCCGCAACGATGTGATGACGCAGATCGACGCAACGTTCCCCATCCGTTCCATGTTCCACAGCCGCGGGCGCGCCCGCGGGGGCGGCGCCGGCGCCCCCTGGGGGTGGAGGCAGCGCGTGGTGGGGGGGGGGGGGGGTTGGGGGGGGGGGG
>CAZEFM010000030.1:0-39583 GCA_964511575.1 uncultured Phycisphaeraceae bacterium | reverse complement strand
CGGCAGCGGAACGGCATCTTGTGCGCCACACGCACGAACGCCTCTTTCGCCACGTCACGCGGCACGCCCGTCAGCTCGTACAGCACCGTCCCGGGCTTCACACGGGCCACCCAGTATTCCGGCTCCGCCTTGCCCTTACCCATACGGGTTTCAAGCGGCTTCTTGCTGATCGGCTTGTCCGGAAACATTCGCACGTACAGCTTGCCTTCACGGCTGACATACTGACGGCAGGCCACACGACCCGCTTCGATCTGTCGCGCCGTCAGCCAGCCGCCTTCCAGCGACTGAATGCCGTAGTCACCGAACGCCACGTAATTGCCGCGCGTCGCATTGCCGCGCAGTTTCCCGCGCTGCTGTTTGCGGAACTTCACGCGTTTGGGCATCATTGCCATCGTCAATCACCTCGTGTTGTCAGAGGGCGGGGACACACCCGCAATTCAACCTCTGATTCTGTTCACGGTCCGTTGAATTACCGTCGGCCTCGGGCACGCGGTCGGGCGCCAGCCGCCTTCGACTCGACTTCGCCTTCCTTCACGTCGCTGTACATGCCCTTGTAGATCCACACCTTCACACCGATCACGCCGTACGTCGTCATGCTCTCGGCGAAGCCGTAATCCACGTTGGCCTGCAGCGTCTGCAGCGGAATCGCACCTTCACGCACGTCTTCGGTGCGGCTCATTTCGTGCCCGCCCAGGCGGCCGGACAACTGAATCTTGATCCCCTTGGCGCCCGCGGCCATCGCGGTGTCCGCCTTCATCTTCATCACGCGGCGGAAGCTGGCACGCTTCTGCAACTGCTCGGCGATCGACTCAGCCACCAGCTTCGCCTCGATGTCCGGGTTGTGGACTTCGATGCAGCTGATCGAGACGTTGCGGCCGGTCAGTCGCTGCAGGTCAGCGGTGAGCTCTTCGATGTTCGCGCCCTTGGGGCCGATGACCAGCCCCGGCCGAGCGGTGCGGATGATCACCTTGAGCTCCTCGCGGGTTCGCTCAATGTGAATGTCCGCGACAGCGGCGAAGGGCGGACGACGATTCAGCCGCCGGTCGATGTAGTTGCGGATGCGCTGATCCTCGACCAGCAGTTCGCCGTAGAGCGCCTTGGGCGCGTACCAGCGGCTGCGGTGAGGCTCGGTGATTCCGACGCGGAAGCCGAATGGATGAACTTTCTGTCCCATAGGTAATCTCAATCGCTGAGCCGCAAGCGGCGGGAATCCTTATTTCGTGTCCAACGCCACGGTGATGTGGCTGGTGCGCTTCTTGATCGCGTGTGCCCGGCCGCGATCCTTGGGCTGGAACCGCTTCATGGTCGGGCCGCTGTCCACCCGGGCCTCGCTCACCACCAGACGGCGCGCCTGCTGAGAGGAAAGCTCGCCGACGTCGATCGCGTTGGCGCGGGCGGCCTGGAGCGCGGCACGGATGTACACGGCTGCACGCCGCTTGGACATCTGCATGAGCGTCAACGCCTCCTCGATGCTCTTGCCGCGAATCTGGTTGATGACCGGGCGCACCTTGCTTGGGCTGATGCGGGCGCCGCGATGTACGTTGCTGAATGCCATGGTTCAAACTCCAAACAATCGCGGAATTACGCTCCGCCGGCGGCGCGCTGCGCCTTGGTGCCTGCGGTGTGCTGACGGAACACGCGGGTCGGGCTGAACTCGCCCAACTTGTGCCCCACCATGTCTTCGGTGATGAACACGTTGTGGAACATCTTGCCGTTATGCACCAGGAACGTGTGACCGACGAACTCGGGCACCACCGTGCACGCGCGAGCCCAGGTCTTGATCGGCTCACGCCGGTTCATCTGGTTGAGCTTCTCCACCTTGCGGTAGAGCTTCTCGTCGACATACGGACCTTTTTTCAGTGATCGTGCCATGGTTTGCTCGTCGTTCGCGTGTCCTTCGACGCCCGTTTCAGTCGCCGGGCTTCGCGTGGGTTCCTTCTTACAGGCTCAACTGACCGTAACGCTTGCTCACGCGGCGGCGCAGAATACGTTTACTCGATGCCTTGTTCGGCTTGCGGGTGCGGCCACCCTTCGCCGGCACGCCGGTCTTCGAGGCAGGCGGACGGTTGTGCTTGCTGCGCCCGTCACCACCACCCAGCGGGTGATCGTGGTGCTGCATCGCCATGCCGCGGGTGTGCGGCCGAATGCCCAGATGACGCGCCCGACCGGCCTTGCCAAGCTTCACCTGCGACTGGTCGGTGTTGCCCACCTGACCGATCGTCGCACGGCAGTCCAAGGACACCTGGCGAATTTCACCCGAGGGGAACACCAGCGTGGCCCAGCGACCTTCCTTGTTGGTCAGACGGGCATAGGTGCCAGCCGACCGGCAGAGCTGCGCGCCCTTACCGGGCACCAGTTCCACGCAGTGCACGTTCAGACCCGCGGGAATCGACCGCAGCGGCATCGCGTTGCCCACCTTCGGCTCAGCCACACCCTGTGTCGCCACCACTTCCTGACCGTCGGTCAGGCCGACCGGAGCGATGATGTAGCGGCGTTCGCCGTCGGCATACTCCAACAGCGCCAGGTTGGCCGTGCGGTTGGGGTCGTATTCGATGCCCACCACCTTGGCGGAAACGTCCACCTTGTCGCGGCGAAAATCTACCACGCGGTAGCGACGCTTGTGACCACCGCCACGGCTCTCCACGGTGATGACACCATGGTTGTTGCGACCGCTGGTCTTCTTCTTGGGGCGCAGCAGCGACTTTTCGGGCTTGTGCTTGGTGACTTCGGTCTTGAGGTTGACCGAAGCGTTGCGCCGCCCGGCGCTGGTTTTATTGTAGATGCGAATCGGCATGATAATTCTCGTTAAGGAGGCCCGGGGATACGACTCCGCAAGGCGTCACTCAGAACAGTTCGATCTTGTCATCCGGGTGCAGTTGCACAGTCGCCTTCTTCCAGTCGCCCGTGTTGGACACCCCGTGCCGGGTGCGGTAGGTGCGCCCCTTGCGAATCTGGGTGGCGACCTTCTCCACACGCACGCCGTACAGCTTTTCGATCGCCGCCTTGATCTGGGGCTTGCGGGCGTCCATCGCCACTTCGAAGCTGAAGCGGTTGACCGGCTCGCCGGCGCGCTTGCCCTTTTTGATCACGCGGGCGGATTCCCACGTGGACTTTTCCGTGATCAGCGGCTTACGGATGATGTAGGTTGGATCGAGGTTCATTGCGCGTCCTCCTGGCCGGTGCGACCGCTCGCCGCCGCCTGTGCCTTGGCTCGTTCAATGAACGCCTCGAACGCCGACCGCTCCGCCAGCAGGTAGCGGTGATTCAGCAGATCGAAGGCGTTGAGCCGGTCGATCTGGGTCAGGCTGACACTGGGGATGTTCTTGGCGGATTTGGCTTCCGGGGCGGAGGTGGAAGCCAGAGCGAACAGACAGGAGCGGTCGATTTTCAGCGAATTCAGCAGGCCGGCAAATTGCTTGGTGCTGGGTTTATCAAAACTGAGCGAGTCTACCAGGCGAATCTCACCGTCAACAGCTTTGGCGAGAATGGCGTTGCGATTGGCCAGGCGTCGCATCTTGACGGGCATGTCCTTGCGGAACGACCGGGGACGCTTGGCCAGACCGTGACCGCCGCCACGCAGAATGTTGGTCTTGCGGTCGCCGCGACGGGCATTGCCGGTGCCATTCTGGCGATACATCTTCTTGGTCGAGCCCTCGACCTCAGAGCGGGACTTGGTCTTGGCGGAACCTTGACGTGCGTTGGCGTGGTAGCGGACGTAAGCCTGCTTGAGCAGACCGGGCCGGACCTCGCCACCGAACAGGCTCTCGTCCAGCTCGAAGCTGCCGACCTGCTGGCCTTGGGCGTTATGGATGGGAATCTCGATCATGTTCTTCACCTGCACCCCGACACACGGCACACGCCGCTGGGGTAAACAACTGTTCATGCCTTGGGCCAGCGACAAAAACGCTGGGCGAAGGTCCGGATGTCGTGGCGTAACAGTATCCCTTTGGAGCCACCCGCCCGCCCCGCCAACCGCCACGCGACGATCAGCCGAACAGGCCGCGACTCACCGACTTGTTACGCCTTGGCCTTCTTGGCCTTGGTCTTGTAAAGCCTGGTGGCCTCCCGAATCAAAACCAGTCCCTGGTTGGGCCCGGGCACCGGACCCTTCACCATCAACAGATTTCGGTCCTTGTCGCGACCGATGATTTCAATGCTGCGGACCGTCACCCGCTCGGCACCCATGTGGCCAGCCATGCGCACGCCCTTCTTGGGGCGACCGCTGAAACCGCGGTTGGTCGACCGACCACCGATCGAACCGGGCGATCGGTGCTTACGCTCCGTACCGTGGCTGGCGGGCTGGCCCTTGAAGTTGTGACGCTTCATGACGCCTGCCGTGCCCTTGCCCTTGCTCGTGCCGGTCACGTCAACGTACCGCACCTCGTCAAAGACGTCGACGTTAACAGCCTGGCCCAGCTCCAACGCGCCGGCAGCCTGCTCGTCGACGCGGAACTCGCGGTGAACCCGCTTGGGGCTCAGGCCCGCCTTGCCGTCGTGACCGATCACCGGGAACGTCGAGTTGCGACCCTTGACGTCCTCAAAAGCCAGCTGCACCGCACTGTAACCGTCGGTCTCGGCCGTCTTGACCTGACTGACGTAGCACGGGCCGGCCTGGATGACCGTCACCGGCACGTTGTTGCCCGCCTCATCGAAGAGGCGTGTCATTCCGATTTTGCGTCCGATTATCCCGATGGGCATCGAATCAACCTCCCAGGGGGCTGGCTGGCTCCTCGCCTGCCGAGCGGATCATCACCACCACGTGGCGGGAGAGGATCAGCGACCCTGCTTGATTAAAAAGACGGACCGTTGCGTCCGCCATCGTTACGTCATTACGCCTTGATCTTCACGAACACGCCAGCCGGAACCACCAGTCGGTTCAGCGCCTCGACGGTTCGCGCATTGGGATCCTTGATGTCGATGATCCGCTTGTGGGTGCGGATCTCGAACTGCTCACGGCTCTTCTTGTCGATGTGCGGGCTACGCAGCACGGTGTACCGCTCGATACGCGTCGGCAGCGGCACGGGGCCGGAAACCTTCGCGTTCGTCCGCTTGGCGTGATCCACGATTTCACGCGCCGAAGCGTCCAGCGCCTGGTGATCGTACGCCTCCATCCGAATTCGAATCTTGCCCGTCATCAATCGCTCCAAAAAGCCAAGATCGGTAAGTGTATCGTGAGGATCGGCCCTGTCAAACCGCCCGTCAGGTTTTCCACGAAGCCAGGGCTCCGGGACTGCGGCGTGCGGTCCAGTGCCTTGTGAATCAGGGTTCGATAATCCAGCCCCGTAGATTCAACACGGAGCCCAACCACGCGAAACGTCTCAATAACACCGCTCCCCATGCCCTGGGCCCCAGACTCTGGGCTCGATCTCCCCTACTCCCCCCTGCACACCTCTTCCAACACGTGTTCCGCCACGAAGATCGGCACCTCCGTCGCCACCCCCAGCGCAATCGCATCGCTGGGACGCGAGTCGATGTCCAGCTCCTGCCCGTTGCGACGCAGAATCAGGCGGGCAAAGAACGTGTGGTTGCGCAGGTCGCTGATGATCACCCGTTCCACGCTCGCGCCCAGTTCCTTGATGACCTGCGCCAGCAATTCGTGCGTCTGCGGGCGTGGCGGCTTCTGCCCCATCAGCCGACGTTCGATGGCGGCCGCCTCGTTCAGGCCGATCACGATCGGAAACACCCGTTCCCCATCGATTTCGCGGAGTTCGACGATGTGCGTGTCGTCGGTTTCACGAATCAGGATGCGTGACAGCTCCATCGGCACCGGCATGGCGAGCTCCTCGAAAGGCCACGTTCAACCCCGACTATCCTATCACCTGGCGACCGGGACGGTAGTCATTTTTGCCGCTCGCCGGGTCGCCTCACAACCGCTGACCGCCCCGAATCAACCTCAGGCAATCAACGCTTTGCGGTATCCTTTGTCCGACCGACGGCAGGTGCTTCGAATTGCCGAACCTTGCGATTTTTTCGCAAAACCCGCCGAATTGTCGTCCACACCCCCGCCATTTGCGGTACAAGCTAACGTGGACCACGATCATCAGACGATGAAAGCTGATGTGCAGTGAGGATGTTTTGCCATGACGTACGAATGGAGCCGCAGTCGCTACTGGCTGTGCCACTTTCTGTACAACCGCCACGTGCGTTCGCCGATCGCCTGGGACGCGGCGGTGACCGACGTCGTCGTGACTGATCCGGCGGTGGGCGCATGGCTTAACCGCCTGGCCGCAGCACAGGCCGTGACCGCCCCCTGGCTCATCAACCAGGCCATCGCTCAATGGTCCGGCGACCCGGCTTACATTCAGTCCCTGCGGCTGCTGCTGCGGGAACAGCGGTTCCACGGCGACCTGCTCGACAAGCTCATGACCCGGGCAGGCATCCCCCGCAAGCCGTACGACCCCACGCAGGACCTCTTCATCAAGGCGGGCCGCACCCTCGGCGCACGCTACACCCTCTCGGCGATGCTCCTGTCAGACCTCATCGACGTCGCCATGCTCGAGCAGTTGGAAACCGCTTCCACCGACCCGGTCGTCCGGGCCGTCTGCCAGGCGATTCTCCGCGAAAAACGCCAGCACATCGTCTTCCACACCGAACGGCTGACGATGGCGTTCGCCGACTTCAACTTCGTCCGCCGCAACCTGCGACGCCTGCGGCTCCGCACGATGTACACCGCCAAGCTGGGCCGACTGCTCTACCATGATCACGCCTGCATGACAGCGATGAACGCCCGGCCGCACGTCTTCGTGCGCGACTGCTGGCGACGCATGATGGCTGTCATCGAGGAGGTCGTCCCCTATCGGCGCGACGCGCTCATGGCCGCCCTGCTCTCGCAGGATCAGCAGCCCTACGCCGACCCCCGCCCTCGCTACTGAAATCCCCCGCGCGACGCTCGCTAAAGCCCGGAGATCGCTATCCCCGGGGCCCCCTTGACGCCGCCCCCACCCTGCCGTCCAATCAGAAAGTCTGATGGTGTTATAAGCGCCGCTGTATAGCCCCGGCCGATGCGGAACGCGATCCTTCCTGCATGGACGCAAACCGCACTGTCGGCGTGGTCTTGAAACGGTTGGCTCAACGAGCGTTGTCGTGGTGGCGGTCGCTTCCGGAGGTCCGCCCTTTCACCGGCGACGCCTCGCTGGAAGCTCCGCCGGGCGGACGCACCATCGTTTTCGGCCACCGTATCATCGTTGTTCCCCCGAGTTGCAAGCATGGAACTGCAGCACCTGCGAACGTTTATCGCCGTCGCCGCCACCGGCAATCTGACCCGTGCAGCCGAACAACTGCACCTGACCCAACCCGCGGTCAGCGGGCAGATCAAAGCGCTGGAGCATGAACTGAACGTGCAGCTTTTCCGCCGGGCGTCGCGCGGCATGGTTCTCACCGACGCCGGCAAGGAACTGCTCAAGGAAGCGCAGGACGTCGTCCGTCGCGCCGATGGTGTCATACGGCTGGCCGACCGCCTGCGCGACGGCGTCGGCGGCACGCTGAGGCTGGGAAGCACCGACTGCGGCTACGACCTCAAGCTTGCCCGTATCATCGGCCGCGTCACCCAACAGCATCCCGAGGTCGAGGTACGCCTGTTCGCTGCCAACTCGGGCATCAACGTACGCGCCATCCTCGATGACCAGATCGACCTCGCTTTCATCGAAGGCGAGTACGACACCGAACGCATCACCGCCCACCGCATCGGCGTCTCACGCCTCGGCGTGATCGGCCCCATCGCCTGGCGCGACGACCTCATTCACTCCGGCTGGCATCGATTGGCGGAGTTCCCCTGGGTGTTTCAGTCCACCACCTGCTCACACTGCGTGCTGATGCATCGGGTGAGCGAGGAGAATCGCGTGCAGTTCAGGCCGCAGGTCCACGCCGATGCGTTCGGGTCGATCAAGAATCTCGTCGCCGAGGGGCTGGGCTTGTCGTTCGCCGATCTGGACGACGCCGCCCCGCTCGTCGAGGAAGGCCATATCTTCATCTGGCCCAACTACACCTACGACATGCCCGTGTGGCTGATCGGCTTGAAAGAGCGGATGCACGAACCGCTGCTGCGCACCTTCTGCGATATCGCCAACGACGTGCACCGCACCGGCCTGCGCCGTTCGGCACGACCGGTCACCCCACCGACATGATGAGCGGAAAATAGAAGCGCGCGACGTGCAGCCAGTTAACTTTATCCTATGGATTGATCTTGCGGCGTGGTATGATGGCAGGGCGTTCAGCCTTCCGAGGAGCTTGCCATGTCGCGTTCGTCCATCTTTCGCTGCACCGCACTATTCGCCCTTCTGGTCACCCTCGCGGCATGCAAGCAGGCGCCGGTGATCATTGTCATGCAACCGCCCGAACCGCTGCCGCCCGACGCCACGGTCGTCTTTGTTGACGATCCTTCCACCGTCGCAGAGATCGACGCGGTGCGCAACCTTGCGTATGAGAACCATCGCGCCGACCACCTCGTCCGCATCGCCAGGCGACAGAACATCGGCCCAGACTCACAGATACACCTGATCGACACGGCCTTTGATGTCCTGCGATTCGAGGAAAGCCGCGTCAGGGTCATTCTCCAGCTGATCGACAACCAAGTGTTCTGCGTCGACGCCAAGGCGGAAATTCTCAAGCGTCTGGACCTGCTCAACTTCGATATGCACCGCAACGCAGTGCTCAGCGCGCTGGACAATCGCGGGCAACCGGTGGTCTTTCCCGCCCCCACCGCGGCAGCGTACTGATCGCATGCGAATCGCGGATCAGTCGAGCGCAATCAGCGCGTAATAGCTGCCATCGTGATACGTATCGCCCACGCCGTCGGGCCAGGTCTGTTCCTCGGCAACGATGCGGCCGCCCGTCTCCCTCACCAACCAGCGCGCCTGGTTCTGGTTTTCGCGCAGATCAAGGCTGCACGTGCTGTAAAGAATGTGCCGCGGCGATGCCAGCGCCAGCGCCGCTTTGGCGATGCGACGCTGCAGATCCACGAGTTCACGCGTGTTGCGGTCGCGCCATCGATACCGCGCTTCGGGACGACGCGCAAAGACAGCCGTGTTCGAGCACGGCACATCGAGCATCAGTAAATCGACTCGACTATCCCCGATTGTGCTGCGCACCTGCTCAACGGGCGCAACGGTCACCATCGGGTGATTCGCGAACGCTTCCGTGAGATCGGCAAACCGACCGGGGTCGATATCCGTCGCGATGATGCGTGCTTGCGGATGCAGCGCCGCCAGTTGTCGTGTCTTGGTTCCGCGACCGGCACAATAGTCGACCGCGCGTGCGATGGTCATAGGGGCGGTAACCTGCACGGGCGCTGCCGATGCGGGGTCCTGCACCCGTCTTGCCGGGTGCCCCGTCAATAGTTCGATGAGCGCTTCGCGACTACCTTGCCAGACGACAAAGCCGTCGCGCGCATGCGGATGGCAATCCTCGCCGCACACGAAGCCCGGTTCCACCGCCACCGTCGTGGGCGGCAGGCGCGTGCTGTGCACCGCCAGCGACTGCATGCGTGCCGTGCCGAACGCCTTGGACCAATGTTCGAGTAGCGCCCGCGGCGTGCTCGTGGCGACCTCCAGATGCGTGATCGGGTCATCCACCGCAGGCAGAAGCGGTTCGGCAAGTACCACACAGCCTTCGTCGATCGGCAGCCGATCCGCCGCCGGCGACCACGCCTCCCCCCGCCGCACGTCCTTCACATCCCCGGCCACCCGCCGCAGCACCGCGTTGGCGAGCGGCGCAGCACCCGGCCGCACCAGCTTCCGCGCCAGCTCCACCGTGTCGTTGACCACCGCGTGCACCGGCAGCCGATCCATGAACACAAGCTGCGCCGCTCCCGAAAGCAGCACCGCCTGCATCATCGGCTCCAGTTCCGCCAACGGTTGACGCAGGTGCCGGTTGAGCAGGAACGCAAGCGTCAGCCATCGCTGCAGCACCGTGCGGTGAATCGCCAGCGCCAGACCGCGATCCCGCGCATCCAGCCCCGCCACATCCAGATCCACACGTGCCAGATCAGGAAACGACGCCGCGGCATCCCGCAGCGCTAACGCGACACGGTGTCGCGATGGAGATGTCGACCGCTTGCCTCCACTCATGATGCAGCGTCAGCCAGACCGCTCGACGCTTCCGTCGACTCGGGCGCCGGTTGCGGCACACCCAAAGCCGAACGAACCTCCGCCAGCAACTGCTTCACCTCAAACGGCTTGAACAGCACGCTGGACAGCCCCTCCTGGCTGGCGCGCACGATCGAATGGTGCGGGTCGTAACCGAACCCCGTCATCAGCAGCACGGGCAACTTCTCGCTCTGCCGTCGCGCCGCCGCGAAAATCTCATAGCCGTTGCGGTACGGCATCTTGATGTCGGAAATGACCAGATCGAATTCCTGCTGCTCCAGCATGCTCACCGCTTCGTAGCCATCCTTGCAGATTTCTACGGTGCAGCCCTGGCGTCGCAGAATCTCGCCGATGGTGTTGCGGATGTTCGCCTCGTCGTCGGCGATGAGCACGCGCTTGCCGTTCAACTGCGGGTCGGCAGGCGTGGTCGCATCCTTGCCCGATCGCAGCACCGCCTTGGGCCCCGCCGCCACTTCGCTGAGCGTGTTCCGCGCCGATTGCACGCAATCCATGATGCTGTTGAGCCGATGACGCATCGTGTCGTCGCCGATGTACTCCTCGCACAGCGTCTGAGCGTGCGTGATGATGTCGTTGAGCGGCTGGGCGAGGTCCTGCACCACGTTGTCCGTGATCAGGCCCGACGTCGTGTACCGCTCCACCACCAGCAGTTCGAGAATGTGCAGCGTCAGCGCCACATACCGGCCGAAAATCTCGGCAAACTGACGATCGTCCTCGGTGAACGCGCCCACCTTTTCCGATTCGATGTTGTAAACGCCCACCACCTTGTCGAAGAGCATCAGCGCCACCGTCAGCGAACTCTTGCAGTGGGTCAGCCCCGGCACGTAACGCGGGTCCTTCTCCGTGTCATGGCAGATGTAGCTGCGACCCGTCGAAGCGACATACCCGCTGATGCCGTTGCCCTCGGGCTCCGCATAAAGATCGATCTCCAGCGCCTCGGGAGGCAACCCTTCGGCGATCACCACTTCCAGCTTGTTCGTCCGCTTGTCCAGCAGACGAATCGCGAAGTGGTCGAAGTGCATCAGGTCCTTGGAGTACTTGATGATCTTCTCTTGCAGAAGCTTGAGCCGATCGCCCGGCGACAGCTTCCGGATCGCTTCGCCTTCGATCTTCGCCAGTTCGCGACCGGCGGCGTCGATCGCGTCGATCTTCCGCTGAAGCCGGCGACCACTCGAAGCGTCCCACACCACCGCAACGATCTGGCTGATCGTGTTGTTGTCATCGGTGACCGGCGAGGTCATCAGCTCGTAATACTGCTCCCCCACCTGAAACGTGAACTTCTTGCTGCGCGGCTGATGATGTTCGGAGAAAGGCGAATGCTGACTGGTGAAGATGTGGCGGGCCTGACGGCAGATCTGGCGGACGTTTTCGATGACCTCGGGCGCGAAGCCACGCATCCGTTTGTTCAGCCAGGTCATCCGTCCATCGGGATCGACGACACACACCCCCTCGCCGATCGTGTTGAGCACCAGGCTCGACTTCTCCCCGACCAGCCCCCGTTCCAGCGGCAGGAAGTCGCCCGCGTCCGAGAACACCGCGTGGTAGTCACGCTCCCGAAGCGCCCGCAGCGCCTCATCGGTGTTCTCGTAAATATCCACTTCGAAACATTGCGACAGCAACTGCGTGACGGGCAACTCCCGGCACATCTTGCCGCCCAATACCAGAACACGAGGTCGCCAGTCACTCATGGTGCATCCATTCCCCACACGCCGACCACACGCAGCCGTTCAATTCTATCGTAATCGCGGCGAACCGCCCACGACATTTTGCTCGCGGCGGCGTAAAACCCTGAGATTCCGATAGGGAATTGCCGCAGATTGCAGCGGGATCATACGCGCAACCGCCTCCTCCTGCGTTCGCGATCAATACTGCCGCGTCAGGACGGCGTCGGCCATCTCGCCCAGCAGCGAGCGGGCATCCGATTCGGGAAGGATCGCGATGGCGGTTTTGGCCTGTTCGACCAGTCGCGCCGCCCAGTCGCGGGCATATTCCACCGCACCGGCGTCCAGCACCATCTGGCGGATCGCAGCGGCCTGCTCGGCGCCAACCGGCGCTCGGCCGGCCTTGCCGTTGCCGTTCACCGTCCCGTTGCCGTTCATCGGTACGGTGGCGGGCGTGTTCAGAATCGACAAGAGCGCCTCGCGCTGCGACGCCGATGCCGTTGTGAGATAGTGGATCAGCGGCAGCGTCAGCTTGCCCTTGTCCAGATCGCGGCCGAGCGTCTTGCCCACCGTCTCGGGCTGGCCGACCAGGTCGAGCACATCGTCGATGATCTGGAAGGCGATGCCCAGCTTCTCGCCGTACTCGTACAACCCGTCGGCGATTTCCGCCGGCGCATCGCTGAGCATGGCCGCGAGTCGGCAGCACGTGCCGCAGAGGCTGGCGGTCTTGCGACGGATGATCTCGAAGTAGGTCGCCTCGTCGAGCTGCCAGTTGTCGCGGTTGGCGAGTTGCAGCAGTTCGCCTTCGCACACGACGTTGGTCGCGTCGGCGATAATGCGGCTGACCGTCGGCTGATCGAGGCTCGAACACAGGTGATAGGCGTGGCTGATGAGGTAGTCGCCCAGCATCACCGCCGTCTCGTTGCCGCGCAGCCGGTTGATCGTCGCGCCGTGGCGGCGAACATCCGCCTCGTCCAGGATGTCGTCGTGCACCAGCGTGGCCATGTGCACCATCTCGACGACGGCGGCGACCACCCGGTGAGCGTCACGCAACGCGCCCTGAGGCGTGCTGGCGATCCCCCCCACCAGCAGGAGCGTCGGCCTGAGCATCTTCCCGCGGTACCGCTCCACGTGCGCCACCAGGCTGTTCACGCAGGGCAGGTCGCTGATCAATTCAGCGGTAAAGCGCGCCTCGACCTCGGCGAGTTCCGCCGTCAGTCGGCTGCTGATCGGAGCATCCATAAAAGTCAACGGCAACATAGGCGCGTATCTTAACGCAAACCCGCCCGCCCGGGGCGACCACCTCCCCGGACCACGGCGGCAGGTTCGCACGGTGACGGCACGGGGTGGACCAACGTCCCGCCCCATCCCGCGGGAAGGGAAAACGACCGACCGGGCACAACGGTCGACATCACCGGCGGCGACGCAGCAGCACGGCCGCTCCCGCGCCCACGAGCAACAGCCCCGTTGCAGGCTCGGGGATCACCCGCTCGTCAAAGCTCAACCCGATGATGCCCGTCTGCTCATCGAACGTCACCCAGTCGAACGCCCCCGGCGCCATGGGCATGTCCGCCAGACCGAACAGGTCCAGCGGCTCCTCGATGAACATCGTGGCGAACAGCAGGTTCATCCCGAAGATGCCGTCGAGAATGATCTCATCGCCGGTGATGGGGTCGCTCGTGCCGACATCGAACACCAGCACCGGCACATCGTTGAAGTTGAGCATTTCGCCTTCCATCGTCGGCACCGACAGGCCGTCGAGGAAGAACCCGGCGATCTGCACCGTGCCGTCGATCCCGCCGATCGTCAGCTTGAACTGCTCGAAGTTGTCCATGTCGACCCAGTTCTCGCCGACCAGCCGCTGCAATCGCGGGTCATCGTTGCCATCACCGGGTTCCTGCCCCGGCTTGTAGCGCACGTTGATCTGCTCGGCGAGATGGGTGCTGATGATCGTCGCGGCCGCGCCGGTGTCGAACAGGAAGCTGCCCGTCGCCTCCGCCCCGTCACGGTTGATCGTGATACCCGGCGTGTCGTCCTCCACCCCTTCGAGAATGTTCACCGGGTTGGCACCGATGAAGGGGTTGTGCGCGAACGATGGCATTTCCGCGTTCTCGCCGGTCACACGGGTGAACCGGGTGAAGTCGGCATAGCTCGTGCGGATGTGGTACTGCGTATCGGGAATGCCGGGGTTGGATTCGACCGCGTCGCTGTTGAATGGCGTGCCGGGGTCGTACACATAGGTCCGCAGCATCGGCAGCCAGTTGAGATTCTCCAGATCAAGGTCGAGCAGGTCGCCCAGATCATTGAGGTCGGGAAACCCGCCGCCGAGCACAAAATCGTTGAGGCTTCGGGCGTGGAACACCGCCACCTTGTCCTTGAACAGCGGCATGCCGAAGACGTTCACCTCCGAAGACATCTGGAAGAACTCTTCGAAGGGGTCGGTGGGCACCACCTTGTTGGGGTGGACCGGGCCGACCATCGCCCGCATGTTGCTGTAGCTTTGGGTGTAGACGCTGTTGAAGTAGTCGTAGTTGGCGGGACTGTTGGGCACACCGGGCTGAGGCGGGTTGTCGATGTCGACGAACAGGTTGTACGGCGCGATGCGAATGTCCAGCGGCTGGGTGATGTGAAACGGTGTGGGGGTCGACGCGACGCCGACATCCTCAAACACCCACCCTTCCTCCAGCGGGATATTGAACTCGGCGGCGGCGGCGATGGAGGGTGCGATCAGAATGCCGCTGGCACCCGTGTCGAAGAAGCCTTCGATGTTCCAGGTGACCGTGTCTTCCAGGCTCACCCAACTGATGCCGTTGCCGTCCAGCGGGTCCATCTGCCCCGGCAGGCGAATCATCATGTTGACGCGCGGCTGATCAAGCGAACCGTTGTAGACGGTGGGCATGTCGATGGCGTTGGCGGTGCCGAACGGCGCGAGAACCAGAGCGAGCGACATGCACCGGGCCGGGATGCGAAGAGGCTTCATGGCGATCCCTTTATATAGATGGGGCGTGAACCGGGGTCATGATACCACGGCCCGGCTCATTGCAGAACTGAATTCCCCGGCGGTAGAGCGGGGATGGGTGGACGCCAAGGCGGAGGGGCCAAGACGCCAATAGGGAGAATGGTTAAATCGTGGGGTTGTGGCTGGTGTCGTGGAGGCGGATCGGGTGAGGCGCTGCGGGGTGAGGAGATGGGATTGGGCATGTCCCTGATTCTTTGCCGATTGCCGTAAGCTCCTTTGGGTGACCGGGTTATTGAGCAACCCTCCGACCAACAACGTACCTTTTGACAAGACGACGGCTGCAACGGGACGGCTGGCCTATCCTCAAGACACTCCTCTGTGCCCTTCTGGTGCCCCTGGTGGTTCAACTCCTGGAATGCTTTTCGATGCGATGGTTTCGCCGGCGTTGGGGTGACGTGGTAAGATAGTGGGCTCGGCGGGGTCGACGGCGACGCCGTTGGTGCGGCGGTTGGTCCAAAACACGGGGGACACTACAATTACGCCCCGCGGCCGGCCGACGCCGGATCGCTTCAGCCTAACCTTCTCCTTCTTCGATCGATCGACATGCTCAAGTTTTTCCGCAAATACAACAAGTGGATTCTTGCTTTCGGGGCTTCGATCCTCATGGTCGCGTTCCTGATGCCCGTTCAAAGCTTTACCCAGGGCCGGGAGTCGGACTACCCCATCGGCAGGACGGCGGACGGCCGAAAGGTCACCTTCGGCGACGTTCGTGTGGCCGAGCAGGACATGCAGATCGTGCAGGCGCTGTCATACGGGATTCTGCCCGTACCGGTTCGTACCGGGACGCGTGGCGAAGCCGATGCGCTGGCGTGGGTGCTGATGCTTCACGATGCGGAGAAGCTTGGTCTGCACGCCAGCGATCAGAACGTGTTCATGTTGCAGAACGCATTCGGCATCGCCGATGAGCAGCAACTGCGCCAGGAGGCCGGTCGACTGCGCAGCCGGCCGGAAGACATTCAGCGCGCATTGCGGCATTGGCTGATTTCCCAGCGTTATCAGGAACTGATGCTCGGGCTGAGCCACGTCCCGCTGCAGGAAAAGCTGCTGCAGTACCAGATGGTGGGCATGGCGATGCAGGCTCAGCGGATGGACATCGGCATCCGGTCGGCGCAGAGCGCTCAGGGCGTGGCGCGATTGAGCCAGCCGTTGATTCAGCACACCGTGAGCGAGCAGCGTGCCCGGGTGAGGATCGAAGCGCTCCCGTTGGATGCGCGTCATTATCTGGATCAGATCGAAGCGCCCGGTGAAGCGGCGATGCAGGAGTTGTTCGACCAGTACAAAAGCAACCTTGCCGGCGAGAGCAAGCCGTATGGCTTTGGCTACCGCCTGCCCGACCGGGTGAAGATCGAGTATTTCGTTCTTCCTCTGGAACGGGTGAAGCAGCAGGTCGCGGTCGAGGAAGTCGACGCTTACAGCTACTACGAGAAGAACAAGGCGTCGTTTGTGGAGGTGCCCGAACCGCTGGTGGGTGAGGACGGCCAAACGATCACCCCCGAGCCGCGCCAGCGTGAGTACAGCGAGGTGCGGCGGCAGATCATCGACCACCTGCGCGACGAGCAGGCGGAACGCCTCGCCAGCGACATTCTCAAGGCGGCGACGCTGATGCTCAACGACAACGCCCGCCAGTTGAAGTCGACGCAGATGGGCTACAAGGAAACCGAGGGCTTCACGCCGATGTCGCTGGCGGACGTCGCCGAGAAGCTCGATGCGCAGTTCGGCGTGCGGCCTGACATCGTTCGCGAGGACAGCCGGTGGCTGGATGGCGAAGCGCTGTCACAGCTGCCGGGAATCGGCAACAGCTTCATCCCCGGCGATGCGCAACGCATGGGCGTGCCCTTCACGCAGTATGTGATGAGCACGGTCGAGTTGCAGGATGAATCGGTGCGTCATCCGTTGGCGACGTTGCGGCTGCAGGCGAAGCTGCCCAGCCAGCAGCTGACTTCGTTCACGGGTGATCGCTACGTGTTCCGCCTGATCGAGGCGCAGCGGGCGCGCGACCCGCACAACCTCGATGAGGTGCGCGACCAGGTCGAGCGCGATGCCCGACGTCTGGCGGCTTACCGCAAGTTGCTCGATGAACGCGAGCGTTGGGTCAACGAAGTCACAACCAAGAGCATGACGTCGCTGCAACTGGAACTGGGCGTCGAGTTGATCAAACCGGATGCGTTTCCCCGACGGGTGGACGCGATCCTGAGCCTGCAGGCGCCGGACATTGCGGAGATTGGTCAGGATGAGGCGTTTGTGGACGCGGTGTTCGCCATTGCCGAGCGTGCGAACGAGGCAGGCGGGGTGAACAGCGCGCCGGCCGAGACGCTCGTCGATGCGATTCCACTGGACGCGAAGCAGCAGTTGCTGCTGGTGAGGTTGGTGGCGTACACGCCGATCACCGAAAGCAACCTGGAACTGGCCACGAGCAGCCCGACGGTGGCGGCGAGTGTGCTGCAGGCAGTGGTTCAGACGGACGAAGACGACCGTCACCCGCTGTCGCGCGAGGCGTTGATCGCCCGCACGGGGTATGCGGAAGATACCAACTGAAAAGCGGAACCCGGGGAGTGCCCCCCCGGGCTTCGCGCATCGTTCGTTGGATTCTGTTTTTTAATCAGCCGACGGTGGAGCCGTTGGGGACGGGCTTGTCGGGGGCAAGCAGCACGACGTCCTGCACGGCCTCGCCTTCCATCGCGCTGGCGGCGAGCAGCATGCCGCGCGACTCTTCCCCACGGATGGCGCGAGGCTTGAGGTTGGCGACGATGATGATCTGCCGCCCCACGAGCTGTTCGGGCTGATAGTACTGACGCACACCGGCACAGATCTGCCGCTGTTCAAAGCCCAGGTCGATCTGCAGCTTCAGCAGTCGATCGGCGTTGGGATGCGGCTCGGCGGCAAGCACCGTCGCCACACGCAGGTCCAGACGGGCAAAATCGTCAATGGTGATTTCCGGCTTCAATTCCATTGGGGCAACTCCAGGATCATTCAGGGCGATAAGATAACAGGCCGTGGCGCAATGACGAAATGGCCTTCGACGCACCGCCCCCAAACGCGTGCGGCCGATACATCGTAATGGAATGAGGCGGCGCGGCGATGCGCCGGACACGGCGACCCCACGATCCAAGTCGCGGATGGTTTATGGCTCGCACCAGGCACCTGACAGGCCGATTCGAACGTCCCAACCGCTGGCGTCGCCGTGGTGCGCTGGCGGCGTTTGTGTTCGTCGTCGTCGTCGTGGCGGCATACCTCTTTCTCACCAGCCCCCGACGACTGGCCGCACTCGCCGGCGGGCTGCTCGAAGGCATCACCGGCGCAGAGGTGCGTATCGGGCATGCCGAGTTCGGACTTGATGGCATCATCCACCTGCGTGATGTGCAGTTTCTCGCACCGCAGATGCCCGGCGATGAAAAACGCATCTTCTTCGCCGACGAAGTGCTTATTCGCCACGAGCTGATGAGCCTGATCGGCGGAAAGTTCGTGGCCCGATCGCTCACCTTCAGCCAACCCACGCTCTACATCACCGAGGACAGCGCCTCCGGGTCGTTCAACTACGACTACCTGCGTCGCGATGATGATGAGAGCGATACGCGCACCATGCCCAGCGAACTGCCCGAGGTGTTCATTCGTCAGGGCAGCATCGTTCGCGGCGAGGTGGAAGGCGGGAACTACACGCCGCTGTTCCGCTTCAACGTGGAAGGCAAGCTGACGGAGGAAGGCACGAACAAGGACGCGTATTACTTTTCGCTGCGCCAGTTCGATGGCGGCACGGAGGCTGCGCCGCTGCGAGGTCGGCTGAACCTGCGGACGATGAACGTCGAGGTGGAGCTTGATCGCTTCGTCGTGGAAACGCGACAGGGCGACATGCTGCCGAGTCGACTGCGCCGCTGGTGGCAGATGATGCAGCCCGAGGGCGAGTTCAGCGCAATTCGCATGAGCTACGACCCTGAAGCGCAGGGATTCGCCGCCGTGCTGGAAGTGAAGGACACCGCGCTGACGCTGCCCTACTTCAACCGCGAGCAGTCAACCGGCGGCGACGCATCCACCGATCCGCCCCACCAGTTTCGCCTCACCAATGTGTCCGGTCGCTTCGAGATCATCAACGATCGCATCAGCATCGTGAACCTGCAGGGCATGCTCGAAGGGATTCACTACACGTTCAACGGCCAGATCGACGGGCTGGGGCGCGATGCGCCGTTTCACCTGTCGCTGCGCACGCGCGAGTTTGAGATTCCCGAGGATCCGCAGTTCCTCACCGCGTTGCCCCCGGCGGTGCGCGTGGGGTTCGATCGGTTCAGCCCCAGCGGCACGTTCAAACTGGCGCTGCAGGTGGATCGACGCAGCGGCGGCGAACTGACCTATCGCGGCGCGGTCGACATGCGCGGGGCGCGGTTCACCTATTCCAAGTTCGCCTATCCCTTGCACGATGTCGCCGGTCGCATCGCATTCGATGAGGAACTCGTGGAAATCCGCGAGATCGTGGCGCGCGGCCCCACCGGTGCGAAGATCACCATCAACGGCCAGATCGCGCCGCCCGATGAACAGGCCGCCGTGCACATCACCATCGCCGCACGCGATGTCCCCTTCGATGAACACGTGCTTGCCGCCATCAACCCCAAGCACCATTTCATCATCAAGCTCTTCAGCGATGAGGCGGAATTTGCGCGGCTGCAGGAGCTCGGCCTGATCCAACAGGACGATATCGACAACAGCGACACCCCCTACTTCGAACTGGGTGGCACCACCGATTACGACATCACCATCACACGATTGTTCGGCCCACAGCAACCGGTGCGCGCCAGCGTCACCATGCAGATGGCGGGCATGAACGTGCTCTTCAAACACTGGCCCTATCCCATCCGCGCGACCGGCGGCACGCTGCGCATCGAGCCGGATCACGTGCTTGTCGACGACATCACCGGCGAGGGGTTGCACGGCGGAGGCGGTGTGGCGCGCGGCCGCATCGATATGCCGCGCGATGATGGCACCGGCACGCGACGCATCGTGCCCGACATCGACATCGAAGCACGTGACCTGCCGATGGACGACCTCATGCTCGCCGCCATTCCGCAGCCGCGCGATCAATGGGTGCGCGATTTGCACCTTTCCGGGCTCGTCGATGCGCGCGTCAAGGTGTTCGATGATGAAGCGGGTAAAATCGACTTTCGCATCAATACCACGCTGCACCAGGGCCACGCCCAACCGTTCGGCGGTCGGTACGATCTGTCACAACTGCAGGGCGATGCCGTCATCACCAAAAGTGCCGTCACCTTCTCCAACATTCGCGGGCAGCACAACGACAGCAATGTCGTCATCGACGGCACGGTGGAAAGCGTCGACAGGCAGTGGCGGCTGGCGCTCAACCTTCGCGGTGAAGACCTGCGGTTTGAAGATCCCCTGCTTGATCTGATTCCGTCCGACCATCAGGCAGCGAAAACGCTCGCCGACATCTACGAACAGTATGCGCCCGTCGGCCGCTTCAATGCCGCCCTCGACTACCAACGCCACAGCGAAACCGGCGAGCAGTACGCACTGACACTGCAACCTCACGAGATGGCGTTCGACTTCCGCGGCAAGCGCATCGAGCTGACCGATACAACCGGGCAGCTTCACGTGGAGCCCGGCGAAGTGGAACTGGATCGGTTCGCCGCCTCGTTCGGCACCGGATCGTTCATCGCCTCGGGCCTGATCACAACGGGTGACCAGCTCTTCGCCAACCTCATCTTTGATGCCGAGGCACAGAGCGTCGACGACACGGTGCGACTCCTGCTGCCGTCGCCCGTGATTACGGCGGTGGATGGCCTGAGCCTCGATGGCACGCTGGCGCTGCGGGGTGGTCGGCTGAAGCTCCGCACCGCCACCGGCGACCATGCGCCGCCCGGCGACACCGCGTTCAGCTTCTCCGGCGATCTGCACATCACCGACGGCAAGGCCGAGGTCGGCGTGCCGATTCGCGACATGACGGGCCGGCTTGCCATCTTCGCCGCCAAACGCAGCAGCGAACGCTGGCCCAACCTCAACCTGATGCTCAACGCCCAGCAGCTTCGCGCGGCTGACCGGTTGATCACGCCGTTCGACCTGCGACTCGCTTCAACCTCGCGGCCCGGTGTGCTCGAAATGATCGAGTTGAACGGATCGGTGTATGGCGGGTTGCTGCGCGGCGAAGGGCGCATCGACCTCACACAACAGGCTTACCTCTTCCAGCTTGTGCTGCTGGATGCGCCGCTCGACCCGATCATCCACCCGGCGAACTACGATGATCCGCAGCCGTCTCCGCCGTCCCCCGTGCAGCTCGCCGATGAATCCCAGCCGTTGATCATTCGTCCGGCGCAGTATGCCGGCGACAGCATGCGTCATCTGCTGCAGACCGGCCGCCTCTCCGCCAGCCTCGACATTGAAGCCGTCATGAATCGTCCCGACAGCCGGCGCGGCCGCGGCGAACTGGAGATTCGCGGAGCACGCATGTACGAGCTGCCCCTCGCCATGGCAATGCTGCAGATCCTCAACCTCACCGCGCCCGCTTCCGGCGCGTTCGACGAAGCCAACGCCCGTTTCATCGTCGACGGCGACAACGTGCTCTTCGATCTCGTCAGCATTACCGCGCCCACCATCGCGCTGAGCGGCGACGGCTTCATGCGCTACAGCGACCGAAGCCTCGACCTGGTCATGTTCTCAAGCAACCCGCAAAGCCCGGACCTGGGTGCGCTGTCGGACATTCTCAACATCATGAAGGATGAACTGCTGTGCGTGCGCGTTCAGGGCACGCTTGAAGAACCGAAGCCACAGGTCATCAACTTCCGCGGCATTCGCGAATCGTGGCGAGCGCTCTTCGGCGGCAACCGTCAGACCATCGCGCCTGTCTCCTCCGACAACAACTGACCGTCGAACCGCGTACGCGTTCTTGCGTCATCACCGTTCTGCCGCGGTTTCTGCCAGCTTTACGGTGAGCCGTTGCATACAATTGCCCATGCGGAACGTCGATTCCAGATTGTCCGCCTGGTCGCGCGCCGAATTGGAAACGGCGTTGCGCCAGTGTGATGCACGCTTCGAAGGCGTGCTGACACAGCCGTTGGTCGGGGTTGCGCTTATTCAGCGCAACGGGATCGCCCTACGTGTGAACCACGCGCTTTGCGACATGCTTCGTTGCCGTGCGGAAGACATTGTCGCGCATGATGTGCTCCGCCGTTGTCACCCCGATGATGCAAGGCACCTGCGCGACCACCTCAGGAACGTCACGCGTGATGGTGAAGGTGAAACGGCGGCGCTGGAGTGCCGTTGGATCGGCAGCAACGAAAAGGTTGTCTGGTCACACCTGACGCTGACGCGCATTCACGATGGTGGAAGCCAGCCCGGGTGCGTGCTGATGCTCATGGTGGATGTGTCAGCCTCGCATCAGGCGCAGGCGCAGTTGCGCCAGTTCAACGCCACGCTGGAGCAGCGCGTGCGTGAGCGAACCGCCGAGGCCGAGCACCGCGCGGCCCAGTTGCGCACGCTGGCATCAGAGCTCAGCGCCGCCGAGTTCCGCGAACGCCGACAACTGGCACAATACCTGCACGACCATCTGCAGCAGACGCTCGTCGCCGCCAAGATGCGGCTCAGCGGCATCACACGACTACTGCGCAGCAAGCCGGGCCACGACCAGATCATCGAAGTGGATCGGCTGCTGGCGCAGGCGCTGACCGAGTCGCGCATGCTCACCGTGGAGTTGAGCCCGCCCGTGCTTGATGATGCGGGCCTCGGCCCCGCGCTCGCCTGGCTGGCGCGACAGATGGAACAGAAGCACAAGCTCACCGTCGAGATCGACTACGAGGGCGATGAGTGCGCCGCCCCGCAGGAGTATCGCCTCCTGCTCTTTCAGGTCGTGCGCGAACTGCTCTTTAACGTGGTGAAGCATGCCGAGGTGAACGCGGCACGCGTGGCGGTGCGATGCATTGCCGGCGAGGCGACGGAGATTGTCGTCGAAGATGAGGGACGCGGGTTCGACCCGCAGTTGCTGCGCGATGCGGTCGACCCGAGCGGCTTCGGCCTGATGAGCGCCCGCGAACGACTGGCGGCGACCGGCGCGGAACTGGAGATTCAAAGCGCGCCCGGTCGCGGCACGCGCGTGCGAATCTACGCGCCATCCAGCGCCGTCAATCCCTCCGCTGATACAAGCTTCGATGCCGAGCCGGGCGTCACCGCAAGCGAACCCAACGGCGACGATCACCGCGACGAGGAACACGGCGACGCGACGCGCGTCCTGCTCGTCGATGACCATCAGATCATGCGCGACGGGTTGGTCAGCCTGCTGCGCGAGGTGCCGGGCGTGGTGGTGGTTGGTGAGGCGTGCGACGGTCGTGAAGCGGTGTACATGGCGCGACACCTCAAGCCCGACGTCATCATCATGGACATCAGCATGCCACGGATGAACGGCATCGAGGCCACGCGTGTCATCACCCGCGAGCACCCCAACATTCGCGTCATCGGGTTGTCCATGCACGAAAAGGACGACATGGCGGCCGCGATGCGCGATGCCGGCGCGGTGGCGTTTCACACCAAGGGCGGGCCATCGGACGACCTTGTCGCCGCGGTTCGGGCATCGTGACAGCAGCGTAGGCCGAAACGTTATGACTGTCCGCGAATCGCGCGGATGAGATCTTCGGAAGGGCCATCCTTCGCCAGGTACGTCTGCGCCCCCGCGTCGCGCATCGCCACCGCCATATCCTGCGGCTCGTGCATCGACAGCGCCACCACCCGCACCTGCGGAAACTCCTCCTTGATGCGTCGCGTGGCTTCGATGCCGTTCATGTTCGGCATCGTCACGTCCATCACCACCACGTTCGGGCGGAGCCTGCGTGTCAGCTCCACCGCCATGCGTCCATCCGATGCTTCGCCCACCACCTCGATGTCAGGCGATGACTGCAACAATCCCCGCACACCTTCACGAAGAATCTTGTGATCGTCCGCCAGCAGTACGCGAATGACATCGGGAGACATGGCGGACGAGCTCTCCAGCGTGCTTGTCATCACCCCATCGCGCGGCGAAGCGGTGCGTCCGAGCCCGACACCCCCGGCTTGCAACGGTTCGTTCGGCACCGCCACCGTGACCCGGGTGCCGCGCCCCCGCTGCGATTCCACTTCAAACGTTCCGCCGAGCACATCCAAACGCTCACGTATGTTGAACAGCCCGAAGTTTTCCGTCTTGCGGTCGTGCCGCTCCAAAATACGAGGGTCGAAGCCAACACCGTTGTCCCGCACCGTCAGGCGCAATTGTCTGTTGTCGCCCTGCATCACGACGTACACACGCTCCACCCTCGCATGCTTGATCGCGTTGAAGATCAGTTCCCGCACCGCATCGAAGAGAATGACCTTCACATCCTCGAACGTCGGTTCCGTCTGCGTCTGGATGTCCAGTTCGATGTCGACGTCGTGTTTCTCCTTCATCCGACGGGCAAGCCAGTGCAGCGCGGCGGCCAACCCGCCGTCGTACAACACCGGTGGGCTCAACTCGACGGTCAATGATCGGGACGTTTCGATGGATTGCGTCAGCAGATCCCTGATGCGCGCGAGTTCCTCACGGTGCGCATCACCGCCCGATTCCTTCGCCAGCGCCCCCACACGCATCTTCGTCGCCACCAGCAGTTGCTGCAGATGCTCATGCAGAATCTGTGCCAAACGTCGCCGTTCACGCTGTTCCGCCTGTGTCAGATCAAACGCCAGAGCGCGCAACTGCGCCGCCCGCCGTTCCGCAACCGCGGTGCGCTCACGCACACGCTCCTCCAGCGACTCGTTCACCTTCCGCAGTTCCTCTTCGTGCTGCTTGCGGTCGGTGATGTCGACGCAACTTCCGATGTATCCCGCGAACGTGCCATCGGCTTCAAAGCGTGGCACACCGGTGACCAGCATCCAGCGATACTCGCCGGCCGCGTTGCGCAGGCGATACTCGAACCGGAACGACTCGCGCCGATCGAACACCTTCCCGTAGTCAAGGACCATCGGAAGATCATCGGGATGAACGCCCTGCCTCCAGCCGTTGCCGATTTCCTGCTCCAGCGTTCGACCGGTGAAGTCCAACCAGACGCGATTGAAGTAGGTGCACGCCATGGTCGTGTCGGCAACCCAGATGAGCACGGGCGCCGCATCCGCCATCAACCGGAAGCGTCCTTCGCTTTCGCGCAGCGCCTGCTCGGCACGCACCCGTTCCGTCACGTCACGCACCACACCGGTGAACACGCGACGATCGCGCAGCTTCACCTCGCTCACCGTCAGTTCCAACGGAAACGTGCTGCCATCCTTGCGCTTTCCCACCACCTCCCGACCGGTGCCGATGATGTGCGGCATTCCCGTGGCGCGATAATTCGACAGATACCGATCATGCTCCTCGCGGTAAGGTGAAGGCATGAGCATGCTGATGTTGCGACCGATGACCTCATCGCGCCGATAGCCGAACAGCCGTTCCGCCGCGGGATTCAGCGATTCCACCACACCGCGTTCGCTGATGGTGATGATGCCGTCCACAGCCGTTTCGACGACGGCACGCATACGTTCTTCGCTGTCGCGCAGCTCCCGCTCGACCTCGCGCCGCTCGGTAATGTCGCGAAACACGAGCACGCTGCCGATCACCCGATTGGCGGAATCGTGAATCGGCGCGCCCGATTCATCGATCGAACGCTCGCTGCCATCGCGGGCGATCAGCAGGGTATGCTGCGACCCGGCCACGACATTTCCTTCGCGCAGCACCTGCAACACCGGGCTGATCGTCGCCTCGCGCGTGCGTTCATCGACGATGTGGAACACCTCACTGCTGTCGCGGTCGAGCGCTTCGGTGTACCGCCAGCCCGTCAGCGACTCCGCCATCGGGTTCATGAACGTGATACGACCGCGTTCATCGGTGGCGATCACCGCATCACCGATGCTCGCCAGCGTCGTGCTCAGCCACTCCCGCTGCGAGTGAACCTTCTGCTCCGCTTCTTTGCGGCGGGTGATGTCGAAACAAACGCCGATCATCCGCACGGGATGGTTCGCATCGTCATAGATCACGCGGCCCTTGCCGGCAATCCAACTCTCGCTGCCGTCGCCTCGGATGTTGCGATACTCGATCTCATACACCCCATCCTGTTCGATCGCGTTGTGAATCGCCCGTACCACGCGGTCGCGATCACCGGGATGCACTCCCTTGAGGAACCCCTCAAACGTGCCGTCGAACGATCCGCGCGTGTGGCCGTGAATTTCCTCGAGGTTGGGTGACCACGCCACGGCGTTGCTGGCGATGTCCCACTCCCACGTGCCCACGCCCGCGGCTTCAAGGATGTAACGCAGCCGGTCCTCGCTTGCCGCCAACGCCGATGCGGCCCGTCGTCGCTCCGACAGATCCCGGAACGCCAGCACCACGCCCTGCAGTTCACCCTGTGCGTTGCGAATGGGCGCAACGGTGTCTTCAATCGGTTGTTCCCTGCCATCGCGGGCAATAAGCAGCACGTGCTTCGACAAACTCGACGCATCATCGCTGCGCAGCACACGCTCACACGGGTTCTCGATCACGTCACCCGTTCGCTCATCGACGATACGGCACACGCGCGTCAGCGCTTCGCCCATCGCCTCGTCCTGCTTCCAACCGGTCATGCGTTCCGCCGCCGCGTTCATGAACGCGATGCGCCCGCCGCAGTCGACCGCGATGACGGCCTCGCCGATGGTGGCAAGCGTGATGCGCAGCCATTCCCAATCGGAACGCGGGTTCTGGTCCGTCTGACCAGGAAGAAGATCATCACGGGAAAGCGCATTGATCCGGTTGTTCAGGCTGCCGACGCGCGGCTCCGTCGTGGCGGCATCGTCGGCGCTGCGCAACCGCAACAGCACCGTGGGTTCCTCATCGCCCCGCGATGGATTCCACAGCAATCCTTCAACGTTTCGCCGACACGCCACACCGTTGCATCGCCATGTCAACGTGGCCGATGCGCGTTCCGGTGTTTGCGTGCTGCGCAACAGTAACGCCACGACCGCTTCACGATCGTCTTCGGTGAGTTCAAAGAGGTTGTGCTCGGTGAAAGGCTCGCCAGGCAACTGCAACAGATCGCGTGCCGCCTGGTTGGCAGAGACAACGCGACCCGACAGGGTGACCAGAATCAACGGGTCGGTGTGCGACGAGGCGGAATGCTCGGAAGCTCCATACGTCATCTCATTCCGGCGCGCTTTCTACCCCTGTGGTGTGCGGTCGAAGTTTCGTGGAGGGCGACGGCTTCATTCGGCCATGCGGTGCACGACTCATCAGCCGCCGAGGCACTTCGCCGTGATCGCGCTGACACGCTGCACATCATTCCGCACACGGTGGAAGCCTCTCTTCGGCGATTATAGGACCACTTGTGCAGACGTTGCAATTCGATCTGGTATCGACAAAAAAAAGAGCCTCTGAGCGCATAGGTGGTTTCCCTATGCGCTCAGAGGCTTCAGGCAATCTCGGTCAAGTGTGGCTTATTCGACCGACGCGCCACCGGGGCCGAACGTGATCTTGTCCGTTCCCAGTGCGCCGTGGTCGTCCATGCCGCCCTTGCCCGGCACCGGACCGGTGCGCTTGGACTCGCGGGCTTCCTGCTGATCCGTCCACTGGGCACGCTTGAGCGAAAGGCCGATCTTCCGCTCGTCCAGGTCGACGCGCAGAATCTTGACTTCCAGCTCCTGCCCCATCTGCACGACTTCCTGCGGGTTCTCCACCTTGTGGTCGGAGAGTTCGGAGATGTGCAGCAGGCCTTCCAGATCCTCTTCCAGTTCGACAAACACGCCGAAGTTGGTGATCTTGGTGACCTTGCCCTGCACGATCATGCCCGGCTGATAGTGCGCGGGGATCGCTTCCACCCACGGGTCCTGCGTCAGTTGCTTCAGGCCAAGCGCCACACGCTGCTTGTCCTGGTCGACTTCGAGCACCACGCACTGCACGGTCTGGCCCTTCTTGAGCATCTCGTTGGGGTGCGTGATCTTCTTCGTCCAGGACATGTCCGTGATGTGCAGCAGGCCGTCGATGCCCGGCTCGATCTCGATGAACGCGCCATAGGTCGTCAGGTTGCGGACCTTGCCTTCGATCATCGTTCCCGGCGGGTACTTGTCGGCCACCAGCTCCCACGGGTTCACTTCCGTCTGCTTGATGCCGAGGCTGATTTCCTGCTTGTCCTTGTTGATGTCCAGCACCACCACGTCGATTTCCTGACCCACGGACACCATCTCCGACGGATGGTTGATCCGCTTGGTCCAGGACATCTCCGAAATGTGCACCAGACCCTCGACGCCCTCCTCCAACTTCACGAATGCGCCGTAGGACATGATGTTCGTCACCGAGCCGCGGATACGGGTGTTCACCGGGTACTTCGCCTCGATGTCCTCCCACGGGCTGGCTTCCTTCTGCTTCAGACCCAGCGCGACCTTCTGCTTCTCGCGGTCGATGTTCAGCACCTTCACGTCGATCTGCTGATCGATCTTCACCAGCTCGCTGGGGTGATTGATGCGGCCCCAGCTCATGTCGGTGATGTGCAGCAGGCCGTCCAGACCGCCCAGATCCACGAACGCGCCGAAGTCGGCGATGTTCTTGACCGTGCCCTTGACGATCTGACCCTCTTCCAGCGTGGTGAGCAGCGTCTTGCGCTTCTCGGCACGCTCGTCCTCGATGAGCTTGCGGCGGGAGATGACAATGTTGCGGCGCGGCTGGTCAATCTTGAGGATGACCGCGCGAATCTCCTGACCGATCAGGTCGCCGATGTCGGCCGGGCGACGGATGTCCACCTGCGACGCGGGGAGGAACACCGGCACGCCGATGTCCACCAGCAGCCCGCCCTTGATCTTGCGCATGACGCGGCCGGTGACCTCGTCGCCTTCATCCTTGTTGGAAATGATGTTTTCCCAACCGCGGATGCGATCGGCTTTGCGCTTGGAGATAATGACGTGCCCGTCCGCCGATTCCACATCTTCGAGCAGCACTTCGACGGTATCGCCGATTTCGACATCCTGCGGATTGTCGAACTCGTTCTTGTCGAGGATGCCTTCGCTTTTGAGGTTGAGGTCGACGAGCCAGTCGTCGCCCGCTTTGCCAATGATCTTGGCGGTGAGAATGGTGCCCGGTTTGAAGTCTTTGATCTGATCTTCCAGAAGACCCTGCATGTCGCCCTGTGCGACCTGCTCGCCCAGGGCGTCGCTGATCATCTGGTTGACTTCGTTGTCATCAATGCTCAACTGTGCGATTAGATTGCGATCGACCATATGTACCAAAATCCAGTTTGCTGCGGTTCGGCCCTTCCCCACGAAGGTGCTGCCACGAACCTAAGACCTGAGGCTGCCCCGGCCCACACGGACCGAACCTGACGACCCCTATCTGAAGCGAACCGCCTATTCTACCGCGAGGGACGGTGCATTGCGAATGCGGACCGCGGCGGGAATTCGCAAATGAGTGCCCGATGAGGGGACGCATTTCGAGAACACCCGCAGCGATTCGAAAATTAACCGTACATCGTTGCGCCTGGGCGCTGAGCGGACAGACCGGCTGGCTTAAGTCATCGCGCGGCGGGGTCGATAGTGGCTGTACCTGCTTTGCCGGTTGTAGCGGCTGGGCCGGTCGGAGCGACGGCGACGGGGCCGGATGAACGAGCCATGCCACTTCCTTACTCAACCACGGACGGTGACGGCGCGGCGGCGGTGAGGCCGGTGCTGGTGCTTCGACCGCGACGCGGCTGGGCGAGGTTCGACCTGGCGAAGCTCACCGCTTATCGCGACCTGCTGTGGTTCCTCGCCCTGCGCGACATCAAGGTGCGCTATAAGCAATCCGCCCTCGGGGCGCTGTGGGCGGTGATCCAGCCCGTCACCATGATGGTCGTGCTGAGCATCTTCTTCGGCAGGCTGGCGCGGTTCGACGAGATGACCGGCAACACGCCCTACCCGATCTTTTTCTACGCGGGCATGCTGCCGTGGACGCTCTTCGCCGCGGTGGTGACGGCGTCGGGCAACAGCCTCGTCAACAACGGACACATGCTGCGGAAAATCTACTTTCCGCGTCTGGTGCTGCCGATGGCTGCCACCGGCGCGCCGCTGCTCGATTTCGTGGTGTCGTTCGGCGTGCTGATCGCGCTGATGGTGTGGTATGCCGTACTGCCGGGCACTGCGGTGCTGCTGCTGCCGGCGCTATTGCTGGCGCAACTGGCGGCGGCGGTGGGCGTGGGACTGCTGCTGGCGGCCGTCACGGTCAACTATCGCGACTTTCGCCACATCGTGCCCTTCATGCTGCAGGTGTGGTTCTTCCTCACGCCGGTGATCTATCCCGTCACGCTCGTGCCGGAGCGGTATCGCTGGCTGCTGTCGCTCAACCCGATGAGCGGCACGACGGAAGCCTTCCGGGCCGCAACACTTGGGCAGACGATCGAATGGGCGCACGTGCTGCCAGCGGTGACGGTGTCGCTGATGCTGTTGGTACTTGGCCTGCTTTACTTCAACCATGCGGAACGCCGCTTCGCGGATGTCGTTTGACAGTGAGGACGCAGAGAGAGTGGAGACCCACACGGGAACCTGTGATTGAGTGTCGTGGCAAACGTGAAACAAAACGCCACTGACACTCACTCCGTTCTCTCCGCTTCCTCCTGTTGACCACCGATTGCTCCAGATAACGCGTATGTCGCAACCGATGATTCAAGTTCGTGAGCTTGGTAAGGCGTACCGCCTCGGCGCGCAGGCATCGCTGGACCGTACGCTGCCCGAGGCCATTGGCGCGGGGTTGCGGCGGCTCATCGGTCGTGGTGCGGCAAAAGCGACACACGCCGACACGTTCTGGGCGCTGAAGGATGTCAGCTTCGACGTCGCGGAAGGCGAGGTCGTGGGCATCATCGGTCACAACGGCGCGGGCAAGAGCACGCTGTTGAAGATCCTGTCACAGATTACGGATCCGACGTGCGGCGAAGCGATCCTTCGCGGCCGAGTGGCGAGCCTTCTGGAAGTCGGCACGGGGTTTCACCCGGAGTTGACCGGCCGGGAAAACATCTTCCTCAATGGCGCGGTGCTCGGCATGACACGCCGCGAGATCGCACGGAAGTTCGATGCCATCGTCGACTTCAGCGGCGTCGAACCGTTCCTCGACACGCCCGTGAAACGCTATTCCTCCGGCATGACCGTCCGCCTGGCGTTCGCGGTGGCAGCTCATCTCGAGCCGGAGATTCTCATCATCGACGAAGTCCTGGCCGTAGGCGACGCCGAGTTCCAGCGCAAGTGCCTGGGGAAGATGCAGGATGTCGCCCAGAACAGCGGCCGCACCGTGCTGTTCGTCAGCCACAACATGGACAGCATCATGGCACTATCGAACAAGGTGCTGGTGATGCGCCACGGACAAAGCGACGGCATCGGAAACGTGGAAGAGGGCATCGAACGGTACTTCAGCTTGTTGAACAGCAACGCGGATGGTTCGTTGCTTGAACGTCCGCGCAAGTTCAGCGATGGACGCGCCCCTGTTTTCGCGAATCTTCGGATCGTTGATGACCGAGGCGACGAAGGCGTCATTGCCTGTGGATCGTCCGTCACATTTGAAATCGATCTGGTCAACATGCGCCAGGTGAATGCAGCCGAATGCGGCATCATCATCACCAACGATCAGGGCGCCCGCATTGTTGTTCTACAGAGTCAGTATCACGCCAACCTCACGCTGCGTTCGACGCAGGACGGCTGCTTGCGTGTCACGGTACCGAACCTGTCGCTGGTGCCCGGCACGTATCACGTCGATCTCAATATGGTCGACAACGGCCGTATGATGGAATACGTCGAGCATGCCGGCTCGTTCAACGTGGTTTTCGCCGATGTCCTGGGCACGGGACGGTTGCCCAACGCACGGCAAGGCCACATCGTGCTACCGAGTGAATGGCGTCTGGCAGCGTGATCCACATCAAAGCTTGCAGTGATGTTGTCGCGGCGTTCAGGCAGCCCGATGAAGGATTGCGCGGCGTGTGAGCAGCACGGTGCCTTTCTCCGTGGGGAGATGTGCCCGCTCGAACTCGGGGAACAACGCCAGCCAGCGATCAACGATGTTCCGCTCATCCGGACGATCGGCATCGTCCAGACAAATCACCGCATTGGCAGCAAGCTTGCTCGCCAGCAACGGCAATGCGGGAAAACGTGCCTCTTTCTGAAGTCGATCGGGCGGGCCATCGACAATCAACAGGTCGATGGCGTTCAGATCACGCAATGCCTCGGTGTCATACCAGGACCAGTTCTGCCCCTGGATGCCATACGTCTGAATCGGGGTGTGGCGCACCTCGGCGAATGCCTCCAGATCGTGGTCGGCAATCATCTGTCGCGACTTCTCGGCATACTGCGGCAGATGATCCAATGAATAGACCCTGCCTTCACCGTTCTGTTCAAGGGCATATCCCACGATCACGGTCGAGGTTCCGCTTCCCAGTTCCACGACTGTTTGCGGCCTGTTCTTCAGAATGAGACTGACGAGGATGTTGGCGAAGTCGGGCGTGCAGGTGACACCCGCCATCGGGGGCAACGGTCGACGTGGCCGAAGCAGGCCGATCAGATTGATCAGCGCATCGGTCTGACGATACACGTTGCCGAGTTGCGCGGGCAGGCGCACTGCCGCGGAACGGGCGAGATGGAACTGCACCGCCACCATCAAACCCACCGCAACGGCGATGAGCATGGGAATCACCACCGGTCCGGCCAGATACCATCCGCCCGTGCCGATGGCTCCCAGCGTGGCCACCATCAGCAGCACCACCGCGATTTGGGAGTTGGTCAAATGCAGTTTCGACATGCGTTGATTCCGATAAAACCTATCGAACGGCGTTCCGTCGGATGTATCGACACATGAGCCGCGACGGTTGAACACGTTTGGCGCAAAGATGCGGGATTTAACCGTTGTGCCGGTTCGGGGATCTGTACCGGTTAAAGATGACATGGCTATTCGTCGAAGGTGGAACAGCAGCCATCACCGCATGACGGAAACGCATTGATGTCACTCTCGGCCCCTTTCACCATTCTCGCGGCGCGGTTCTGGCCGGATCAGCATGGCGGGGTGGAGACTCGACTGTGGCACATGGCGCGCAGCCTGGCGCAGCGCGGGGTGGAGGTGGCGGTTTTCACGGAAAATCGCAGCGGTTTGCGCGAGTGTCAGACGCTGGCGCCCACGTTGAACGTGCGCCGCTTTCCGCCGATGGATCCGGGGCGGCTGTGGCGATGGCGCACGCTGGTGCGCATTGGGTGGTGGCGTGAACATCTGCGCACGCACCTGCCAGCTACGGGCTGGATCTGGGCGAGCGATCCGTTCAGCGCGCTGGCGGTCGTCATGCTGGGGCAGCGACATCGCATGGTGTACAACCCCGCGGCCTGTGTTGCGGGGATGCGGCACATCGGTCGACTGTACCCGCACATCACCACGATGCGCCCACCTCGTGCCGAACGATGGGCCGATCAACTGGCGTATCGTCTGGCGCGGCGCACCATCGTCAGCTCGCACAACCTCGCGCGACAATACGCACGCTTCTACAAAGGGCGAACGGCGGCGCAGCGCATCCAGGTTCTGCCGCTGGCGGCGCGCACCGCCCCCCGACCGATCGACCGCGACATGGCGCGAGCCTCGTGGGAGCTGCCCACCGATGGACTGACGCTCGGATTCGTCGGCCGACTCGATCCGTGCAAGGGACTGGACGACGTGCTCGAAGCGATGGCGGCGCGACCCTTGCGGCCGAATACACGATTGCTCATCATCGGCGACGGCCCCGATGAAGCGCGGCTGCGCGACATCGCGATGCGCCTGGGCCTGAACCGTCACGTCATTTTCGCCGGTCGCATGAACGATCCCACACCTGCCTATGCCGCCATGGATGCGCTCGTGATGCCTTCCGTCTACGAAGCGTTCGGCCTGGCGGCGGTGGAAGCGATGGCTGCGGGAGTGCCCGTCGTGGCGCGTCGCGGCAACGATGCCGACGTCCTCACCGCGTTCGATGAGATCATCGACCACGGCCGCACCGGCTGGCTGTTCGATCATCGTGACGGCACACGCCTCGTCGACATTCTCGCCACTCTCGAAGCAGCGCCGCAGCAGTGTCGCATCATCGGCCGCGACGCACAGCGCACCACCGGTGAACGCGACTGGGATTGTTACGTTCAGCAGTGCATCGCGTTGCTATCGGACCACCATGCCCTTCCACAGCCCGATCGTGACGCGTCGCACCCCCTCTCGCAGGCGGCCTAACAACGCGTTGGCCATGCTTCTTCTGCCACAACGATGCGCGACGGTTCCGTCTGCAACGGTTAAGTCGATTGTGCCGATGGACGATGCAGATCGACAGAGGCACTGGACGCCGAGCGAATCGGGATCTCGAGGGATTGGCCATGTCACGACCACGCATCACCGTCATCACCCCCAGCTACAACCAGGGCAAATACCTCGAACGTTGCATCTGCAGCGTCCTGGATCAGGGCTACTCGAACCTGGAGTACTTCGTCGTTGATGGCGGGTCGTGGGACGAAAGCGTGCAGACGATCCGCCATTACGAGAAGCATCTTGCCTGGGCGTGCATCGAAAACGATTACGGCGCTGCCGATGCGATCAACAAGGCGTTGCGCCGCGCCACAGGCGATGTGATTGTCATCGTCAACAGTGATGATCTGCTTCTCGCTGGCGCGTTGCACGATGCCGCGGAGTACACCGCTGCGCCGGATGCCGCGTGGGCTGTTGGCAACGTGCTGCGCATCGACGATGAGGATGGCATGCTCGGCGAGCTTCACGCCGCCGCGCCGCGTTCCGCCGCCGCTTTCCTCATGCACGATTCGGGTTACCTGCCCACCAGCGCCACGTTCTACCGGCGCACGCTCTTCGAGCGGCACGGCTTGTTCGACGCTCACCTGCAACGCGCTTACACGTTCGAGTTTTCGTGTCGTCTGCTGCTCGCTGGTGTGACGCCGCACATTCTTAGCGGCCACTATGCCGCCCGCCGCGAACACGATCTGAACCGCAGCGCCGCGCAGGCAATCGAACAGGGCATGGAAATGGTCGAGGCGTCACTGCGTTACGCCGCCCAACTCTCGCCGCGCGACCGCTTCGCGCTGGGCGTGAACTGCCAGGAACGCCGCCGCATCTTCACCCTCGCCGCCACTGAACAAGCGACCCGTCGTGCGGCATGACCGAGGCGTGAGACTAGAGGTGGCCGCACCTGATTATTCCGCCCGTGCCTCGATGCGCACGCCCGGTTCGATTCGATCGCTCGGGTGCAGCACCACCTGATCGCCTTCCGCCAACCCATCGAGCACCTGCCCGGCAATGGTCGACATCTGACCGATCGCCACCGGCTGCAGCATCGCCCGTCCCTCGGCCATGCGAAACACCGCCCACTGATCGCCCGACCGAAACAGCGCGCCCATCGGCACCTGCAGCACATCGTCCGCTTCCCACGTCACAATGCGCGCCACCACGCGAAACTGATCGCCCAACCGGTGACGCCCCTCCGCATTGACAAAGTCGATGATCACATTGACGCGCTGCTCCTCCACACCCAGCGCTGAAATCTTCGTGAAGCCCGACGGCTCCACCAGGCGCACCCGCCCCGGCAACACATCGCCGCCGCCCCACCGAACCAGTTCCACCCGCGCCCCCGGCTCGATCAACACCGCGTCGTTCGACAGCACATCCACTTCAACTTCCAACTGCGACGGATCCCCCACCTCCAGAATCGGCGTGCCCGGCGTCACCACCGTCTCGCTCTCCTGCATCACGCGCAGCACCCGCCCATCGCACGGCGCCTCCACCGCAAAAAGCGTGTCCGCCTGTGGATCAGCCTGCGGCGACAAACGCTGTGCCGCGGCCTCGGCTGTCTCCAACTCATACTCCGCGATGCGCTGCCCGAACTGTGCCGCCTCCAGCGCCTGCTCCGCCACACGCTGCGCGGTCACCGCATCGTCCAGTTCCCGCTGCGTCGCCGCACCCGCATCCACCAGCGGCCGCAACCGATCCACATCGCGCGCCGCACGCGCCAGTTCCGCCTCACGGCTGGCAACCACCGCGCCTGCCTGCTGCACCGCCGACCGCGCCGCCGACACCCGCGCCTGCGCCTCGGCAAACGCGCGCGGGTCCAACGGGTCCGCCGCTCGGGGCGTGATCCACGCCACCACCTGCCCTGCCGACACCTCGTCCCCCGCTTCCAGATTCACCCGCAACATGTTCCCCGCGAGCGGCGCGGAAATGACATACCGCTCCATCACGCGCGTGCGCCCATCCTCCTCCACCGACACCACCAAAGGCCCACGCGTCACCGTCGCAAGGTCCACCGGCATCGTCTCCGGCCAGAAGAACCACACCAGCGCCGCCACCACCAGCAACGCCGCACCCAATGGTGTCAACCAGCGCGTCAACCTGCGGTTCCGTCCCGCCATGCCATCATTCCTTCACCTTCAACGCCGACACCAAATCCAGTTCATCCAGACGACGACGCACCACCAGACCCGACACCAGCGACGCTATCATAGTCACCACAAACGCCAACCCATACGTCGAGCGATCCAGCACAAACGGAATCCGTGCCGTCTCCGTCTGCAACAGCAGCGATGCGCCATACGCCAACCAGTGTCCCATGAAAAGTCCCACCGGGATCGCCATCGCCACGATCACCGACAACTCGCCCAGCAGAATCATTGATATCTCGCCCCGCGTATATCCCAACACCCGCAAGCTCGCCAGGTCGCGGCTGCGCTCCGACAACGATATCCGCGCGCTGTTGTAGATCACCCCAAACGCGATCACCGAAGCGAACAGCGCATTGATCGTCCGCATGCGCAGCAGCGTCTCAGCAATCGTCTGCTGAAAGCTGAGGATCGCCGCATCCTTCACCGTCACGTTGCCCACCTGCGGCATCTGCTTGAGCGTCAGAAACAGCTCATCGAGCACCCCCTCATCCACCAGCAGCAGCGCCCCGCTTGCCGTCGCGCCCTCGCCCATCAGCCGATTGAGCGCGTGCAGATCCATGTACGCCGACAGCCCGACGAACTCCTCCACCGTCGCCGTCACATACAGTTCCACCACAGGTCGCTTCTCCTGCAACACCTCCACCCGCACCCGCTGGCCCGTCGTCACCCCCAAAAGCTCCGCCAGCGTCTGCGACAGCACGATGCCCTGCGATGGCAGCGTCATCGGCCCGTGCGTCGCATCGATCACCTGCTGCAACGTGCCCTCCGGCGACAACCCCATGATCGCCAGCCGCTCGCTCCGCGCGCCGTTGCGCAGCCGCGCCGCCACCGTGCGGATCGGCTCCGCCCGCAACACCCCCGGCAACTGCCCCAGCTCACGCACCGCACGATCGTGCCGCGGCTCCACGAAACCCACGTTCACGTGATACCGCTGCACCGTGTAGAACTGATGCTCGATCAGGTATTCCACCGCGTCCCCGCCGAAGTTGCCCAGCACCACCACCGCCACCGCCAGCGCCACACCCAGGATCGACAGCGCCGCTCGAAACGGCCGACGCTCAAGCTGACGCAACACCATCCGCGCCGCCGGGCTGAACAGCCGCTGCAACCCCAGACGCTCGACGATCGTCGGTCGAAACGTCATCGGCGGTTCGGGTCGCATCGCCTCCGCCGGGGGAAGCGCCGCCGCCCGACGCACCGCGTTGATCGCCGCCACCAATCCCGCCACCACGCTCAACCCAAGCGCCGGCACCAGTGCCCGCGCCCCAAGCTCATACTCAAACGTCGGAAAACGGAAAAACTGCGCATACAACGCCGTCATCCCGCTGCCCAGCCACCCGCCAAGAAACGTGCCGATCACCATCCCCACCAGCACGATCAGCATCACCAGCTTCAGATAGTGCGAGCCGATTTCCAGCTTCGTATACCCGAACGCCTTCATCGCCGCGATCTGCTCACGCTGCGTGGCGATCAACCGCGACAACACAATGTTCAGGAGAAATGCCGCCACCGACAGAAAGATCGTCGGCGGAACGATCGCCATGATGCGAAGCTGCTGCAGCTCATCCGACACATACCGATGCGACACCTGGTCCTCGCGGCCGTACGCCCCCAACCCGCCATACTGCTCCGTCACCAGATCGATGCGCCGAATCACCTCCGCCTCATTCGCGCCCGGCGAAAGCGCCACCGCCACATCGTTGAACGCACCCTCCATGTCGTACGCCGACGCCAGTTCCTCCTCGTCCATCCAGAAAACACCAAAACGCAGATCATCCGGCACGAAATCGCCCGGACGCACCTGATACACATACTCCGGCGACAGCACGATCCCCACGATCGTCAGCGTCTGCAATCGCCCGTTGATGATGGCTGTCAACTGCGCGCCGGGTTCAAACCCGTGCGCATCGGCGAACGCCTCGCTCGCCAAAACCTCATCGGGACGGTTCGGCTCAAGCCACCGGCCGCGACGCAGATGCAGCCGATTCAACGCCGCCTGCTCCCCCACCTTCAACGAATTGATCCGCCCGATCGCAGGCTCCGCCAGACCCGGCACGTCCAGCGTCACCTCCACCACCACCCGCGTCTGCAGCCGCGCCACCCCCGGAATCTCCCGCAACTCCAGCGCCACCATGTTCGGCGCACGCTTGAGCTGCGCAAACACATCCGCGAATCCATACGTGCTGTAGTAACGCTCCTGCGTCCGCTGCAGCGAACCCAGCGTGCTCAACGCCATCACAAACGTCGCCACCCCACACCCGATCACCAACGCGATCGCACCGAGCTGCCCCTTCATCGACAGCAGATCCCGAAACAACTTGCGATCCAGCGCCCGCATCATGCCTCATCATTCATCTTCAAGCTTCGTCATTCGACATTCGACATTCGTCATTAGACATCCCCCCATCACCACTCCAGCGACTTCGCCGGCACGCGCTGACCATTCTCCCGCACCTCCGCCACCCGCCCGTCCGACAGCGACACCACCCGGTGCGCCATGTTCGCGATCACCGCGTTGTGCGTGATCACCGCCGTCGTCGTGCCCAGCTCTGCGTTCACCCGTTCGATCGCATCCAGCACCACCACCCCCGTGTGCACATCCAGCGCCCCCGTCGGCTCATCGCAAAGCAGAACGTGTGGCCGCTTCGCCACCGCCCGCGCAATCGCCACCCGCTGCTGCTCGCCCCCCGACAACTGCGAGGGAAAGTGGTCCAGCCGATGCCCCAGTCCCACCAGCTCCAGCGCCGCGCGCGGGTCCATCGGGTCCTGCGCGATGTCCGTCACCATCGCCACGTTTTCCCGGGCCGTCAGGCTCGGAATCAGGTTGTAGAACTGGAACACGAACCCGACATGATCGCGCCGATACCGCGTCAGTGCCGCATCGTCATACGCCGTGATCTCGTTGTCGAAGTACCGCACCGTGCCGCTGCTGGGCACATCCAACCCGCCCAGAATGTTCAAAAGCGTCGACTTGCCGCTGCCCGAAGGCCCCAGCAGCACCACGAACTCCCCCTCGTACAACTCCAGGTCCACCCCCCGCAGCGCATGCACCTGCACCTCGCCGATCTCGTAAACCTTCGTCAGCCCCCGTGCCTCAAACACCGCCCGCCCACGCGGCCGCCTCGCCCCCTCACCCCCACCCGATGCTGTCGCCGATCGTCCCATCTCCCATACCATACCCCACCCGCCAGCCACCGTGCCCCACTTCCCTCAGGCGCCACGCCCTAACCCTCAGTCCCCCCCTTAACGCCCGGCCCATGGCCCCCACCCCTCCCCCTTTGGACAAACCCCCGCCACCAAGGAATAATGCCCCACAACCCAAACCCCCTGATCCCCCACGGTGGGGTGGCAGAGTGGTTGAATGCACCGGTCTTGAAAACCGGCGTGGCCTCCGGGTCACCGTGGGTTCGAATCCCACCCCC
>CAZEFM010000029.1:0-41665 GCA_964511575.1 uncultured Phycisphaeraceae bacterium | reverse complement strand
ACTAATCACTAATCACTAATCACTAATCACTAATCACTAATCACTAATCACTAATCACTAATACCTACTACTCCCCCTCCTCCGGCTCCACAAAATCCACCGCCCCCGCATCCGGGCACAACCCCGCATCCGCCGCTTCCTTCAACAGACGTCGCACCGCTTCGCGACCCTTGTCACCGTAGTCCAGCGTCCATTGATTCACATACATCCCCACGAACTCGTCCGCCAGATCGCTGCCCATGTCGCGCGCATAGTTCAACGCATACGCCACCGAGGCTGCTCGATGCTCCAGCGCATAACGAATCGAATTCAACAGCACCGTGCAGATCGGCCGCATGTGCGCGCCAAGGTCACGGCGAATCGCGTTCCCCCCCAGAGGCAGCGGCAACTGGCGCGTCTCGCCCCACCACTTGCCCAGGTCCATCACGCATTCCAGACCGTTGTTGCCGTACGTCAGCTGACCCTCGTGAATGATCAGCCCCGCATCGAATTTGCCCTCCACCACCGCGGGGATGATCTCATCGAACATCACCACTTCGTAGTTGGGAACCCGCTCGCCCAGCAGCAGCGACAACGCCAGAAACGCCGTCGTCCGCTCGCCCGGCACCGCGATCTTCACGTTCTTGAGATCACCCGTCGTCAGCTTGCGATCCCCGCGCGCCACCACCATCGGGCCGTAACCATCACCCATCGACGACCCGCAGCTCGTCAGCGCGTACTTGTCCGCCACGTAGGGGTACTGGTGGATCGAAATCGCCGTGATCTCCAGCTCCCCCTGCTCGCTGCGCTGGTTCAGCGACTGAATGTCCTCCAGCACGTGGATGAAGTCGTAAGGCCCGGTGTCGATCTTGGGCGACAACTGCTCGCCACCCGTCGTCGTCATGTTCGCCAGCGGAAACCACATGAACGCGTCATCGGGATCAGGCGAGTGTCCGAGGCGCAGCGTCAACCGGGAAGAAGCAACAGTCATGGCGTTCCGTTAAAAAAGGTGCAAGGGATGGCACGCTTCCGTCAACGCGGAAGCCGCCGGTCAGTCGTTGGAAGTCATCATCGCCAGCAGTCGCGCTTCGAGTTGCTCGTCGCGACCGATGGGCATCCAGTAGGTGCGCGGCACGCCCATCTCCCGCAGGTGGGTGGGCACCTCGCGCAAACGGTTGTACATGCGGGGGCGCGAAGTCGAACGCGTCAGCCGACGACCCGGCGTCTGCCGACGTTCCACCACCACCTCCACGCGAACCTGGTAGTCCCCCGTTCCCACCGCCGCAACCGACGCATCGGAAGCGTCGTCCGATGCGCCATCGCGCGGCTCCAGTTGAATCCGAACCGTGCGACGCTGATCGTTCAACGTGCTTTCCACCATCTGCCCGCCGGTGGTGTTGGTGCGGTTCCACGGCTCCAACAGCGACGGCGCGCCCAGCGGCTTGCTCGTCACCACGCCGAAACGGTAATCCTGCCGGTCGACCTCAAACCCCAGATCGCGCAGCGCCTGCACCCCCGCCTCGAACACGCGCGGGTAATCCTCCGCCGTGACCGCGACGGGTTGTGCCACCGGCTGAACCGCACAACCGCCAAGCGCCGCCACAACCCAAAGCAGCGCCAACAGTCGTCGGCCGCCGGAAAACAGAAAGTCACCGCTTCGCTTCACGGCAGGCAGTCTAGCCAACTCCCCCACCTATGTGAAGTCACCATGCCGCACCTTCGCCGCCCTCGCTCCTCAACTCGCCTGTGGATCGAGCCGATGGAGCAACCGGTGGACTGCGCGGCGGGTACGCGCGGCCGGGGCTTTGCTGTACGCGCCATGGCAAATAGAGATCCACAACCCGCGGTTGCAACGGCACGCGAGCCAACAACCCGGCCACGCGCAGGCATGGAACTGCGGCTGCTCATCTGGACCTTCGTCCTCGCGCTCACCCCCACACTGCTTTGTGCCGCATGGACGAGCGGCATCGCCCGGCACGCGCTGAGCACGAGCCTCGCCGAGGCCGCCGCCGACGCCGGTCGCGCCCTGGCGGTCAGCGTCATCGACCGTGTCGACGCCGACCTGACCCACAACCCCACCGCCACCCTCGAAGCGCTGGCGCTGGACAACCGCGTCGCGTTTGCCCAGGTGATCGACCGTGACGGCCGCGTCTGCTTCGACTACAGCAACGACGAACACGCATGGACCGCTTACGAACTGTGGCGGATGCGCAGCGGTGAGGCCGCCACCCGCGAAATGGGTGTGCCCATCTTCCCCACCGAAACGGGCGATCTGGTCGTCTGCCAGCTTCCCATCTGGAACCTGCCGCGCGCCAGCCGCCTCATTCCTGATGAGCCGCGCCAGCCGCGTCAGCTTCAGGGTTCGGTGATCCTCGCGATGCGCGACCCGCGGATGGTGTCCACGTTGGCGCACCTGGTGGGGTGGCAGCTCATCGCCGCCGGCGCGACGTGCGTCGCCATGCTTCCAGCGGTGCTGCTCGTCGTGCGACGGTGGGTCAAGCCGTTGCGCGAACTGCTGGTGGCGGCATCACGATTGGGCGCCGGCGAACGCCCCGAGATGGTCACCACCACCACCCGCGATGAAGTGGGCATGCTCACCCACACCTTCAACCACATGGCACGCAGCCTCTATGCCGCGCGCCTGCGACTGCAACGCGCCAATGATCTGCTCGAACAGCAGGTCGAACACCGCACCGCCGAACTGCAGCAGGCCAAGCAGCGCCTCGAGGAGGAAATCAAGGACAAGAACGAGTTCCTCCGCGCCGTCAGCCACGACCTGAACGCGCCCCTGCGCAACATCGGCGGCATGGCGCGCATGCTCCTTCTGAAGCACCGCGAATCGCTTACCGACGATGTGCTCACCAAGCTCGAACGCATCAGCGCCAACGTCAAAACGCAGTCCGACCTCCTCGGCGACCTGCTCGAACTGTCGCAACTGCGCGCCCGACCCAGCAAACGCGAAGCCGTCGACCTCAACGCGCTGATCGCGCAGATCCGCGACAACCTCGCGTTCGACCTGGAACGTCGCGGCATCACCCTGCAGATCGATGAAACGCTGCCCACACTCATGGCGGATCGCAACCGCATGCGGCAGGTGTTTCAGAACCTGCTCGACAACGCCACCAAATACATGGGCGATGCGCCGGTGAAACGCATCACCGTCGCCTGTGTCACCGAGCCGGACTTCTGGCACTTCACCGTTGCGGACACCGGCCCGGGCATCGCGGAGAACGACCAGCAACGCATCTTCCAGGTTTTCACCCGGGGCCGACAGGATGGCAGGCGCGATGTGCCGGGGCGCGGCGTCGGACTCGCGGGTGTCAAAACCATCGTCGAGTGTTACGGCGGACGCATCTGGGTCGAAAGCGAACCGGGCAAGGGCAGTTGCTTCCACTTCACCATCCGACGCTGCAAAAAGAGCGATGCGAGCGCGCCAGCAGCCGACGAAACGGTTGCGACGTCACCCCTCTGAACGGGTGAAGCGACACGGTGAAGCGGCACGATGGATCGCGTTGGCCTTTTCCTGCTGCTTCGGGCGTGCAAACAGCTCCCCTACCCCGTCACCCCGGCTCACGTTACACTATCGCCATGCTTATAGGACGGACCCGAACAGCGCGTTGGATGGTGGTGGCAGGGATGGCCACGATGTGGGGCTGCGCCGACAAGCAGCCGACCTGGCAGCCGCCGGTCCTGCCGGTCCAACCCCATGCGATGGAGCAGGCGCCCCAGCCGACGGTCACGCGACTGGACCGCCTGCCGTTGGATGGCATGGTCGGGCAGGTCAACGGCCACGCCATCTACGTCAACACCGTCCTGGCGGACATGCACCCGACGCTGGAGCGTCTGTCGCAGTCGGAGCGGCCTCGCGTCTTCCGCGAACTGGCGCGCGAGGCGATTCTTCGCCGACTCAACACCATCGTCACCGAGCGTCTCTTCATCGCCGAAGCGGAACGCGACCTTAACGCACAGGAACTGCTCTATCTGCGTCATCTCGTGGAAGAACGTCGCAAGGAGCTGCTGCGCAAGCTGGGCGGCGGGTCCGTCATGGTCGCGGAAGAGGAAGCCAAGCGTCGCCACGACAAAACGCTCGATCAGCTTCTGGAGGATTACCGCTCGGAACTGCTGGTCAGCCGTCTGATGGCGATGAAGATCGACCCGAAGATTCACGTCCGCCGCAAGGACATCGAAAAGTACTACCACGAGAACCCGCAGGAATACAACGCCCCGCCGCGACGCACGCTGCGTCTCATCCTCGCGCAGGACGGCATGGCCGATGAAATCGACCGTCTGCTGGCATCCGGCAAGTCGTTCATCGAAATCGCTTCCGATGCGCGATACAACGCCCGCCAACCCGATCGCGGGGGCATGTTCATCGAGGATGAATCCAGCGAAGTGTTCTTCGGGGATGATGCGATCAACAAGCAGATTCTCTCGCTCAAAGCCGGCGAACACACGCAGCGCGTGACCATCGGCAACCAGCCGGCGTGGGTGTACATCGACGACCTGAAACCGGGCGTGAGCAAGACGCTGCGCGAGGCGCAACTGGAAATCGAGCAGAAGCTCTTCCGCGATCAGAAGCAGCGCCTCACGCTGCAATACCGCGAGCAACTGCTGGAACGCGGCAGCTACACCTCGATCGAGGAAATGACCGACCGCGTGCTGGCGATCGTCGTGGCGCGCTATCTCCAGACCGACGCCGTCGCGGGGCAGTAACTCGACTTCGGCTCCATCCGCTTCTTCATCATGTCCCTTCTGCGGCGCATCCTCCATCGCTGGCGTTCACGCTCGACGGGCGATCGCGGCGAAGATCGCGCAGCCGATCATCTGCGCGAACAGGGCTACACGATTCTGGCACGCAACGTGCGCAGTCGACTCGGGGAGATCGACATTGTTGCGCAAGCGCCGGATGGTCGCACGATCGTGATCGTGGAGGTCAAGGCGAGCGCCTCGGCGTCGCAGCGGTTCACGCCCGAGATGCACGTGACGAAAGCGAAACGGCGCAAGCTCATCACGCTGGCAACGCAGTTTGTACGACGGCACAACCTGATCGATCGACCGCTGCGCTTTGATGTGATCGCGGTGGAGATTGCGGCGAATGCGCCGGCTGTGGTGCGTCATCATGTGCATGCGTTTGATTCGCGTGGGTGAAGGGAACAAACACAACAGCGCACGCACGCGGGAGATAAAGCCCGGGGCTGGCGATCCCCGGGGCGCGGAATTAGCGTGATTTTATCGGGAAATTCGATGTATTTTCCGATTTCATTTGACATCGCGCATTGAATCCTTAAGGTGGGCAGGCATATCTCGGCCAACGATTTTCCGTTTCCATTTGAGGCGGTTTTGTGTTCAGACGCTGCTCGCAGGGCGATCGTTGGTGCATTGTTAACGCTTCGAGGAGAACACCTGATGAAGGATGCTCGACCGCAGAGCCACACGTCGACCCATCACAAGCCGGACCGATTCGCCCTGCGTTTTCCGCAGGAAGGACAGGGCATGGACCAGGATGAGGAGTGGTGCGAAGTGCAGCTCAACGGCCGATGGCAGCGCTTTCGGTTCCACAACTATCACGAGCTGTACAACGTGCCGGGACTTTACGAAGCGTTGTTCTATCGCCGGCTGAAGTGCTGTTCACCCGATCGGGTGGTGAATCTGCTGGACGATGTGATGTCGGATTTCACGCAGTCGCCGGAGGATCTGCGCGTGCTGGATGTGGGCGCGGGCAACGGCATGGTGGGCGAAACACTGCGGAAGATCGGCGTGCCACACGTCGTGGGCGTCGACATCATCGACGAGGCGCGCGAGGCGACGCTGCGCGATCGGCCGGACGTTTACAGCGATTATCACATCGCCGACCTGACCGATCTGTCACCCGAACAGGAGGAAGCGCTGGCGCGGGAGCAGTTCAACTGTCTGAGCGTCGTGGCGGCGCTGGGTTACGGCGACATTCCACCCGAAGCGTTCATCAACGCCTGCCGTTTCATCGAGCACAACGGGTGGCTGGCGTTCACGATCAAGGAAAGCTTTCTGAGCGAGGATGAGGACCCCAGCGGTTTTGCGGGGTTGATTCGCGAACTGATTCGCAGCGGCGCGATTCAGATTCAGGCGTATCGCCGATACTGCCACCGGTTGTCGGCGCGCGGGGAGGAGTTGCACTACGTCGCGATGATTGCGCGCAAGCTGGCGGAGGTTTGAGACTCCATGGCGCGTCGCGCTTCGGAATGAAACTGAAAGCCCGGGGATGGCTACCCCGGGCTTTCGATTGCGCGCATCAGGTGGGGGTGGGGTTTTCGGCGGGTTCGATCTGGAAGACCAGCTCGCCGTTCTGGGCATCGACGCGGATGCGTGAGCCGTCGGTCAGGTCGCCTGCGATGATGGCGCGGCCGATGCGCGTTTCCAGTTCGTGCTGGATGTAGCGTTTGAGCGGTCGCGCGCCATAGACGGGGTCGAACCCCGCTTCGGCAACGTGCGCCTTGGCGGCATCGGTGAGCTCGAGCGTGATGTCGCGCTCCGCCAAGCGGCGGGTCACATCCATCGCCTGCAGGTCGACGATCCGCTTGATCTGGTCGAACCGCAGCGGCTGGAACAGGACGATGTCATCGATGCGGTTGAGGAACTCGGGCCTGAACCGCTGGCGCAGCTCGCTCATGACCTGGTTGCGTGTGGAGGAGCTGATTTCCCCGCCGCCCGCCATGGCGTCCTCGATGAGGTACTGCGAGCCGATGTTGCTCGTCATGATGATGACGGTGTTCTTGAAGTTGACGGTTCGGCCCTGCGAATCGGTGACGCGGCCGTCGTCGAGAATCTGCAGCAGCACGTTGAAGACGTCGTTGTGCGCCTTTTCGATTTCATCGAAGAGGACGACGCTGTAGGGTTTGCGTCGCACGGCTTCGGTGAGCTGTCCGCCCTCCTCGTAGCCGACGTATCCCGGAGGCGCGCCGATGAGTCGCGACACGGCGTGTCGTTCCATGTACTCGCTCATGTCGATGCGGACGATGTTCTCCTCGCTGTCGAAGAGCGCTTCGGCGAGCGCGCGGGCGAGTTCGGTTTTGCCCACGCCGGTGGGTCCGAGGAAGATGAACGAGCCGATTGGCCGCCGGGGGTCCTTGATACCGGCGCGTGCGCGGATGACGGCATCGGCGACAAGCTGCACGGCTTCATCCTGCCCGATGACGCGCTGGTGCAGCAGTTCATCGAGCTTGAGCAGCTTTTCGCGTTCGCCTTCGACGAGCCGCGCCACGGGGATGCCCGTCCACCGGGAGACGATCTGGGCGATCTCATCCTCGGTGACCTGTTCGCGCACCATGTGATCGCCATCGGTTGAAGCAGCTTCGGCTTCCTGAAGCTGGCGCTGCAACTGGGGCAGCTTGCCGTGGCGGATTTCCGCGGCTTTTTCCAGGTCGTAAGCGCGTTCGGCCTGTTCCAGTTGCAGGCGCAGCTGCTCGATTTCCTCGCGCAGGTGCTGCACCTTGTGCAGTTCATCCTTTTCCTGCTGCCAGCGGGCGCGCATGGTGTCGGCCTTGTTGCGCAGGTCGGCGAGTTCGCGCTGCAGTTCGGTGAGGCGGGCGCGGCTTTTCTCGTCCTTCTCGTGCTTGAGCGCGGCTTCCTCGATTTCCAGTTGCATCACGCGGCGGGTGATCTGGTCGAGTTCCGCGGGCATCGAGTCCATCTCGGTGCGGATCATGGCGCACGCCTCATCCACGAGGTCGATCGCCTTGTCGGGCAGGAAGCGATCGGAGATGTAGCGGTTGCTCATGACGGCGGCGGCGACGAGGGCGGCGTCCTGAATCTTCACGCCGTGGTGCACCTCGAAGCGCTCGCGCAGACCACGCAGGATGGAGATGGTGTCCTCCACCGTGGGTTGATCGACAAGAACGGGCTGGAAGCGTCGTTCGAGCGCGGCGTCCTTTTCGATGTGCTGGCGGTATTCATCGAGCGTGGTTGCGCCGATGCAGTGCAGCTCGCCGCGCGCCAGCATGGGCTTGAGCATGTTGCCGGCGTCGATGGCGCCCTCGGCCTTGCCCGCGCCGACGATGGTATGCAGCTCGTCAATGAACAGCAGTATGCGCCCCTCGCTCGCCTTGATTTCCTGGAGGACGGCCTTGAGCCGTTCCTCGAATTCGCCACGGTACTTGGCGCCGGCGATCAGCGCGCCCATATCCAGGGCGAAGATGGTTTTGTCCTTGAGTCCTTCGGGCACGTCGCCGCGCACGATGCGCTGGGCGAGTCCTTCGACGATGGCGGTTTTGCCGACGCCGGGCTCGCCGATGAGCACGGGGTTGTTCTTGGTTTTGCGTGAGAGGATGCGGATGGTTCGGCGGATTTCCTCATCGCGGCCGATGACCGGGTCCATCTTGCCGGTGCGTGCCTCGTTGACGAGGTCGCGGCCGTAGCGGTCGAGGGCTTCGTAGGTTTCCTCGGGGTTGGCGCTGTGGACGCGCTGATGCCCCCGCACCTGGGTGAGTACGTTGAGCAGCGCATCGCGCGTGATGCCCAGGCCCTTGAGCACCTTGCCCGCTTCGGCGCGCGGGTTGTCGAGCATCGCGAGCAGCAGGTGTTCCACCGAGACGTATTCGTCCTTCAGCCGTCTGGCCTGTGCCTCGGCATCGACAAAGAGCTGGTTGAGCTCCTGGGTGATGAAGATCTTGCCCGGCTCACCGCCCGGCCCGCTGACGCTGGGTTTGCGGTCGAGTTGTCGCTGCACCTCGGCGATGATGACATCGACAGGTCGCTGCAGCTTCTGCAGGAGGCGCGGCACGAGTCCTTCGGGCTGTTCACACAGGGCAAGCAGCAGGTGCAACGCGTCCACTTCCTGGTGGCCACGCTTGACGGCAATGGATTGAGCCGCGTGCAGCGCTTCCTGCGACTTCTGGGTTAATCGGTTGGGGTCCATGGCGCCTCCGGGGGAAAGTCATCCTGCCTGTCTAAATAAAACGCTCTCCAAACTCCTGCCTTTATCCGTGCCCGGCTGTTAATCGGGTCTGGGGTTGAACTCGGACTCGGCTTTCATTTTTTCGTAGAGTTCGCGTTCTTTGGGGCTGAGGGTTTTGGGGACGACGATTTTGAGTCGGACGAAGAGGTCGCCTCGTTCCTTGCCGCGTTTGGGCAGGCCCTGGCCGGCGAGTCGGAGTCGTGCGCCGCTGCTTGCGCCGGGGGGGACGGTGACGTTGAGCGTGCCATCGAGGGTGTGGACGGGGACCTTGGCGCCGAGGGCAGCTTCCCAGGGGCTGATGCGCAGTTCGGTGGTGAGGTCGTGTCCGGCGACTTCGAAGCGCGGGTGGGGCGCGAGGTTGATTTTGAGCAGGAGGTCGCCGCCGTCGGCGCCCTGGCCTCGCAGTCGGATGCGTGAGCCGTCGGTGGTGCCGGGCGGGATTTTGACATCGATGTTGCGCGTCGCTCCATCGGGGGTCTGGAGGGTGAGGGATCGCGTTGAGCCGTGGTAGGCTTCCTCGAGCCCGATGGTGATGTTGGCTTCGGCGCGTGCGGGTTGGCGTTTGGCGTGGGCGCGCTGCTGGAACTGGGCGAAGGGGTCGGCGTGATCGGTGTCGAAGCCGGGCTGTCCGCGTCGCGCTCCGCCGAAGAACATTTCGAAGAAGTCGCTGAACCCTTCGGGGCTGAACTGGAAGCCGCCTGCGCCGGGTCGCTGTCGGAACTGGAACTGCTGCCATTCGGGGGGCGGTCGGAAGTCCTGTCCCTGTCGCCAGCTGGCACCGAGGGCGTCGTATTTTTTGCGTTTCTCGGGGTCTTTGAGCACCTCGTAGGCTTCGCCGATCTGCTTGAACTTTTCGGCGGCCTCGGGGGCTTTGTTGACGTCGGGATGGTATTGGCGCGCCAGCTTGCGGTAGGCACGCTGGATCTCATCCGCGGAGGCGTCGCGTTTGACGCCGAGCACCTGGTAATAGTCCTGAAACTTGACAGCCATGGCACTATCCTACGGCCCGTTTGTGCAAAAGGCGCGCCGATGCGGCTGGCGGTAAGCGTGGGGTTTTGCGGAAGTTACGGCGACTGGCAGAACGGGGCGTCTGCCGCAATGGCAGTCGGGGCGGGGTGGGGCAGCCGGAATGGGAGGTGGAGCGATTTGGTGGTGTGGTGATTTGGTGATCTGGTGAGTGGGGTTCAAGCTCGGGGATGGTTATCCGGGGGGTTGGTGGAGCGTTTATGATGTGGGGGTGCATTTCCATTGGGTTTCTTTGAAAGGGGTGCGGCATGGGGCGTGGTGGTCTGGTTCTGGTGGCGGCGGTGTTGTGGGCGGGGGCGGTGCAGGCGCGGGTGGTGACGGTGACGGTGGATGCGGGGGCGGTGGATCGGGTGGACACGCCGGTGTCGTTTCGGTTGGACGCGGCGATTGTTCCGCCGATGGATCAGCCGGGGTTCATCACGGTGCATCGGTTGGTGGAGCTGGCGGAAGGCGAAGACGTGGCGGAGCCGACGGAGGCGATGCTGCGGGAACTGCTGGAGCGGGAGGCGATCCCGGCGCAGCTTGAACGGCAGGTGGACGGCACGGCCCTGGTGCACTTTGTGTTGCGGGGCAGGACGCCGGCGGGGAGCACGCGGCGGTTTGTGATGGTGAGCCATTCGCGCCGCCGCGCGGAGGTGGCGGGCATTTTGCCGCAGCCGGTGCAGGCGGAGCTGGTGGCGGATCAGGTGGTGGTGTCGCAGGGTGAGGCGGAGCTGCTGCGGTATCAGATCACGCCGATGCGTGCGCCCAAGGGTGGGCAGAAGTTTGCGGCAAGCACGTTCATTCATCCGCTGCGCACGCCGAGCGGTTTCGTGGTGACGGAGGCGCAGCCTTCGGATCATCTGCATCATCTGGGGGTGTGGTGGCCTTGGAAGTATGTGTCGGTGGATGGCAAGCGGTTCAACGGCTGGGAGTTGCAGTTCGGCGAGGGGATGGTGCGTGGCGAGGGGGTGTCGCGGCTGGGCAGCGGGCCTGTTTTGGCGTGGTTCGATGCGACGTCGCAGGTGATCGACAGGCACAACTACGATACGGAGCGGGTGATTCTGGAGGAGGAGGCGACGGTGCGGGTCTGGCGGATCGGGGAGGCGCCGGCGCGTGGGTATGTGCTGGACATCACGGTGTCGCATCGGCCGGCGGTGGATGAGGCGGTGGAGATTCCCCAGTATCGGTACAGCGGGTTCGGCTATCGTGGGCCGGGCACGTGGGACAAGGACAGGAGCACGCTGCTGACGAGCGAGGGCAGGCAGCGGGCGGATTCGAACTTCACGGCGGCACGGTGGGTGCGTGTGGCAGGCGAAGCGGGCGAGGGGAAGGCGGCGGGCGTGCTGCTGATGATGCACCCGGACAATGCCTCGCACCCGGAGAAGCTGCGCACGTGGGATGCCACGATGCACGACGGGCTGATTTTCCTGAACGTGAACCCGGTGCAGGATGCGCCGCTGACGATCGAGCCGAAGCAAACGCACGTGCGGCGATACCGGCTGTTCGTTTTCGATGGCGAGGTGGATGAGGCTGAAGCGGAACGGCTGTGGCGGGATTACGCGGAGGGGGTGGGGGTGGGGGTGAGGGTCCAGGGACCGGGGCCTGGGGTCCAGGGGGGGTAGGGCCAAGGGCCATGGGCCGAGGGGGATTGCCGATTGGTTCGCTGATGGCGACTGGCCGCTGACCGCTGGCTTCTGGCTTCTGGCTTCTGGCTTCTGACTTCCGGCTTCGGACCTCTTGCCTCACGTCTGGCGTCGCGCGCCTTTTTTCCCGATGTTGGCGTTATACTTAATCGGTGTCGCCTCTTGTCCGTCTCCCGGGAGTTTTGTCATGAAATCGTCGCAGATCGGCTCGCTGGTGTCGCGTACGGCGGCGCGGATGCATCTGACCGCGTTCGCGGGTCGGTTGGCGCTGTTCACCTTGTTCGCCTCGGTGGGGTACGCCCTGCTGCTGGTGGCGAGCAAGGGGCTGGGGCTGATGCCCGATGTGTTCACGGCGTGGACGGTGGCGGCGGTGCCCGCGGTGGCGGCGGTGCTGGCGCTGGTGCTGTACCCTCGGCCGACGCGAAGCGATGCGGCGCATGCGATCGACAAACGGCTGGGGGCGAAGGATCTTTTCCTCACGGCGACGCTCCTGGACTCCGCGCCGGGCGAATACAAGCCGCTGGTGCAGGTGGATGCGGAGCAGGCGGCGGCGAGCGTGAAGCCGGCAACGGTGGTGCCGTTCACGTTCAGTCGGCGTGGCGGGCAGGCGGTGACGGCGCTGATCGCGCTGGCGCTGGCGACGCTGCTGCCGCAGTTCGACCCCTTCAACTTCGGCGAAGAGCGCGAGCTGGAAGAGCAGCGGCGTCAGCAACTCGTGGAGACGGTGAAGACGACCGAAGCGCGCAAGGCGGCGCTGAACCGGGTGGAGCCGGCCGCGGCACAGTCGCCCGAAGTGCAGCACGCGATCGATGAGCTGATGCGTGCGTTTCAGTCGATGAAACGCGAGGATCAGCCGGGCAACCTGCGTCGGCTGCGCGACAAGCAGATGCAGATCGGCGAGCTGGCAAAGCGGTCGCAGGAAGCGAAGCAGCGTGAACAGGGCATGCGCAGCGCGATGGCGCTTCAGCAGCTTGGCGGCATGCAGAACACACCGATGCGTCAGGCGATGGACAAGCTCAAGCAGGGCGATGCGAGCGATCTGACGGAAAAGATCGAATCGATTCAGGATCAGATGCGGCAGCTTGCGCAGGAGAAGGACCCGGCGAAGCAGCAGCAGCTTCAACAGCAGATTCAGCAGCAGTTGCAGGAGATGAAGAACGCTGCACAGCAGGCGGGCGCGCAGCAGCTTGCCGATGCGCTGGATCGCGCGATGCAGCAGATGCAGATGGATCAGATGGAGGGGATGCAGGGCGAGGGGCTGCAGGCTGCGATGGAGTCGATGCAGCTTTCGGAGCTGGAGGCGGAACAGCTCGCGCAGATGATGCGCGACGAGCAGGCGTTGAAGGAAGCGATGGACGCGTTGCGCAAGGCGATGCAGGCGAACCAGCAGGAGGGGCTGGACGGCGAGGCATGCGAGGGGTGCAACTCGCTGGCGGAATACGCGGAAATGCTCGAGAAAATGATGGGCAAGGGCGGCAGCCAGATGATGGGCGAGGGGATGGGCGAAGGCGAACCCGACGGCGGGGGCGGACCTCGTGAGGAGGATCCGAACCAGCAGATGGCCAGCCGGGACGAGCGTGCCCCGAGCAAGCTGCAGCGCGGCAAGATTCTGGCGGGCTGGAAGACGCGTGAGCTTTCGGAAAAGGGTGAAGCGCGTCAGGAATATCGCCAGGCGCTCAACGAGGTGCGTCAGGAAGTGAGCGCGGCGGTGCAGTCGGAAGATGTGCCTCCGGGGTATCGCGACGCGATTCAGCGTTACTTTGAGAACCTCGAGCCGGAACCCGCCCCGACGCCTTCGACGGGTGGCGGCGCTGCCCCCGCGCCGGGCGGATCGGATGCGCCGCCCGCGGGCAGTCTGTGAGCCAGCGTTCAGCGCGGCTCGCGCAGCGTTCGCGCACTTGCGCCAACCCCTCGGCGTTGCGTGAGTGTTCCCCCGCGGTTCTGTTCCGCGGTGGTGTCCAACTGCTTCAAATAGGAGTGTGCAGGCGTGAATCGACTGATGTTCGCTTTGGCCCTGGTCGCATCGTGCGTGGTTTGGGGTTGTTCGGGCGGCGACGAGGGCGAGGCGGACCTGGTGGTGTACTGCGCCCACGATGAGGTGTACTCGCGGCAGGTGCTCGACGCCTTCACGAAGAAGACGGGCATCAGGGTGCGGGTGAAGTACGACACGGAAGCGACCAAGTCGCTGGGGCTGACCGAGTCGATCATTGCGGAGGCGGATCAGCCGCGATGCGATGTGTTCTGGAACAACCTGCTGCTGGGGACGGTGGAGCTGAAGGAGCGCGGGTTGCTTGCGCCGTATCAGGGGCCGGGCTTTTCGCGCATTCCCGATGCGCACAAGGATGCTCAAGGGCATTACGTGGGGTTCGCGGCCCGGCTGCGGGTCTATGCGCTCAACGCGAGCTGGCCGGCGGCGACGGCGGAGGAAGCGGAACGCGACGCGGCGATCGAAGCGGTGCTGGCGGGCGACGACCTGTCGCGCGTGGCGATTGCCCGGCCGCTCTACGGCACGACGCTGTCGCATTATGCCGTCATGTGGCGGTTGCTCGGCGAGGATGCGATGCGGCAGTGGCACGCCACGACACGGCAGCGCGGGTTGATCGAGCGCGGCGGCAACGCGACGACGCGCGACCTGGTCGCGCATGGGGTGTGCGACATCGGCTTCACCGACACGGATGACTATTTTCTGGGGCGTGACATGGGGCACGCGATTCGGATGGCGCCGGTGTATGTGAAGGACGAAACGGGACGCCGCCGCACGATCTGCATTCCCAACACGGTGGCGATCATCAAGGGCGGGCCGAACCCGGAGAATGCGAAGAAGCTGGTGGATTATCTGCTTTCGGAGGAGGTGGAGATCATGCTCGCCAACTCCAGTGCGCGGCAGATTCCGTTGGGGCCTGTCGATGAATCGCGGGTGCCGGAGGAAGTGCGTCAGCTTCGCATCTGGGCGCGGGATGCGTATCCGTTGACCGATCTGCACGAAGCGCGGATGCGGTGTCTGGACTGGCTGAAGACGGAGTACGTGCGTTGAGCATTGCCCAGGAGTGTTTGTGGGCGCTGTGGCGCGCGGTGGTGGTGGCACTGCCGGCGGTGGGGTTGGCGTGGCTGGTGGTGGGATGCGTGGAGCGTGGTTCGGCTGGGAGGCGGTGGTGGCGCGGCGTGGTGATGTGGGGATTGCTGTTGGCGCCGCTGCTGACGCCGACGCTGTTGACGGCTTATGCGTATCGGCCGATCGCGTTGTCGTGGGTGCGCGAGCCGATGTGGGCGGAGTGGTTGTACCGGGCGATTCTGCTGGCGCGGGGGGTGCCGGTGGCGGTGTTGATTGTGTGGGTGACACCCGCTGCGCCGGTGGGGCCGGCGGCGCAGCATGCGGCGAAGCTGGCGGGTCGGCATCGATCGTTGGGCATGGTGCTGCGCGGTTCGGCGAGGCGGCTGATCGTGGCGGGTGCGGCGGTGATGCTGTTGACGTTTGTCGAGTTCGAGATCGCGTGGCTGCTCGATGCGCGGACGTGGACGACGGTGATCTTCGATGCGCAGGCGGCGCGCGTGCCGTTGGATGCGACGCTGCGGCTGACGGCGGTGCCGCTGGCGTGTCAGGCGGCGGTGCTGACGCCGATCGTCTGGATGCTGTTGCGCGATGGGCGACGCGGGACGGCGGAACCGATGGCGGAGCGGCGGCGACATCCTTTGGCCACGGCGGCGGGGTGGGCGTATCTGCCGCTTGGCGCAGCGGTGGGATGCGGGTATCCGCTTTACGTGATCGGCGCGGGAGCGGTGCGCGGCTGGTCGCAGCTCATGCGACAGGACCTGACGCTGGGCACGCTGCAGCAACTGGGCTGGGGCGTGCGACAGGGTGCGATCGCGGCGGCGGTGACGGTGACGGCGGCGCTGGTGCTGCGACGGTACAGCCGCGGGCCGGTGGCGCTGGCGGCGTGTGTGCCGGGGCTGTTCGGGCCGCTGGTGGTGGCGATGGCGGTGATGGCGGCGTTTCAGACGCCCTTGCTGCGCGGGCAGTACGACACGGTGCTGCCGTTGACGGTGGCGCACGGGTTGTGGTTGCTGCCGATCGCGGTGTTGCTGGTGGCGCTGCTGGGGCCGCGACATGCGGGGGCGACGCATCTGGCGACGATGCTGCGACAGGCGGAGGCGTCATCGGTGCGGCGATCGGGAAGGCGGCTGCTCGCCCATGCGTGGTTGCGGCCGATGGTGTGGGTGGCGTTCATCGTGTTCTGTCTGGCATATTTCGAGTTGACGGCCACGGCGCTGCTCGCCCCGGCGGGTGCGACCCCGGGCACCGTCATGGCGTACAACAACATGCACTACGGCCAGTACGATGTGCTCGCCGCCCGCGTGGCGATGAACCTTGTGCTGGCGGCGGGATTGGTGGGGCTGATCGGGGCGATCAGCAGATTCGTTATTAGTGATTAAGTATTGGTGATTAGGCATTCGTCATTCGTCATTCGGCATTCACCCCATGTCTTTATGGACGCTTCAGCAACTCTGGCTCGGGGGGCGACGTTCGCCGCGGTTGGCCGGGGTGTCGTTGGCGATCGAGCCGGGGGTGACGGCGGTGATCGGGCCTTCGGGGGCGGGCAAGACGTCGCTGTTGAATCTGCTGGTGGGGTTTGAGCGGCCGGACCGTCGATCGCGCGACGGGCTGCGGTGTCATGTCGATGCGAGCGGTTTTGCGCTGCCGGTGTACTGGGTGCCTCACGATGGAGGGTTGTGGCCGCACCTCACAGCCCGGGCGCATCTGGATCGCGTGCAAGGGGCGGGGCCGGAGCGTGCCGGTCGCACGACGCACCTGCTGACGGTGTTCGACCTGCTCGACCGGGCGGGGGCGATGCCCGACACGATGTCGCAGGGCGAACGGCAGCGGCTGGCGGTGGCGCGATGTCTGGCGGCGAACCCGGCGGTGATGGTGATGGACGAGCCCCTGGCGCACGTCGACCCGGGGCGGCGCGGCCAATACTGGCAGGTCATTCGCGATCACATCGACACGACGGACTGCTCGCTCATCTTCGCCAGCCACGACCCGGCGACCGTGCTTGCCCAAGCGCAGCGCGTGGTGTGCATCCATCAGGGCAAAGTGACGTACGATGGTGCGGTGACGACGCTCTACCACAGCCCCCCTACCCGCGAGCTCGCCGATGCGCTGGGCCCGCACAACTGGTTCGAGCCGGATGAGGCGGCGCAGTGGCTCGATGCAGCGATGCCACGCGATGAAGCGACGCCACACGGCAACGGCGCAACGGGTGCATCGCACAGCAGCGTTACGGTGGCAGCACAACGTGTCGCGTCACCGTCCGCGCGATCGCGCGAAGCGGTTTGTCTGCGGCCGGAGCGACTTGAACTGCTGCCCGCCGGACCGGCGAGCGCGTTTGTCGTGCGGGATGCCCGGCGCTGCGGTGCGTTCGATGTGACGCAGCTCAGCGATGAGCGCACGCAAACATCACGACAGGTGACGCATCGGCCCAGCGGCAGAGCGTGGCGGCGCGGCGACCGCGTGATGCTGCGCATCGTGACGATGCTGCTCGTGGCGGTGACGGCAGCGCTGGGCGGTTGTGGCGGAGGCGGGGATCCAACGCTTGCGGTGAAGGAGGTGGTGTATCACGCGATGCCCCCCGCCGGGCCGCGCATCCCCTCGCCGCGGTCGATCACGTTCGGCCCGGGGGATGAGCTGCTGGTGCTGGACACGGCGGGACGGGTGCTGGTGTTTCATCCATCGGGGCAGTTGACGCGTCAGTGGGAGATGCCGCGCCACGATCAGGGCCGCCCCGAGGGGGCGTGTTACCTCGCCGATGGCCGTATCGCGGTGGCGGACACGCACTATTACAGGGTGGTATTCTTCGAACCGGATGGTAACGTAGTGGGTGCGTTTGGGTCGCAGGGCGATGCGGCGGGGCAGTTCCGTTTTCCCGTGTCGATCGTCCAGGATGACCAGGGGCATCTTTACGTCGCCGAATACGGGGGCAACGATCGCGTGCAGAAGTTCACCGTGGATGGCGAGCATCTTCTGACGATTGCCGGCCCGGGGCTGGAACCGGGGCGATTGTCGCGTCCGCAATCGATCGCATGGTGCCGCCCCGCCGCGGGCGCGGGTGACGCGGTGGAACGCTACGACGCGGGCATCCTCTTCATCAGCGATGTGGAAAAGGGGTGCGTGCACATCTTCAGCGGCGCGGGGGATTATTTGGGGCTCTTCGGCCGCGACTGGATCGCCAAGCTGCCGTCGCGCACGGGAGGCAACGCCGCCATCGATGTGAGTTCGGGCGTTGATCCCTCGGCGGACGATGCGCACGACTTTGGCATGCCGTATGGCATCGCCGTGGGGCCGGACCAGTGCGTGTATGTGCTGGAGTATCAGAACGCGCGGGTGTCGAAGTTCACGTTGGACGGCCAGTTGCTCGGCCGCTTCGGCTCGCCCGGCCGAGGCGAGGAACAACTGCTGACGCCGTGGGCGCTGAACGTCGACACTCACAACCGCATCAAAATCGCCGACACCGCCAACGCGCGGATCGTCGAACTGGTGCAGTAGTTTGTGTTAGCCACAGATGGAAACCGATGGGCACAGATAAAGACAGGGAGTTTTTTTTCAGACAGGATGAACGGGATTTGAGGGATTTGAAGTAGAACAGTGGCGACGCTCTCATGGTTTGAACATTCGCGTCCCATTCGCGTCCATTCGCGGTTCCGCCTCATTGGCTTTATCCGTGTTCATCGGTGTTCATCCGTGGCTAAGGGTTTTCGTGCTTCGGCATTCGTGATTCAGTCATTTAAGCTTTCCCCTCCGTCCCGGAGTTTCCTTGGCAACGTCCCGCTCCAACCCCTCGCCACGCTCTGCCCGGCCTGTCGGTTCGGGGCGGGCGCGTGCTGCGCGGGTGACGCGGGTGTTTCAGTCGGTGTTTCCGCCGCCGCGCCGCGGAGTGACGCCGAGCGCGATCGTGCCGTTGCTGGCGTTCCTGGTGGTGTATGCCGCGGTCATCGGCGGGCTGGAACTGTTCAACACGGTGAGCTTCACCGCACCGTGGGCGTTCGCGCTCATGGCGCTGGCGCCCTGGTTCTGGTGGATGCACGTGGCGGGGTACAGCGGGTTGCGCGGCGGACGGGCGACGGCCGCGTTCCTCTGCCGCATGCTCCTTCTGGGCATCGTCGTCGCCATGATCGCCGAACCACGCGCGGTGCAGAAGAACGAGCGTATGGCCGTGATCTTCGCCGTGGACGTCTCGCCCTCCATCGCGCGGGAACTGCAGGAAGAAGCGCTCACGTTCGTTTCGCGGGTCGCCACCAGCAAGCCGCCGCGCGATGAAGCGGGCCTGGTCGTCTTCTCCCGCGAGGCAGCGGTGGAACTGCCCCCGGCGATGAGCTTCCCCTTCGAAGCGATCAACGCGCGGGTCAGCCCGGACGGCACGAACATCGAAAAGGGCCTCAGCCTCGCCGCCGCACTCGTCAAGGACGACACGCAGGGCCGCATCGTGCTGGTGACCGATGGCGTGTCCACCGAGGGCACGCTGCCCGCCGTGCTCGACGATCTGCGGTCGCGCGGCATCGCCGTCGATGTCCTGCCCATTCAGTACGACTACCAGAACGAAGTCTGGATTGAACGGCTGCAACTGCCCAAACTGGTCAAAACCGGCGAAACCTACGAAGCGGCGGCGATCATCTCCTCCATCGCACCGGGCAAGGGCAAGCTCATCCTTCAGGAAAACGATCAGGTCATCTTCGAAGAGGAAGTGGAGTTCGAAGCAGGCAAGAACCGTTTCGCCATCCCCCTGCCGATGCGCGACCCGGGCTTCTACGAGTACACCGCGTCGATCGAGCTGCCGCACGGGCAGGACGGCGTGCCGGACAACAACCGCGCCATCAGCTACCTCTACCTGCAGGGCGAGGGCAAGGTGCTGGTCGTCACCGACCCGCAGGGCAACCCGCTGGACTGGCAGCCGATGGTCGAGGCGCTGCAGCGTGCCGAACGACGGGTGGAGGTGGTCACGGCGTACGAGGTGCCGCGTGAACCGCTGGGGCTGCTGCCTTACGACTGCGTGGTGTTCGCCAACGTGGGGGCGGATCTGTTCGACACGTTCCAGTTGCGGGCGGTGCACGATGCGGTGCGCAACCAGGGCAGCGGCTTCCTCATGGTGGGCGGGGAAAACAGCTTCGGGCCCGGCGGCTACCACCGCACCGCCATCGAAGACGTCCTGCCCGTCACCATGGACATCACCCAGCGCAAGGTCATGCCCAAGGCGGCGCTGGCGGTGCTGCTGCACACCTGCGAGTTCGCGCAGGGCAACACCTGGGCCAAGCAGATCACCAAGCAGGCCATCAAGGTGCTCAGCGAGTTCGATGAAGCCGGGGCGTTGTCCTACGGCGGCGGCATCTCCGGCTGGATCTTCCCGCTCACCCCCGTGAGCGAATACGAAGAGATGGCGATCAAGATCAACGGCGCGGAAATCTGGGACATGCCCGACTTCGCCCAGCCGATGCGACTGGCGCTGCAGGGCCTGAAAAACTCCGACGCCGCCACCAAGCACATGATCATGATTTCCGACGGCGACCCTGCGCCGCCCTCGGCCGCGCTGCTCAAGGAATTCGCCGACAACAACATCTCCATCACCACCGTCGTCGTCTTCCCGCACGAAATCCCGCAGAATTCCCCCGCCGGGCTCACCCTGCCCGTCAACCACCCGATGGTCGTCATCCCGCGACTCACCGGCGGCAAGCACTACCTGCTCTATGCCGCGGGCGATGAAAAACGCCTGCCCTCCATCTTCATCCGTGAAGCCAAGACGCTGCGACGCAGCATGATCCAGAACAAGGAGTTCGTCCCCGCCGTCGGCTACCCATCGCAGATCCTCAAGGACATCAACGCGGTGCCCAAGCTCAACGGCTACGTCATCACCACCATCAAGGGCGCCCCGGCCGCCAACGTGCTGCTCGTGCCCGACTCCGAGGATCAGGACCCGGTGCTGGCGCGGTGGAACTACGGCATCGGCAAAAGCGCCGCCTTCACCAGCGACCTGTCCCCGCGCTGGGGTGCCGACTGGCTCAACTGGGAACAGTACGAAGCCTTCGTCAGGCAGCTCATCACCGACATCTCCCGCGTGCAGCAGGCGGGCAACCTGCGCATCGACACGTTCCCCGCCGGTTCCGAAGGCGTGGTCATCATCGAGGATCACGCCGAGGAAGCCAGGTTCCTCGAAATGGCAGCGGTCGTGGATGGGCCCGATGGCAACCAGCAGGTCGTGCCGCTCAAACAGACCGGGCCGCGCCGCTACGAAGGACGCTTCCCCCTCACCGGCATCGGCCGCTACCAGATCATGGCGACCACGCAGAACGGCAGCGTGCCCGACGACAGCGCCAACCTCGACCCCGATGGCGAACCCATCCGGTTCGCCGAACGCGTTCACGGCGGGTTCGCCCTGCCCTATTCGCAGGAGTTCATGCGCTTCCGGGCCGACCCCATCACCATCGAGCAGATTACGAACGCCACCGATGGTCGCATCCTCACCCCTGAGATGACGGGCAAGGAAGTCTATGGCGTGGACCGCACCGTGCGGCGCAGCTCGTCTCCCGTGGCGGATGTGTGGTGGCTGTGGCTGCTGATCGCGCTGCTCGTGCTGCACGATGTGGGGATTCGCCGCGTGCAGATGGATTGGGCGCTGGTGGGGTCGTGGTTCCGCTCGCGATCGTCGGGCGAATCGCAGCAGACGCTCGATGCCCTGCGCCGCCGCAAGGAGACGGTGTCGACGCAACTCAAGTCGCGTGATGAGGCCACGCCGCTGTCGCCGCGGCCGATGCCGACGAAGCGCACGGATGGCCTGGACCTCACCGCCGCCGCACCGACCAAACCGACCACCAAACCCAAAGCCGACGACCAACCGCAGGAACCCACGGACACGACGTCCACCACCGAACGCCTGCTCGCCCTCAAACGCAAGCAGCGTGAGAAAGACAATTGATCCACAGATTCAACACAGATGGACACCGATAAAGCAAGACGAGTCAACCCCGCATCCGTATCCGCCCGCGTTCATCCGTGGCTCAACCCTAACGAGGCGACATCATGACGATGACTGATCCATCGGTACTGAAAGAAGAGGCCCAGCGTTTCAAGGACGATCTGGCTCGCATCCGCGCGGAGGTGGGCAAGGTGATCGTCGGGCAGGAGCGCGTGGTGGAAGCGGCGCTGGTGGCGCTGTTCTGTGGCGGCAACGTGCTGCTCGAAGGTGTGCCGGGACTGGGCAAGACCGAACTGGTCAAGGCGCTGTCCGGCGTGCTTGACCTGGAGTTCCGCCGCATCCAGTTCACCCCCGACCTCATGCCCGCGGACATCATCGGCACCAACATCATGAACGCCGACGATCAGGGTCGCTACAGCTTCGAGTTCCGCAAGGGCCCGATCTTCACGCAACTGCTGCTCGCCGACGAAATCAACCGCGCCACGCCCAAAACGCAGTCCGCCCTGCTCGAAACCATGCAGGAGCACTCCGTCACCACCGGCGGCACGACGTACCAGCTCACCGAGCCGTTCTTCGTCCTCGCCACGCAGAACCCCATCGAACAGGAAGGCACCTTCCCGCTGCCCGAAGCGCAGCTCGACCGCTTCATGTTCAAGGTGAACGTGCCGTTCATCAACCGCAACGAGCTGAACGAAGTGGTCAGCCGCACCATTCTGAAGAAGAAGATCGCGGTGACGAAGGTACTCGACGGGCCGCGCATCATGGAACTGCGACAGGTGCTGGACAAGGTAGTGGTGGCCGACCCGATTCGCGATTACGCGGTGCGGCTGGTGCTGGGCACGCATCCGGAATCGGAGTTTTCGACCGAGCGGGTGCGTCAGTTTGTGCGCTGGGGCGCTTCACCCCGCGCCGCGCAGGCGCTGATCCGTGCCGGCCGGGTGCGCGCGCTCGCCGAGGGCCGCGTCCACGTCGCCTTCGAGGACATCCGTCACTTCGCCAACGAAGTGCTCCAGCACCGCGTGCTGCTCAACTACGACGGCCAGGCCGAAAACCTCGCCATGACCGACCTCATCGACGAACTGACCACCGAAACCGTTGAACAAACTGCGTGAGGATTCAACCACAAAGAGCACAGAGAACACGAAGAAAAGCGGCGCGAAGACATGTGGTATACGGACGAATTCGATGGAATCAGAGGGTTCGACCCGATGCGCCGCATCGCGCAGCGACACCATGAATCCCTGCCTTCCTCCGTGTCCCTGGTGTTCTTTGTAATTCAACGCATTCTGCGGCTAAAAGCATGACCCAGGCATCCCAACAACCTCGCATCACCGAGCTGCTCGACCATCAGTTGCTCAGCTATGTCGAACGGTTGCGGCTCAACCCCAATCGGCGGCTGACCAACCGGTCGCGCGGCGAGCATCTGCGCGGCCGCAGCGGGCAATCCACCGAGTTCGCCGACTACCGCAACTACTCGCTCGGCGACGATGTGCGCTTCGTCGACTGGAACATCTTCGCCCGACTTCGCCGGCCGTACCTCAAGCTCTTCCAGCAGGAAGAGGAAATGCACGTCACCATTCTCATCGATGCGTCGACGAGCATGACCTTCGAGGACAAACTCACCCGCGCCAAACAGCTCGCCGCGGCGTTCGGCGTCATGGGCCTCATGAACCTCGAACGCGTCAGCGTCTATGCCTTCAACCAGCGCGACAACAACATCGGCATGCTCCGCCCATGCAGCGGCAGGCAGAGCATGCGCAAGCTCTTCAACTTCATCGAAAACATCCAGGGCGGAGGCGAAGCGCCCCTCGATGAGGCGATCGACCTGATGCTCACCCGGCATCGCGGCCGCGGCATCGCCGTCGTCCTCAGCGACTTCTTCACCCACGGCGACCTGCGGCGAAGCTTCAACGTGCTCTACTCCGCGGGCCTCGAACCCTTCGCCATTCAGATCATGAGCCCCACCGAACTCGACCCGGAACTCACCGGCGACCTGCGCATGGTCGACAGCGAAACGCAGCAACTGCTCGATGTTTCCGCCGCGGGCGACCTGATCGGCCTGTACCACGAATACCGCGAAAACTTCACCCGCAACCTCGAACAGATCGCCCGCCAGCGCAGCGGCCGATTCCTCGCCATCAGCTCCGGCGACGACATTCGCCACATCCTGCTCGACGTCCTGCGCCGACAGGGTTGGGTGGTGTGACCGCCGCCGTGCCACGACAGGAGCCGGCTAGAATGTTTCCGCACAAGGGGGGACAAGCAAAGGAGTTCACCATGGTTTCGCGCCACCGTGATCGAGGAAGTGGAGCGTGCCGTGATTCTGAATGATGACGCGTTTGCACTTTGAATTCTGCACTTTGAACTTCAACCGTTCGCTCCCGAGGAGCGTCGCATGAGTTGGCCGGGTTTTTATGCGTTGGGCGGGGCGTGGCTCTTTCTTCTGATTGGGCCGTTGGTCCTGCTTTACTTTCTCAAGCTCAAGCGGCCGCGGCAGGAGGTGCCTTCGCTCGTCCTCTGGCGGCAGGTGCTCAACGACAACCGCGTCAACTCACCGCTGCAGAAGTTCAAACGCAATCTCCTGCTGCTGCTCCAACTGCTGCTCTTGTGCGCCATCGTGCTCGCGGCCATGCAGCCTTACATGCGCGGCAACGTCTCCGATGTGCAGCGCCTGCCCATCCTCATCGACACCTCCGCCAGCATGGGCGCGCTCGATCGACAGGGCGGCACCTCCCGACTCGAAGCGGCGCGGCAGCAGGTCCACCGCATGATCGATGGCCTGGGCTCACGACAGGAAATCGCCCTCATCGCCTTTTCACGCACCGCGCGCAAGCTCACCGACTTCACCAGCAACAAACGCATCCTCCGCGATGCACTCGATGCGCTTGTCGTCGAGGATGTGCCCAGCGACATCGAGGATGCGCTGCGTATGACCGCGGCACTGGCGCAGACCGAGCCGTTCGAGCGCGTGCTGCTTCTCTCGGATGGCAACTTTCCGGCGCGGGCGGATTTCCCGCTGCCGTTCCGGCTGGAGTATCAGCAGCTTCCGCCCGCCGGGCCGAACTTCGGCATCACCGCGTTCAACGCCCGACGTGCCGGCGACAACCAGTGGGATGTCTTCGCCTCCATCGAAGGTTCGCAGAACGTCACCGGCGGGTCGCCCGTCACCGCAACGCTCGAACTGTTTCAGGATGGCGAGCCCGTCACCACGCCGCAGCAACTCGTCATCGCGCCCGGCCAACTGCAGCGCCTCGCATGGTCCGTGCAGGGCGCTTCCGCCACATCGCTTGAGCTGCGCCTCACCACCGATGCGTTCGATGCGCTCCTCAGCGACAACCGCGCGTATCTCGACCTCGCGCCCGCCCGGCCGGTCTGGGTCTACATCCCCGATTCGCTGCACCGCCATCGCCTGGCGTTCGGCGCGATGAGCGGCGTGCGCGTCTTCCCCGCCGCCGGTGCCGCCACCCCCGCCAGCTTTGACATCATCGTCAGCGATGACCCAGCCGACCTCGACAGAACCGCCCCCACGCGCATGTTCATCAACATCATCCCGCCCGAACTCAACGAGCTGATCACGCTCAGGGATGAACCCTCCCTCGTCGTCGATTGGCAGCGAAACGATGAACTGCTGCGCTACCTGCAACTCGACGACCACGTGTTGATGAAGCAGCCCGCTTGGGCGCCGGAGGTGGGCGAAGCGGAACTGGAAGCGCGCGGGTTCGAGGTGCTGGTGTATGGCCAAAGCGGGCCGCTGCTGCTGCGTCACCGCAACAACGAGGATGTCACCTATTACCAGCTCTTCCACACGCACGATTCCACGCAGCATTACTCGATCTACTTCGTGATGATGCTGCAGAATCTGGTGGACATCGCGATGCATCAGGCGGGCCTGTCGGAGACGACGGCTCAATCGACGGGCGTGCTGCCGCCGTTGAAGGTGTCGCCGCAGCAGCGTTACCGGGTGCGTCCGCCGCGGGGCGAATCGCGCACGATGCAAAGCGATGCGCGTTCGCAGTTGCAGGGCATCGCCGCGCCGTACGTGGGCCGATATGTCGTGGAGGAAACGGGCCTGAGCGGTTCAGCCGTCGCTACGGTGGGCGCCAGCCTCGTCAGCGCGCGGGAGAGTTCGCTTTATGCCGAGCCCACGGTCGAGTTCCGCGAGCAATCCGTCCAGGCCGCCGCCGCCGAAGTCAAAACCGACCACGCCTACTGGCGCACCGTCCTGATGATCGCGCTGGGTGTGATGGTGGTCGAGTGGTGGTACTTTCAGCGGAAACCGTATTGAATAATGGGTGCAAGGTGCAAGGTGCAAGGTTGAAACCGCGACGCTGCCACGACTGGTGCAGGCGTTCCCTTCGAAAACCTTGAACTTTGAACCTCCCCCTCACACCGGCAGCGTCCGCCCCACGCGCCGCACCACCTGGGGCACCAGTTCGATCGCGGCGTCGATTTCCGCATCCGTCGTGTAACGGCTGAGCGAGAAGCGCACCGAACCGTGCGCCACCGGTTCTTCGATGCCCATCGCCAACAGCACGGGCGATGGTTCGAGCGATCCGCTGGAGCATGCCGCCCCCGCCGAGGCGCACACGCCGCGCTCGCTCAGCCCCAGCAGAATCGCCTCCGCTTCGAGTCGCGGAAACCCCAGGTTGCTCGTGTTCCACAACCGCCCGCCGTGCGCCCGGGCGCGATTGGCATCGCTCGCCGAGTGCGTCACCGTGTCGGGCAACGCTTCGCGAATCGCCTGTTCAAACCGATCGCGCAGCGCGCGTTGCCGCGCCACCGCCTGTTCATCATCGACAAACACGCGTGCCAGTTCCGCCGCGACGCCCATGCCCACGATCGCCGGCGCGTTTTCCGTGCCGCCGCGCCGTTCGCGTTCCTGCGGCCCGCCGCGCATCTGAGGCGTCAGCCTCACCCCCCGCCGCACATACAACGCCCCCACGCCCTTGGGCCCGTGCCACTTGTGTGCCGACATCGTCAGCATGTCAATGGGCAGCGTGCTCACATCCACCGGGATCTTGCCCACCGCCTGCGTCGCATCCGTGTGGAACAGCACCCGCCGATCCGCGTGTGCCGCACCGAACGTGGCTGCCGTCTGCGCCAGTTGCGCAATCGGCTCGATCACGCCCGTTTCGTTGTTCGCCCAGTGCACGCTGACCAGCGCGATCGTGTCAGCCGCGACATGCGCCTCCAGCGCCGCCGCCAGTGTTTGCGGGTCCACCCAGCCGTCCCGGTCGACGGGCAGGCGCACCACCGTCACCGCTGCACGGGCGAGATCCTCCGCCGGCTCGCGCACGGCTGAATGTTCAATGGGCGTGGTGATGAGCACGCGCCGCGTCGACGCCGCCGCCGTGTCCAGCGACAGCAGCGTGCCGCGCAGCGCCAGATTGTTCGCCTCCGTGCCGCCCGAGGTGAACACCAGATCGCGATCGCGACAACCGATCAGCTTCGCCACCTGCGTGCGCGCCAGGTCCAGCCGTTGACGCACTGCCTGCCCGAACCGATGCACGCTCGACGGGTTCGCCCACAGCTCCCGCTGCATGTGCAGCATCGCGTCCACGACCTCGTCCGCCGGCCGCGTCGTCGCATTGTTATCCAGATAAATCCAATCCATCCCCCAATTATAGGTGAACCCCCGCAACGACTCGGCCCCCCGCCGCCGCCGTTTCCCCTTCGTCATCCGAACTTCGCATTTCCGCGGTTCACCGCGGGCCCCCGCCTTCCACGCTGAACTCCAGCACGTGGTCCGCACCCGTCGGCGGGAAACGCAACTGCGACGAACCGCCCAGCTCGAAGTTCACAAACCCCTGGATCAGCTCCGTGCCCAGCGAGGGACGGATCGGCCCTTCGATCCGCGGCCCGCCGCTCTCCCGCCAGCACAACCGCACCCACTTCCGCCCGTCACGCATCATCGTTTCCCAGTGAATCTCCAGCTTCCCCTCCGGCGAACGGTGCGCGCCGTGCTTGCAACTGTTGGTGAACAGCTCGATCAGCGACATCGCCAGCGGCACGCTCTGACGCGGACTGATCGGCGTCGGCGGGCCCTGCACGTGCACCGCGATCGCATGCGGCGCAACATCCGTCGTGAAGCTCAACAAACTCGTCACCAGCGCCTCCAGCTCCAGCGGCCGCCAACCCGAATCCGCCAGCAGATTGTGCGTGCGCGCCATGGCGTGAATGCGGCTTTCCATCGCCTTCGCGAACGTGTCCACATCCGTCGCGCGACGCCGCGTCAACGACAACAGGCTCATCAGCCCCGCGAGATTGTTGCGCACGCGGTGGTTCACCTCGTGCAGCAGACGCCGGTTCGATTCCGCCACCTGTCGGTAGTGCATCTCGCTTTCGCGCAGCGCGTTGGCCGTGCGCGTCTGCTGCACCGTGTCGGCGAGCACGTTGGCAACCGACTGAATGAAGTTGATGTCGTCCTTGGTGAAGCTGCGCTGCGTGCGCGTGTGCACGGACAGCACGCCATAAGGCCTCTCCGGCCCCTCGATGAGCACCGTCACCGCGCTCACCACGCCGTGCGTCTGCAGCAACACGCTCTGCTTGAACCGCGACTCGGTGCGCCAGTCCTCCACCCGCACCGGCTCGCGCGACAGCAGCGCATAGCCCGCCTGCGAACTGCGCGTGTTGGGCACCACCGCCCGACCCACGACATCATCATCCCACCCCGCGCCGGCGATCATTAAAAACCGGTCGTACCGCGGCGAAAGTTCCAGCACATCCGCCAACTCCACATCCAGCGTGCGCGCCACCTGCTGTACCGCTTCATCGATCAGTTCGGGCAATGCCATGCCGCTGAGCGCCTGCTGCCCCAGCTCGCTCACCACCGCCTGCTGCCGCACGCGCGCCGCCAACGCCTGTTCCACGCCGCGCCGATCGGTGATGTCCGTGAGAAACCCTTCCAGCGCGACAAGCGTGCCCGCATCGTCGTAAACGCCGCGCCCCTGCTCCCATACCCACCGTTCGCTCCCCGATGCGGTGCACAATCGATACTGCAATTCATATCGATTCCGCAACGCCAGCGCCTCTTCCACCGTCTGCCGAACGTGCGCGCGATCATCCGCATGGATCAGCTCGGCGAACGTCACCTGCCTGCTCATCAACTGTGCCGGCGGATACCCCGTCAACGCCAACGCGCCTTCGCTGGCGAACTCGATCGTGTAGTTCGAATCGTTCAGACAGCGGTACGCCATGCCCGGCAGGTTGCTCATCAGCGTCGCCAACATGCGCTGACTTTCGCGCAGCGCCTCCTCCGCCTGCTTCCGCGCGGAAATGTCGTGCGCCACCACCACCACACTGACCACCCGGCCATCCACCACCACCGGCGCGACACGCGTGTCGTACCAGTTCACCTTGCCCGACGCTTCGACCTCGTTCAGCTCCATCTGCTGCGGCTTGCCGGTCGTGAACACCTCATCGAGCGCTTCCTGAATGCGCCCGTGCACTTCCGTCGGCACAAGGTCGAAGGCGGTCAGCTCCGCACGATCGGTCAGACCGGGAATGGCCTTGTTGATGAAGGTGACGCGGCCCTGCCGATCGAGCTGCAGGATGTAGTCCGGCACGTTGTCGGTGATCGACCGCAGCCGTTCCTGCGATTCCTCCAGCGCCCGGGTCATGTACTGCTTCATCGCCCGGTGAACGGTGGTGATCAGTTCCTCCGGCGCGTGCGGCTTCTCCACGTAGGCAAACGCACCAAGGTTTACCGCGTCCTTGGCGGACTCGAACGAGCCATACCCCGTGTGGATGATGACCTGCACCTTCGATTGCAGGTTGCGGATGCGATCGAGCAGTTGCGTGCCGCTCGCATCGGGCAGACGGTGGTCGACAATCGCCACGGCGATCGGTTCACGGCTCACCAGCGCAAGCGCCGCCTCGGCTGTGCCGCACGCCAGAACATCAAAGCCTTCATCGGAAAGAATGTCGCAGAGCGTCGTTCGCTGGGCGGCATCGTCCTCGACGATCAGCACCCGCAGATGGCTCGAATCGGTGACGATCGGTGTGCCTGTCAACGCCTTGGAATCGGATGGAATGCCCGCCACCTGTTGCTCCCCTTGCGTGCGAGCTAATCGAACGCGGGTTTGTACATTCTGCCCGATGCGCGTTGACGGGTGATGCGATCGAGCAGCGCCAGCACGCCCGGCAGATCCAGCGGCTTGCGCACCACCGTGTAAGCCGTGTGCCGCACCGCTTCCCGCGCCAACTGGTCGTCGCGCTCCTCCGCGTGGCTGATCATCACCGCCACCGTGCTGGGCGTCACCTTGCGAATCGCAAGATACAGCTCCAGCCCGTTCATCGTCGGCAACCGCGTGGCAATGAACACCACATCAAAACGAATCTGCCCCACCAGCTCCAGCGCTTCGTGCGGCGAGTGCACCGCCGTCACCCGATAACCCTCCCGACGCAGCGTCTCGCGCATCGCACGTGACACCGGCTCATCCTCCTCCACGATCAGAATCGCCGTGTCACGCACCTCGCCCACCAGCTTCACCACGTTCTCGACGTTGAGCGGCTTGGGCAGAAACGCGATCGCGCCTTCCTCCAGCGCCGACTGCTTGAGGTGATCCACGCTGTACGCGCTCATGAGAATCACCCGCGCTTCCTCGTTGTGTTCGCGCAATCGACGAAACGCTTCCACGCCGTCCATCCCCGGCATGCGCACGTCCATCAGCACCACATCGAACGACGATTCGCTGCACAGGTTGATCGCTTCCCACCCATCCCCCGCGGTGGTGACGTCGTACCCTTCATCAGCAAGGATATCCGCCAGCGTGGTCCGCATGTTCGCTTCATCGTCGACAACCAGAATGCGCGTCTTGTTCATGGGGTGATCCGGGACTCGGGTGTCGATTTTCGCGGCAGACGCAACACGAACGCGGCGCCTGAGGCGGTCGTCATCAGATCGATGCGCCCGCCGTGTTGTTCCACAATCTGGCGGCAGATCGCCAGACCCAATCCCGTGCCCTTGGCACGCGTGGTAAACAGCGGTTCGAAGACGCGAAGGCGGATCGCCGGATCGATCCCCGGGCCATCGTCCCGCACCGTGATGATATCACAATCCTCCTCACGCCCCACCGCCAATCGCACCCGGCCGCACCCCTCCATCGCCTGGGCGGCGTTCGTGAAAAGGTTGCTCAACACCTGCCGAAGCTGACCCGCATCCGCCCAGACCATCCCGTCCGTGCCGTCCGTCTCGATCTCCAGCGTGACCGATGGCCCCGCCGCGCAACGCTCCATCGCCTCCCGCGCCACCGTCGCCACATCCACCTGCTGACGCAGCGGCTCCTTCGCCCGGCTCATCTCCATCAAGTCGCTGATGATCCGGTCGGCCGTGTTCACCTCCTGCTCGATCATGCTCATGTACTGCTGCCACTTTTCCGGCGGCAGGTCGGCGCGACGCTTGAGGTAATAGTGCGCGTTGCGGATCGTCCCCAGCGGGTTGCGCAGCTCGTGCGCGATGCTCGCGGAAATCTGACCGATCGCCGCCAACCGCGTCTGCGACACCAGCTCCGACTTGAGCTTCTCCAACTCCTGCCGCGCCAGTTCCTGCTGTCGGCGAAGCAGTTCCTCCCGCTCCTTGCGTACGGTAATGTCCAGCTCCGTGCCGATCATCCGCGTGGGTCGCCCATCGCTGTCCCACGCCACCACCTGGCCGCGATCCAGCACCCAGATGTAATGCCCCTGCTTCGTGCGCAGGCGATGCTCCGAGCGATACATCGACGTGCGCCCCGCAAGGTAATCGTCCAGCGCCGCCTGCGTTGCCGCGCGATCCTCCGGGTGCAGCGACCCCTCCCACGCTTCATAGCTGGGGACAATCTCATCGGGACGGTAACCGCGCATCCGCGCCCAGCCATCGGTGAACACCAGCTTCCCGCCCGCGATGTCCCAGTCCCACGTTCCGCCTTCCAGCGCATCCAACGCCACCGTCAGACGCTGCTCGCTGCGACGCAGCTCCTCTTCGATACGCTTGCGCTCGGTGATGTCGATCGCGATCCCGCCGATGTATGGCTCCGTCTCCGACATGAACACGGGGAACTTGAACGTGAGGTAGTCGTGTCGTCGCCCGTTGCCGTCGGGCACCTGCTCGATCATCTCCTGCACTTCACGGCTGGCGATGACCGCCGCATCGTTGGCGCGCAGCTCACGCGCCACATCCTCGGGCCAGACCTCCGCATCCGTTCGCCCGATCACCTGCTCGCGCGTCAGATTGTGAATCCGCATGTGCTGTTCGTTCACAAACACATACCGCCCCGTGGGGTCTTTCATCCACGCGATCATCGGGCTGAACGTCATGAACGCCTGGAACCGTTCCTCGCTCTGCCGCAGGGCCTGCTGCGCCTGGTGGCGATCCGTCACATCCTCCACCATGCACAGCGTGCCGATGAGGTTCCCCGTCGCATCGGTCAAAGGCGTGTTGTGCCACTGACACATGCGCTGTCGGCCATCCAGTGTGGTGAGGCTCACCGTCGCGGTGGCGGGCGCTTCGCGGTCCAGAATCGATTGCAGCGTCTGACTCGTCTGCTCGAACAGTTCGCTCGGCTTGCGCCCCCGCGCCGCTTCGGGTGACAGGCCGATGAGCTGCGCCGCCGCGGGGTTCAGCTCCTCCAGTCGATGGTCCTTGTCGAAGCGCAGGCAGCCGATCGGCATGGCGCGCACCATCGACTGCAATCCCTTGATCGTGTCCTCGCGCTGCCGGGTGATGTGCCGCTGCTGCTCGTGGGCATCCAGGTGGGCCCGCACCTGTTGTCGCATGCGCTTGCGCATGGCAAGCGCCACGGCCGCCACGGCGATCGCCACCGTGCCCAGCCACGCCGCGCCCAGCCCCAGCCACGCTTCGGCGCCGACCGCCTGCCTCGTGTCCTGCGCCGCCGCCTCCGTCGGCGCAGCCCAGCCCAGCGCGACGACCGCCGCCGCCATCGCGACGCCGCCGCCAACGCGACACCATCCGCCACCCTGTCCCGTTCTGCTGACCATCAAGATGCCATCCCTGCGTCAAACATTACCACAACACGCAAGCTCCCTTCCAATCGGCACACGTGACGCTGCCCCGCCAAGCCACTATCATCTTGTCCCCACGCAGGCCCGAAAAGCCGATGCGCAGAACGCCGCCCGACAACCGCGGCCGCCATCACACCCCCAACCACAGCAACAACACCATGGACCACTTCAACTACCGCAACGGACAACTCTTCTGCGAAGACGTCAACATCGACGAGCTCGCCCAGCGTGTCGGCACCCCCGTCTACGTCTACTCCCGGGCGACCTTCCAGGAGCACTACGACCGCATCGCCCAGGCTTTTGCATCGCTCGACCCCATCATCTGCTATTCCATCAAAAGCTGCGGCAACATCCACATCTGCAAGCTCCTGGCAGAACGCGGCGCCGGCATGGACGTGGTCAGCGGCGGTGAACTGCACCGCGCCAAACACGCCGGCACGCCCATGAACAAGGTCGTCTACGCAGGTGTCGGCAAAACCGATGACGAGATCCGACAGGCCATCGAAGCCAAAATCGGCTACTTCAACATCGAATCCGAAGCCGAATTCGAAAACATCGCCCACATCGCCAAATCCATGGGCGCACAGGTCAACGGCGCGCTGCGCATCAACCCCGACGTCTCCGACCCGCGCACCCACGTCAAAACGACCACCGGCAAGAAGGAAACCAAGTTCGGCGTCGACATCGACCGTGCGCGACGCTTCTTCGAGAAATACGGCCGCGACCAGCACCTGCGACTCAACGCCCTGCACCTGCACATCGGCTCGCCCATCTACAGCGCCGAGCCATACGTCCGCGCCATCACCAAGGCGCTGGAACTCGTCGACGAGCTCGCCGCCAAGGGCATGAAGATCACCGCGCTGGACATCGGCGGTGGGTTCGCTGCGGACTATGAATCCGGCGCATCCCCCTCCGCCGCCGACTACGCCAGCCAGATCGTCCCGCTGCTGCAGCCGTTCAAGGACGCCGGCGGGCGCATCATCCTCGAGCCCGGCCGCACCATCGCCGCCAACGCCGGCATCCTCGTCACCCGCGTGCAGTACATCAAAACAGGCGGACGCAAAAAGTTCGTCATCATCGACAGCGGCATGCACCACCTCATCCGCCCCACCCTCTACGAGAGCTTCCACTTCATCTGGCCCACCAACGTCGCCCCCAGCCACGTCCCCCCGCAGCGAAGCCAGAACCTGGAACTGCCGGGACTGGAAACCTGCGACGTCGTCGGCCCCATCTGCGAGTCGGGCGACTTCCTCGCCAAGGATCGCCCCCTGCCCCCCGTCGCCCGCGGCGAACTGCTCGCCGTCTTCTCCGCCGGCGCCTATGGCATGGTTATGGCGAGCAACTACAACGCCATGCCCCGCCCCGCCGAAGTCCTCGTCGACGGCAAAACCACCACCCTCATCCGCCGCCGCGAAACCTACGACGACCTGACCGCCCCCGAAATGGAAACCCGCAGCATCTAGGTCGCGCCCACCGTTTTCGTTATCATCAGACCGGATGAACTTGCGGAGGTACAACCCATGAGCGACGCGATGAGCAAGGAAGGCTACAACGAAGAGGAACGCTATTTCCGCGAGAAGGAAATGGAGCTTCTTCGCAAGAAGCAGGCCGAAGCCGCCAAACCGGAGAACACCAATCCGCACTGGATGAAGTGCCCCAAATGCGGCGGCGACCTCGCCGAAGTGAAGATCGAGAACGTCACCGTCGACCGCTGCGGTAACTGCGAGGGCATCTACCTCGACAAGGGCGAACTCGAACAGCTCACCCGCGATAATGAGACCGGCTTCTTCGCCTCACTCCGCAAACTCTTCTAGACCGCACACGCCCCCACCTTCGCGCTCCCCGGCGTGGTCGCTTCAGCGACCCACGTCCCCGCGCGCCCACATTCCCACGCCCCACGCTCTTCACCCCCTCACCCCAACGTCCGCTCAATCGCCCCGCGTACCACCTCCGCACACCGCTGAAACGCCTGCGCCTCCCCCTCGTTGAGTGCCGGATACAGCGGCCGCCGCACCCCGCCGCGACCGATCACCGCCGGCAGCGACAAACACACATCCTTCACCCCCAGGTACCCATCGATCAGCGTGCTCACCGGGATCGTTCGCCGACTGTCCTGCGCGATCGCCGCGATGATCATCGCCGTGCCCATCGCGATCGCGTAATCGGTGTACCCCTTGTGCTGCATGATCTGATGACCGAGCTGCACCGCCTCGGCGAACAGCCGCGATGCCGCATCGCTTTGATCGATCCGCTCGCCGCCGGTCAATGCAAGGCTCATCGCCGCAAACTGGCTGTCGCCGTGCTCGCCCAGGATGTACGCGCGCAGGTCCTCCGGGTGAATGCCCAGTTCCATCGACAGCAGCGAGCGATACCGCGCGCTGTCGATCAGCGTGCCCGTGCCGATCACCCGCGAAGGCGGAAACCCCGACAGCCGCAGCGCGTGCCAAGTCATCACGTCCACCGGGTTGGTCACCACGATCAGCACCGCATCGGGGCTCGCCGCCGCCAGCGGTGGAATCAACTCCCGGAAGAGCGCGGCATTCGCCTCGGCGAGGTCAAGCCGCGTCTTGTACTCCGGCCGCATCGGCGCGGAAGCGCACACCACCACCACGTCCGACCCGGCGCTGTCCGCCACACCGCCGGGCCGAATCACCATCGGCTTCTCCACGAACGATGAAGCATGTGCCAGATCCAACGCATGCCCCAACGCCACCTCCGTCGTACGGCTCACCAGCACCAGCTCGCTCGCCACGTTCCGCATCACCAGCGTGTACGCCAGCGTCGCCCCCACCTTGCCGATCCCCACAATCGAAAGCTTCATGCACAAACACTCCCAGACACACCCCTCCCCATTCGGCGTGGTCGCTTCAGCGAACCACGTCCCCCACCCCACATCCCCCCTCACCCCAACGCAACCTCCTCCACCACCCGATACACAGGCCCCGTCGCCCGCAGTTCGCTCGCCATCAGCGACAACCGATCCACCCGAATGCTGCCGAACCGCCGCTGTTCATACGTTTCAAGCACCCGCGTCAACGCCGTCGGCACCTCCACTGACCTGCGACGGCGCGACGCCCCCACCCGCGCCACCGTCACATGAGCCGTCCACGGCCGATCCTCCTCCTTCGGCGCAAGCCCCGCCGCATCCAGCCAGCGATGCAGCGATTCCGCCAGCCGCGCGAGCCGCCCCTCCTCGCGCAGCCCCACCCACACCACCCGAGGCCGCTTCTTCCCCGGAAACGCGCCCAACCCCACGAGCGCCGCATCGAACGCTTCCACCCCCGCCGCCGCCTCACGCATCGCCGCGACGATCGGCTCCACCTCCGCCTCATCCCGGCTCCCCAGAAAACGCAGCGTCACATGCACATTCTCCGCCGCCGTCACCCGCACCGGCCGCCCCACCTCACCCAACGCCTCCATCACCTCGCGCAAAGCATCCCCTACCGCCACCCGCACCCCCACAAACAACCGCAACCGCCCCATCACCCACCTCAAAAAAATTCACCCCAAAGCCCGGGGATAGCCATCTCCGGAGGCTCACCGCGACCTGCTCCGTTTAAAATACCCGCACGATGAAACACTTCCATGCATGCACCCTGCTCATCATGTGCCTCCTGTCGCTGGGCTGCACCACCACCCTCACCGAACGCGAGTTAAAAGAACAATTCGACCACGCCCGCGGCGACACGCTCGGCCGCGCCGTTTATCTCGGTCGCAAAAACAACTACGACTATTTCCGAATCGATTGGAACCTCGGCTCGACACGTTACCGCATCCCCGTTCCCAACCGCTTCATCGACCACCCCCAACCCCTCGGCAGCGATCCAAGAATCTATCCCCTCCGGGGAACGCCGACTTTCGACGGCCCCCTCCCACCGCAAGCCTGGACACCGACTTTCCCTTTCACCGATTCACCCTAAAGCCCGGGGATAGCCCATCCCCGGCCTCCCCGTGTCCGCTAATCTACACGCCTCAACACCGCGCCGAGCTTCCCCCGTGTCCGCCGACAAAAAAATCAACCCGCGTTACTGCACCGATCAGATCCGTGTCGACTACGCACACGTCGGCCTCATGGATGCGCAGGACGGCTCCATCTGGATCGCACGCAAACGCTTCGGCACCGTCCCCGTCCGCGTCAGCCATGCGCGACTCCTCGTCGGCGGAACACACGACACCTCCACCGCCGACAAGGACCGATTCATCTGCTTCTGGTTCCACACCCCGGGCACCGGCGAAGGCTCCGTCCATGGCTACCCCATCGAGTGGGAGGAAGGCCACCTGCTCGTGCGACTCGACCCCCACTGGGACTACGTCAACCGCGTCTTCGTCCCCGCCACCGACGCCACCCGCGTCGAACGCAACATCGACCAGCAATACGACTGGGCCAGACGCATCTTCAAAGCCTACATCAATGCCCAACCCAACTTCCCCGTGAGTTGGCACATGGTCGGCCCCCGCGCCGCTGACTCCATGTTCTACATCGAACGCGTCGAACCGGGCCACCGCCTCGATGACGATGAAGACGATATCTGACTTGATCAACCAGCCGGTATCACCCGGGAAACCAGCGATCTTTCAGACCATCCTGCGCAGGACATTGGCGTCGTTCATCCGCGTTCATTCGCGGCCGACCGCAAATCCGCTCTGGCGCAGCAGGTCCATGAACGTTTCGCTGAACACGAAGTTGTGTTCCGGAAACGCCAGGCCGGATCGGTTCTTATCGATATGACTGAACATCATTTCGATGTTCGCGAGGGGCAGAAAATCCCCGCCCGCCGGATCGCGCACCTCGACGTGCCCCGTCGTCGATGCCCCGCTCTCGTCCAGCCGATCAATCGTCGCGGTGAAGCGCAACTGATCGCCCGGCCGGGCCGCATCGCTGAACACCGCCTTGCCGATCTTCGCGAGAATCACCTTCTCCACGAAATCGTTGGCGTGCCCGACGAGAATCCCCGCCGTCTGCGCGAAACCTTCAATGATCAACGTGTTGGGCATCACCGGTTCGGCCGGCCGCCCATCCCGCGCCGGAAAATGATCGTGCAGCACATCCTCCGCAGCCGTGACGTTCTTCACCGCCACACACCGCGCCCCGCGCTCCAACTCCAGAATACGATCAATCCAAATCCAGCGCATGCTTCTTCAGCCACGGAGGAACACAGATGCACACCGATCAAGACAGCGGCGGGAAGATGACGCAGGTGACCACAGCGCAATGCCAATGACGAAACCAAAATGACCAAACCTTCGGAATGCGAGCTTCGCCATTCCGTCGTCATGCGTCATTGGACACTCGGATGTCCCCATCCGTGTCCATCTGTGGCTCAATTCAGTTTGCTTTGCACGAACTTCACCACCGCGTCCACCGTGAACACGTTCGAGAAATCGTCCACCTTGCGGCTGGCGTCGAAGGTGTCCAGGTTGGCGTGAGGCATCCGCTGACGCAGCTCCGCCATCCCCTCGTCCGTCACCTTGCCGTCCACCACGTACTTCGGGTCGCTCAGCACGTTGTCGGGGAACATCTCGCCCTGGGCGATCTTGATCCCGAACGCCTTCTCCAGACGAAAGACGATGTCCAGAAAGTCGATCGACTCGGCGCCGAGGTCCTCCACCAGCTTCGCTTCGCCGGTGACCTCGTCGTCGTCGACGCCCAGCGCATCCACCAGCACCTCGCGCACCTTGTCAAAAACCTCATCCGTCGTCATCGCCATGGCCTGTCTCCGATTCCGTTCGTGGTTATGCGGTCTGTGTCACGGTCACGCTGCGTCGCGCGGGGATCGGCGTCAGGGTGAAACGCGCCTGCACCGCCACCTGGTCCCCCACCGTGCCGACGCCCATCAGGCTCACGCCCTCGTCGCTGCGCGAACGCAGCGTCACCTCCACCACCAGCGCCTGACCCGGCCGTACCATGTTGCCGTAACGCACGTTACGCGCTTCCGACAATACCCACGGCCCGGGTTCCCCCAGCGACTCCAGCAGCTTGCGGCCCGCCTGGACCAGCGTCTCAAGCATCATCACCCCCGGCAGCACCGCAAAGCCGGGAAAATGGTCCGCCAGGTACTCCTCCGCAACGCTCACGTTCTTCAACGCCCGAAGACGCTGAGGCTCACGCTCCAGAACCTGATCAATCAGTTCAAATCGCAACGCTCAGAGTCCCTGTAAAACGCCCAGAGTGTAGTCCTGCCACGATAACCACGCAAGAAGCCGCCCCGAACCCCACCAACACCGCCCCCGACCCCTCCAAAGTCCCATCACAACGGTGCCAACAAATTTTTCTTTTGTGACGGTTAAGACGCCCTTGACGATTGCCGATGGTAGACGTGTCGGCAGGATCGCTACCTGTCGGCAGGAGCTTTTACGAGGAGAAAGGTCGAAAGTTATGCCGAGGCAAAAAGATATCCTGACCACTGGTGAAGTGGCCAAAATCTGCAACGTGGCGCCCCGAACCGTCAGCAAATGGTTCGACTCCGGTCAATTGCGCGGTTATCGGATCCCCGGATCCAAGGACCGACGCATCCCGCTCGGGTCGCTCATCCGGTTCATGAAGGCGCACAACATCCCCATGGATGGCCTGCAGTCAGGCCGCACGCGCGTGCTCATCGTCGATGACGAAACCGAAATCGTCGAAGTGCTCGAGAAAGTGCTCACCGAACAGGCCAACTACGAGGTCCGAACCAGCCACAGCGGGTTCTCCGCCGGCGTCGAGTGCGAGAAGTTCAGGCCGCACGTCATGCTCCTGGATATCCACCTCGGCGATGTCAACGGCGAAGACGTCCTCAAGCTCGTACGCGACAACAACGACCTGCAGCTCACCAAGGTCATCGCCATGAGCGGCAAGCTCACCGATGGCCAGGCGCATCAGCTCATCCAGAAAGGATTCGACGGCTACCTCAAGAAGCCGTTCCATGTCCGTCAGGTCATCGAATCCGTCGAAGAAGCCACCGCGCTGGTCTACTGACCTGCCCAACAACCAAGCCCCCCTCACCCACCCACTCCCCCCGAGTGGGTTTTTTCTTTTTCTATCTATAAAGATAGCTGCCCTCCCCGCACGCGAAGCCCACCCACGCAGCAGGTGGGTTCCCCGCTCCCAACAAGCGCCCCCCTCACCCGCGTCTCACCAACCACCGCAACTCCGGCGCCTTCACCAGCCACGCCCCCACCAGATACACCGCCGCCCCCAGCGCCACCACCCCCGCCAGCAGCGCCAGCGACGCCACCCGGTCCAGCTCCGCCGGCTCGAACCACCACACGATCGGCAGCAGCACCGCCGCCATCGCCCCCGTCAACGCAGCCGTCACCCCCCACCCGCGCCACACCGCGCCGTCCACCGGCTGATCCACGTACCGACGCACGAACCACAGCAGCACCACCGTCTGCAGCACCGCCGTCGTCGACGTCGACCATGCCAGCCCCGCCGCACCCAACGGCCAGATCAACGTCAGATTCAACCCCAGGTTGAACGCCACCATCGCCATGCTGATCCGCAGGGGCGTCCGCGCATCCTTCACCGCATAAAACGCGCGCGTCACCACGTGCGTCATCGAATACGCCCAGATCGCCGCCGCGTACCCCGCCAGAATCGACGCCACCCGCAGCGAATCCGCCAGCTCGAACCGGTGATACTCGAAAATCGCCCGGGTCAACGGCACACGCACAATCAACAGCCCCACCCCGGCCGGCAAACCGATGAACATCGTCAGCCGAAGCCCATGCTGCAGGATCGTGCGGAACCCGCCGCGGTCAGGCCCCGCCTCCGCCGACCGCTCCGCCGCCGCATGGGCGAGCGCGGGAAATATCGCCGTCGCCACCGCGATGCCGAACACCCCCAGGGGGAACTGGTACAGCCGCTGCGCGAACGCCAGCGCCGCCGTGTCGCCGCGCGACCGAATCGGATACGCCCATTCGCTGCCCAGCAGCCGAAACGTCTCGCCGCCATCCTCAGGCGGGGCAAGACCGAACGCGATCAACGTGTCAAAAAGCGCGTTGATCTGAAACACCGCCAGCCCCAGCACCATCGGAATCATCACCACGACGACAGGCTTCAGCGCCCCCCATGCCTCCCAACAACGCGTCGTCAGCGACTCCACCCGCAGCATCGCCGCCGCCTGCCACACCACCTGCACCAGGCCGGCGAAGATCACGCTGTACGACACCAGCTTGATCGCACGCTCCGCATGCTCCGCGCTCAGCGAGCCGCGGATCCCCACCGTTGCGAACAGGGCCGTCACGATCATGATCAGGTTGATGATGATCGGCGCAGCCGCCGCGGGCCCGAATCGGCCGTGCACCTGCAGAATCCCCCCCATCAGCGCCACCAAACACACCAGCGGCATGTAAGGCAGCATGATGCGCGACAGGTCGATCGCCAGCGCCGCACTGGGCGACCACTGCCGCGACTCCTGCACAATGTCCAGCACGCCGATGCCCACCAGCGTGATCGCCGCCGTCACCACCAGCAGCACACCCAGACACAGCGACGCCAACCGTCGGGCAAGCTGCGGATCCTTGCGAAGCTGTTCGGTGTAGACCGGGATGAACGCCGCCGTCAGCGCCCCCTCGCCGAACAGTCGCCGGAAGAGGTTGGGGACCATGAACCCGATGGTGAACGCGCCCATGACGCCGGTCAGCCCGAACACCGCGCCCATGACCGAATCGCGCACCACGCCCGTGAGACGTGAAAGGAGCGTGAGCACGGACACCGTCAGCGCATGCCCGACAAACGCCGTGCTGCCCCGGTCGCCGCCCGCCGCATCGGTGGCGTCATCGTTCGCATCACCCGCACCGGCAACCGTCGCATCCCCGGGCGCAAAACCATCGCCACCGTTCACCACCGCCCGCCCCGTTGCAGCCGGCGTCACCCGCATCGCCGCCACCAGCGCCCAGATCACCAGCGCAAACGCCACCCCCACCTGATGCCACACCACATCGTGCCATTGCATCTCCAACGATCGGCCGATGCTCACCTGAATGTACTCGATCGGAAACGCCGAAACCGCCACCACCCCCACCAGCACCGCCGCCTCCGCCCGAGGCCACTTCCCCCCCAACAACCGCGCCCCCGGCAACAACCACGTCAACACCATCGCCACCACACAATGCGCTGCCTGCTCAAACGGAAACACCCGCCCCCGAGGCCAACCCAGGTCACGCAG
>CAZEFM010000028.1:0-41760 GCA_964511575.1 uncultured Phycisphaeraceae bacterium | reverse complement strand
AGCGAGGGTGACGGGGCTCGAACCCGCAACCTTCGGATCGACAGTCCGATGCTCTGACCAATTGAGCTACACCCCCGACCTGGCCCGCGATCCGCCCTGCGGCAGAAGGCAAGCCAAACCAGAGACGCACTAATGTAGGCAAGCAAAACCAAATGTCAACTGCCCCCCCCCGGGGAGAGGCCGGAAGCCGCAGGTCAGAGCCCAGAACACGGAGGACGGCGACCAGTCGTCAGCGGCCCGCCCCCTCCGGCCTCCGTCCTCAGACCTCTGTCCGCTGTCCTCTGACCTCTGGCCTCCCGCCTCACTCCAAGCCGGCCAGGGCTTTCCACATCGCTTCGAGCATCGCTTCATCGGGCAGCACATCGGCGTGACCCAGCGCGCGCAGTGCCTTGACCATCGGCTGCACCGCCGAAAGCTTGCCCACCCGATACGCCGCCACCAGCACCGACAGCGTTCCCTCGCACTTGATGAACGACAGCTTCGCCCGCTCCTTGATCGGCCCGTCGATCAGCACCACCGATGCCGGCAGCGCCAAAGCCAACCGCAACGTCGCCGCCTCCGATGCCGTCGCCGACTCGCATCGGCTCGGAAGCGCCTGACCCGGCGCATCGTCCACCACCTGCAGCCACGCCGGAGCAGCCGGCAGCACATCCGACATCGCCGCGAAGTTCATCGCCCCCATCACCAAAGGCCGCTCATACAACTGCGGCAACAAACCCTCCCGACGCAACGACACCAGCGCCCGCAGCGTCTTCTCCGACACCACGACCGGCCCCGACGCATCAGTCAACATGCTGCGCGCTGCACCCAAGGGTCAGATCCAAAAATGACGAATGACGAAAGAATGATGAAACTCAAAAGTCGAAAGTCCAAACCGATATGCATCGATTCGTCATTCGGATTTCGAATTTCGACATTCCTCAGGCATTCGTCATTCGTCCTTCGTCATTCCCGACGCTTTCGTCCTTCGGCATTTCCACTCCCGCGTTCTCCGGCTGCGTCGGAGCCGCATCCACCTTCATGAGCCGGCACTGTTCATCGCCCCACGTGCTGAACGCCGCCCAAAGCTTGCGGCTCAACGGCATGAACATGAACGGCAGCACCAGCGCCATCACCACCGCCACCGCCAAACGCCCCCACACGTTCGGCACCACGTAAGGCCCCACGAAAATCGCCCACACCCCCACCGGCGGCATCGACAACATCATGTTGATCGAGATCGCCCCGGTCATCTCGCCATGCGGATCCGCCTGCCCGGGTTTCGCTTGATATTCAGCCATTTTTCTTAGCCACAGTTAAACGCGGATAAACACAATACAGGCAACGCGCCAGCGTCCGCCAAAAGTTGACAAACGCCTCCAGATTATACGCATTCCATAACCACAAGCCAAAAAAACCCCGGCGTGGTCGCTTCAGCGAACCACGAGCGTCGCCTCAAACGCCCCATGACGAATGTCTCATGTCGCCCCCCATTGCGTCATTCGTCATGACACCTCGCCCCTCTCCTCTCCCCGGAACACCACCAGGCTCGCCGTGTGGCCGTGCAGGAAGTTTTCCCCGCCCACCGGGCCGATCTCCCCCGCCGCGAAGCAGCCCGCCAGCGGAACGTCCCCCAGTTCGTCGCGCACCAGCCGCGCTTCGGTGTCCGGCTCATCGAACAGCCGTGTCCCGCGTCCGTTGCACGAAAAGAGCAGCGCCCCGGCCGCCTCCCCGTGCAGACGCTGGCCCTGCAGCAGCAGCGCCATGTCCTCCCGGGCCGTGTGCCGATCGCGCAGGTGGAATTGGATCGTCTGCCCCACCCGCACCGCCGCGTCGGCAATTCCGATCGACCCCGTCGACTCATCCACGCCGTTGATCGAGCGAATCAGAAAATCGCCCCGGCCGAAGTGTGGCTTGTACTCGTTGATCACCCGCCCCACCTGCAGCCCGAACGTCTGCACCTGGGCACGTTCCTCCGCGTTCAGCCCCTGAACCACCTCCTGCGCCACCTCCAGGGCGTTCCGCCCCCCCAGTTCCTGCACCACGTGACGCTTGGAACGCGTGATCACCCACGGCCGACCGATCGGCCGACAACCCTGACTCACCGTGCAATGCACCCGGATCGGCCCGCTGAACACCAGCCCCACCGCGCCCTGCTCCAGCACGCGGCCGTTCATCAGCAGCCGATTCTCGCCCGGCCGACGCCCCGCGCTCGCCATGCCACCCACCACCGGCACCCCGGCGAAACCGCGATTGAACAGCGGCAGCAGCTTCATGATCGGCGTGCTGAACGGGTCAGCCAGCAGCGTCACCAGCTTTGCCTCCTGACCGTTGCCGATCATCCCCGCCAGTGCCTGGGGCTGCTGCACCACCGTCTGCCAGTCGATCTCTTCGTAGGTGAATGGATGGATGCCCACGCCCGGCAGCTTCGCCGCCAGCACGCTCAGTCCCAACCGGCGTTCGACCTCATGTCCCGGACCGATCACCCCCTCCGCCGTCATCCCCACGCTCACCCGCGGAGCCACCGCCTGGCTCAGCCGCGTCTGCGCCAGGTCGAGCAGCGACCGATCGTCTCCGGAGGCAAAAAGAATGACCAGATCGGGTGTGCCCTCGAGCCGGGCGCCAAGCGTATCGATCACCTGATCGACCGCCTGCTTCGGGTCGGGCAGTTCACTGATCGTGGCGGCAAAACGGGGCAGATTCGCAGACATCATCAGGCCGAAACCTCACGTTGCGCCCGCCGCCCGCCCGCCCCGCCGAGCAGCTTTGCGCATAAAAACAGCACCGCGCAAAAAGCAACGGTGCTGATGGGAAGAGAGAGCGAAATAAGTTAGGCACAGGTTACCAGATCGCCCCGATTTTTCAAGACCCATTTCCACCTCGCCCCCACAAAAATTGCCCCACGGGAGCGTAAGATCAGACCCGCAAAGCAATAGCGATTTTCGTGATGCACGTTCCACGTGCCGTGTCGGCTGGTGTACCCGGCGTCCACTCCCCTTTATTGCCGTTCCTTGGCACCCCCCCCTTGCCACGAGTTGGCGAGCAACCGTACCGTCGGATGCTCAACGCCCGTTGATTTTCGAATTTTGATCGGTACAATATCAGTGTCCGCCCGCATCTCGCGACCGCCTCATGCCAAACCTTGTCCCATTCGATCGCGGATTATTTCGCCTCACTCCCCCTTGGCCCATGGCCCTCGCCCCCTTGGCCTGCCCAAAAATGTCGTGTTTGTCGTGGGGGTGACATCGCCGTTTTTCAGCATAACCAAATGCATCACCTCAAGTTACGCCAATCGGACAAAGGTCGAGGGGGGAGGGGGGACGACATCCGAATCGAGGCCAAAGGCAAGAGGACGGAAGCAGAGGAAGAAGCTCGAGGACAGAGGACGGACGACAGTGGACAGCATTCCAAACCCGCGACCGCCGTTCGCCCTTGGCAATCGGCAATCGGCACTTGGCAATCGGCATTTGGCGATGCCGAATCGCCTGTTACGCTATCACGCAGCACATCTCTTCCTGAGGGTTTCATCATGTCGACGATTCATCAACGGAACCGCTCGCCGCGCCATACCGGTTTTACCCTGCTCGAACTGGCGGTGATGGTGATCATCATCGCGGTGCTGATCGCGCTGCTGTTGCCGACGCTGAATACCCCCGGGCGGACGATGGCTACCTGATTCACGCCGGCCGATGAGGCGGGCGGCGGTCGCTATAATGCGCGCGACAGCGTGGTGTGGCTGCGTTGTCCCGAGCGCCCGTAGCTCAGCAGGATAGAGCAACGGTTTCCTAAACCGTAGGTCGCGTGTTCGAATCACGCCGGGCGCGCTTTCGGGGAAAAAAGCGGGTGGATGAGTGTTCAGGCCCCGCGTGCGGCAGGCTGATCCATCGCGTGTCAGGAGTGTCATGGCCCGGCCCGGCAACATCCGGATGAAGGTGCTGCGACTGGTTCGTCAGCGTTCGCACCGTTACGACCTCTACCGCGCTGCGAGTATGAGTGTGTCGATCGGATTGTTGTTGGGTGTGCCGTTGAGCGGCCTGGCGCGGGTCGATTTCTGGGCGGGTCATCACCGTCTGTTCTTCCGGGAAGCATCGCTGCGCGAAGGATTGGCGGGCGTGATCGTCGGGATCGCGGCGATGTACGTTGTGACGTTTTTGAGCAACGTCGTCGCCGGCCGCATGTTCTGCGGATGGGGCTGCCCGGTGGGTCAGGTGAGCCGCTTTGGCGAAGCGGTGGACACGCCTGGTCTGAAGCGATGGGGCAAGGTGCGACGACACATCGCCGGGGGACTCTTCAGTGGTGCGTTCGTCGTGGCGATGCTGGCATGGTGGGTGGACCTGCGGATGTTGTGGCAGGGCTCGCCCAACGCGCTGACAGTGGGCTGGGGGCTCATCGCGGTGGGCATCGCCGGGGCGTACCTGCACGGGCGGTTCTGGCGGTGGGAGTTCTGCAAGGCTGTCTGCCCGATCGGGCTGTACTACTCGTTCGTCTCGCCCGCCAAGTGGTACGGCGTCTACTTCCGCAATCAGCACAACACGTGCATCGATTGCGATGCGTGCGACAACGTCTGTCCGGTGGATCTCTTTCCACGCGACCTGATGGCGCCGATGGATGATCGGCCGGGCTTCTCGGTGGCAGGCGCGCCGGGGCGAAACCACTGTCTGGAATGCGGCGACTGCATCCGCGCCTGCGAGAAGATGATCGAACTGCGCGGCGAACCACCCGTCCCACTGCTTCTGGGCTACCATCGCGGCCCGCAGCGGGTGGTGGCGCTGGAAGTATCCGCCCCGTCGACGGCAACGACGACCGCGACGAAGGCGACGAGCCGTTCTGAGTGACCCGGGGCGTTCTGTTGCCGGGGAATGAAGTTGGACGATTATTGAAAATGGTTGAACGGTTTGACCCTCGCGCCCAAAAAAGATAATTTCGTCGGTTTAGCAGAAAGGTGGCGCACGATCGCCAGAGGAAGCCGGCCGTGGACGAAACAACACGCAACGAGCTGATCCGCAAGCATCTGGAAGCGGTCCGCCTTTTGGAGGCTGCGCCGGTGACCCGTGACGCCGGTGCCGGCTGGCCGCCCCAGGGGTTCTACCTGCTGTGGCACGTGGTCATCGGCATGATGCTCGGCTTTGTGGGCGCAATGGCGAGTCTACTGCTGAACATGGTGGCGGCACCGTTGTTTGGCAAGCCCGCGCTGAAGCTCATCCGCGTCTATTTGACGTTCCCGATGGGCGAGGCGGCGCTCGACCCCGCCGTCGCCGACGCCAAGGTACTGGGCGTAGGCTGCATCCTTTACCTCGTCACCGGCGCGTTGCACGGCGTGGTGTTTCACCTGGTAATGACAACGTACTTCGCCCAAGCGCGATTCGTGCAGCGTCTGCTCATCGCCAGCGGCATGGGTTTACTGCTTTGGATTGTGAGCTTCTACGGCGTGTTGAGTTGGCTGCAGCCGATGCTGTTGGGCGGCTCGTGGGTGATCGAGCGTATTCCGTGGTGGGTGGCGGCACTGACGCACCTGGCGTTCGCCTGGACGATGCTGCTGTTCCAGTCCTGGTCGCGGTTCGAGCCCTACATCCAGCAGCGATACACCGAGGCCGACGACGAGGCGCTGACAGAGGAACTCACCCGCTTGAGCAGGGGTTCATGACGACGATGAAGATGTATTTTTCTCGCTTGTGGCACGCCGTGACAGTCGGCACAACGCCGCGAACCGTGGCGGCGGTGGCGCTGGCGGCGATGGTAATGGGCTGTGACCCGGCGACGTCCGACAGCGATGCCGCGGCATCGGACATCAACGTGGTGGATGCCACGGACAGCGACACCGTCACCGCCGCGCGACGTCGCCCCACATCACCTGACGATGCCAGGCCGATTGAGTACGAGATCTGGCAGACCGTGTCGCCGGGCGAGTACAGCGGTTACAACCAGCGTGCCTCGCTGATCCAGCGCGGCCGCGAGGTTTACCACAAGTATTGCGTGGGATGTCACGGCACGCACGGTCAGGGCGACGGCCCGGCGGCGGTGCGGCTGATCACCCAGCCACGCGACTTCACCAGCGGCATTTACAAGTTCCGTTCGACCGATTCGTCGAGCCTGCCGATGGAAGCGGACCTGCATCGAGTGATCACGCGCGGGCTGTCGCGGGTGAGCATGCCGGCTTTTCCGCTGATGCCGGAAACGGAAAAGGTCGCGGTGGTGGAATACATCAAGTCGTTCTATCCGAACTGGGAAGCGGAGAAGCACCTGCGTCGGATCGTCAACGTGCCGCCCGCCCCGGCAGATCTGGACACGCCCGAACGACAGATGCGCGGCAAGATCGTTTACCTGGCGATGTCGTGTAACTCGTGTCACGGCACGGATGGCGCGGGCAAGGGCGCAACGCGCACGGCGTATGTCGATGCGTGGGGCAACCCGCAGAAACCCTTCAACTTCACACGCGGACAACTGAAAAACGGCGACACGGCTGAAGACATCTATCGCACATTCCATACCGGGTTGCGCTCGATCATGCCCGCCTACAACGTGGACCTGCTGGCGACGGTGAACGTGGAAGCGTTCGAGGCGATCGCCGGTGAACTGGACCCATCGGATGTCGAAGGATTGCAGGAGTATCTGTCGCAGTTTCCCGCGACGGGCGCGCAGGTGTTCGGCGAAATGAGCGAAGCGGAGCGTCATGCGCAGGGCGTGAAGAACAGTTGGGACCTGGTTGCGTTTGTGCGCAGCCTGAGGCAGGAGCGATCGACGCGTGAAGCGGTTCTGGGCACGCCGTCGCAGAACGAAGAGAACGGCTCTGGAGTGACTGAGCGATGAGTCAGGCCCTCGCTGGGGATGGCAATGTTACGCCGACGACGGCGGCACCTCGACCGCTGGTGAATCAGGCGCTGGTGAAGTGGCACCTGATCGCGGCGATGGGTTGGCTGTCGATTGCGCTGCTGGGCGGGTTGTTTTACTCGCTGCAGTTGCTGCAGCATTGGCCGCTGCCGCGCATCGAAGTGTTGTCGCCCGGTCGCATCCGCATGATCCACACGAACATGATCGCGTTCGGTTTTCTGACCAACGCGTTCTTTGCGATGCTCAACTGGACGGTGCCACGGCTGACGGGCAAGCGTGTGGCGAGCGATGCGCTGGGCTGGCTGATCTGGGGCGCGTGGAACGCGATTGTGCTGGCGACTTACATCGGGCTGCACCTGGGCGAAGCGCAGGCGGTGGAATGGGGCGAGACGCCGGTGTGGGTCGACCCGTTCGTCGTGATGGGCGCGATCCTGGTGTGGATTCAGTTTTACACGCCGATCGTCAAGAGCAACGAGCGCTCGATGTATGTGAGCCTGTGGTATTTCTCGGCCGGGTTCATCTGGTTGGGTCTGACGTACATCATGGGCAACTTCCTGCCGCAGTACGCGGTGGCGGGGAACCAGGCGGGGCCTCTGCTCGGGCTTTACATCCACGACCTGGTGGGTTTGTGGGTGACGCCGATGGGCTGGGGGATGATGTACTTCTTCGTGCCGGTGATTCTGAAGAAGCCGATCTGGTCGCACGCGCTGTCGCTGGTGGGGTTCTGGGGACTGGCGTTCTTCTACCCGCTGCAGGGTGTGCACCACTTCCTGGGCTCGCCCATTCCGATGTTCGCGCAGTACAGCGCGGTGGTGACGACGATTGCCATTGAGATCGTCGTGACAAGCGTGATCATCAACTTCTTCATGACGTGGCGCGGCAGCGAAGGATCGCTCAAGAACAACATGGCGATTCGCTGGTTCTGGGTCGGCGCGCTGAACTACTTTCTGACGTGTACGCAATGCGCGTTTCAGGTGACGCTCACGTTCCAGCAGGTGATCCACTTCACCGACTGGGTGGTGGGTCACGCGCACCTGGTGATGTTCGGCGTGTTCACGTTCTGGATCTTCGGAATGATCGAGCACCTGTGGCCGAAGCTGACCGGTCGGGAATGGTGGAGCGAGCGTCTGCGTCGCTGGCACTTCTGGCTGACGGCACTGGGGCTGGCGATGATGGTGCTGACGCTGACGGCTGGCGGGTTGATCGACGGGTTCATGGCGATGCAACTGGTGCCGCGCGAGTCGATCCTCACATCGCTGCGTCCGTTCTGGCTGACGCGCACGTTGACGGGGCTGATGATCATCGGCGGGTTCAGCTGCATGGTGGTGAACATGATCGCCACGATGCTGGTGGCGAAGCAGGCGCACGTGGATACGGATTACGCGCCGTACGAGGAACTCGAGGAAGCCGTGGCGGAAGCGGCGGTTTGAGACAGAGGAAAGAGGACAGAAGTCGGAGAACGGCGAGTCGACGGGCTTCTGGCATCTGACATCGGGCCTCTGAATCCTGGGATCTGTTGTCTGAATCGGAGTAGATACACGTGGAACGGTTCAGCTTTGTGTTTCTGGTTGCGGGATTGGGGTTCTTCGCGCTGTCGTTTGCGATCAGCGCGTGGATTCCGATGCTGCCGGTGTCGCATCTGGAGGTGCGCACGGTGGAGCAGATGGCTGCCTCGCCTCCGCTGGAGTTCATCGAACTGAAGGAGGAGTACCCCGAGGCGTTCGCCAAGGCGTTCGGCGACAAGCCGATCGAAGAGGCGTTTGCCGAGGCGCTTCGCATCGGTCACAAGACGTACATCGGTGAGGCGTGCTGGCACTGCCATTCGCAGCAGGTTCGTCCGTGGGGCAACGATGAGGCGCAGTATGGTCAGCGCAGCTTTCCGGAGGAGTACAACAACGAGCTGAACATGCCGCCGTTGTGGGGCACGCGCCGCATTGGACCGGACCTGATTCGTCGGGGCGGATATCACTCCAACGACTGGCACGTGGCGCACTTTTATCATCCACCGGACGTTGCGCCGGTGAGCGTGATGCCGAGCTATCCGTGGTTTTATGAGGATGATGGCCTGACGCCGAACAAGAAGGGGCTGTCGATCATCGCCTACGTGCAGTGGCTCGGTTCATGGGTGGACACGCGTCGGGAAACGATCCACGGCGCTGCTGGGATTGAAGCGGCGTACCCGACGCCGAACCTGATCCGACCCGAACCGCCCGCCAGGCCTGCACGGTCCGCTGATGACGGCGCGGGTGATCACGGCGACGGCTACGGCGACGATGGATACGGAGATGACCCGTATAGCGATGATCCCTATGGGGATGATGACTACGGTTACTGAACACGAAGACTGAAATCGCTGCCCCGAGCACGAGGACGACGATGATTGCCAAATACACAGCAAGGCGCGATGACGCGGCAAGCCCGCCATGGACACCACGCCCCACTTCCAGAACGACGCGCATCTTTCTGTGGTGGTTCAGCATCGTGATGATTCTCACGGCGGGGATCGCGTTCGTCTTCAAGCTGATCGAGTTCGCGTACACCGCGCTGCATCAGGGCAACGATGCGCTGGCGTCGTTTCTGCTGCCGGTGCTGAATTACCTCGTCGTGGCGGCGGGATTCACGTGCCTGTTCCTCTGGGCGTACCTGGCGGGTCAGTTCCGCGATGTGGAGCAGGCGAAGTATCGCATGCTGCAGATGCAGGAGGAGATCGATCGGGGGGAAGGGTCGGAACGGTAAATCGTCTGTGATCCTCCCACGGACCGCGTTCGTGGGCTTCGCTTTTATTAGAAGAATGCCATGTTTCGTCGACACCGTTATTTGAGCTACCAGGGTTACGCGTTTCCGTGGTATGCGACGCTGATCTGGATCACGTTCTTCGTGTTCGGCATCGCGTACCTGGTGCGATACATCCTGCTGGAGCCGTAATGTCGCTTGCCCCGTCGGCGCTGGACGTTTCGCGTCAATCGCCGTCGCTGGACGGCGCTGCGCCGATGTGCGTGCATTGCGGCCTGCCGATTCCCGCCTCCCGTCGATCGACAGGCGGGGAACCACCGCCCTACTGCTGCTTCGGTTGTCGATTTGCCTATGAACTGGCGCGACCGGCGATCGACGCGGCCGATGACGCGAAGACAACGCCCGGCAACACGCTGCTGTTGCGATTGGGGCTGGGCATCTTTCTGACGATGAACATCAAGGCCTTCAGCGGCCTGTTCTATTCTTCGCTCGTGTATGGTTCGGCGACGGGCGATCCCTTAACGCATCACCCGCTGCAGCAACTGATCGCGTACCTGCTGATGCTGCTGACGACGTGCGTGATGGCAACGCTGGGGATGCCGCTTCTGGAGGATGTGCTGGCGGGTTGGCGGTTGCCGCGCGGTGACGGTGTGGCGCGCTGGCGACGATGGCTGGCAACGATGCCGCGACGCGTGGATGCGAATCTGCTGATTTGCATCGGTGTGGCGGCGGCGTTCATCCTCAGCGCGTTCCACACGCTGCAAGGATACGGCACGCTCTATTTCGACACGGCGGCGTTGATCCTCACGCTGGTTACGCTGGGGCATTACCTGGACTCCACCGCGCGCCACAAAGCAACGGCCGCGGCACGCGATCTGCTCGCCACGATACCGACACGCGCGTGGGTGGCGCGCGGCAACGACATCGTTGAGATCGATGCCGACACCGTGGAAGTGGGTCAGCGGCTGCGTGTGCGACCCGGCGAAACGGTGCCGGTGGATGGACGCGTCGCGGAAGGTACAGGCTATGTCAACGAGGCGAGCCTGACGGGTGAATCGACGCCGCGTGCTGTATCGATGAACGACACGGTGATGGCGGGCAGCGTCAGCGTGGACGGGCAGTTGTGGATCGAAGCGACGCAGGTGGGCGATGATCGCACGTTGGCACAGACGCAACGATTGCTTGATGCGGCACGATTGCACCAACTGCCGATTCAACGCGTGGTTGATCGCATCGCCGCGGTGTTTGTTCCGGGTGTGGTGCTGCTGGCGCTGGCGGTGTTTGTGTATCACGCGGTGGTCGGCGATGCGACGACGGGATTGTTCGATGCATTGAGCGTGCTGCTCATCAGTTGTCCATGTGCGCTGGGATTGGCGGCACCGTTGGCAACGTGGAGCGCGCTGCACCGGGCGGCACGCGCGGGGATTCTGATCGACTCGGCTGTGACGCTGGAACGGGCGGCAACGGTGACACACGTTTTCTTCGACAAAACGGGCACGCTCACGGAGCCGACGCTGCGTGTGCAGCGGATCGACACCGCGGAAGATGTGAACGCCGACGATGCGCTGCGATGGGCGGCGGCGGTGGAGTCGTCCAGCGCGCATCCGATGGCGAAGGCGATCATCGATGCCGCCGCAGCGCGATCACTCAACACGTTGGCCAGCGCGCGTGCCGCCCGCGCGCTGCCGGGTCTGGGCGTCGAAGCGGTCGTGGCGGGCGAACGGTACTGGCTGGGCAATGAGCGGCTTGTCAGGGAACATGGCGTGCAACCATTGCCTACGAGCGATGGCAGTGACGCAACAACGGCGGCGAATGAGCCGGGCATGCACGTGTTCCTCATGAACGATTCCCGTGTGTTGGCACGCTTCACGTTGTCGGAAGTGCTGCGGCGTGATGCGCGGAGCACGGTGGCACAACTGCGACAACTCGGCATCGATGCGACGATCCTTACCGGCGACCGCGCGCCTTCCGCAAAGCGCGTTGCTGATGCGTTGCGTATCGGGGTGGCATCGTCGCTGCTACCCGCGGACAAGCTGGATCATCTTCTCAAGGCACAGCAGCGGATCGGTGCTTCGACACGGCGACACGGGCGCATCGCCATGGTCGGCGATGGGATCAACGACGGCCCCGTGCTGGCGGCGGCGGATGTGGGCTTCGCGCTGCGCTGTTCGACGAGCCTGGCGCAACAGGCGGGCAATGTACGGCTGCTCACCGATCGGCTCGACCGCGTGCCGCTGACCATTCGCCTGGCGCGTCACGCAATGCGGCGGGTGCGACTGAACCTCGTGTGGGCGTTCGGCTACAACACCATCGGCCTGGCGCTGGCGGCGGCGGGTTACCTCAACCCGATCTTCGCGGCGTCGGCGATGTTCATCTCGAGCATGCTCATCGTCACCACCTCCCGCCGCGCAGGGGATGTGGTCGAGGAATCACCCACGGGCATTGCGGAGGTGGCAGGATGAACAGCGCCGCCCTGCTCACCGCGTTCGGTTCGCTGCTCTTTGCGGGCATTGCCGGAAGTCTGCATTGCATCGGCATGTGCGGGCCGATCCTGCTCGGGTTTGCCGGCCGATTCGAACGCACGGCACTCACCGTCAACGGCGAAGCCGTCGCCAACGACAATGATGCGCCTCGGCCATCGCTCTTCATGGATTTCACCTGCTATCACCTCGGCCGCATATGGACGTACGCCATGCTAGGTCTGACGGCGGGGTGGATCGGTGAAGGCGTGCGCAGCGGGTCCATCCCGTTCGGTTGGCAACGCCCCGTCGCGATCATCATGGCCGTCATCGTCATCCTCACCGGCGTGCTGCTGCTCGACATCATCCCGCGCTTGCGACTCGACGCCATCACCACCGGTTGCGGCATGCAACGGCTCAAACAACGGACATGGTTCGCTCAACTCATGAACCAGCGCGCAATGTTGTCGCGGCTGCTGCTTGGCGCGGTGATGGGGTTGCTGCCGTGCGGCCTGGTGTATGCGATGCTCGTCGTTGTCGCCGCCCTGCCACATCCCGGTTACAGCGCGTTGGGCATGGTGGCGTTCGGCGTGGGCACCCTTCCGGCACTCACCGCTGTGGTCGCGGGAAGCCGTTACCTTCCCGCATCGATTCGCGCGCACGGCACACGTATCGCCGCAGTCGTCATCATCGCGCTGGGTGTCTACATGCTGGTGCGTACGGTTGCGTTCAGCAGCCCCGAAGCGGTGTGTCCATTTTGTCAGTGAGGGATCCCGGGGACTTCGTTGCTCCGGCTTCGGTCTATAGAAAAACCGGTGAGGATGGAGGTCCTCACCGGCTTTGATTGTCACGTTGATCACGCTGGAGTTTAGTCCAGGTTCATCGTCAGCAGGAACTCGGCATTGGTCTTGACCTTCATCAGGCGACTCTTGAGCAGTTCCATCGCTTCGACGACGTTCATGTCCGCGAGCACCTTGCGCAGGCGGTACACCAGTCGCAGCTCGTTCGGATCGAGCAGCAGTTCCTCGCGGCGAGTGCCCGAGGCGGCGATGTCGATCGCCGGGTAAACACGCTTCTCCACAAGGCGGCGATCCAGGTGCAGTTCGCTGTTACCCGTGCCCTTGAACTCTTCGAAGATGATGTCGTCCATCTTTGAACCGGTGTCCACGAGCGCGGTGGCGAGAATGGTCAGCGAACCGCCGTTCTCGATCGCACGGGCGGAGCCGAAGAACTTCTTCGGCCGCTGCAGCGCGTTGGAATCCAGACCACCGGTAAGGATCTTGCCCGAGTGCGGCACCTCGGCGTTGTACGCGCGAGCCATGCGGGTGATCGAGTCCATGAGGATCACCACGTGCTCGCCGAACTCCACCATGCGGCGGCTCTTTTCGATGACCATGTCGCACACCTGCACGTGGCGGGCGCTTTGCTCATCGAACGTCGACGCCACCACTTCCACATCATCCGGCGTGTTGTTGCGGAAGTCGGTCACTTCTTCCGGTCGTTCATCGATCAGCAGAACGATGACCTTCACCTCCGGATAGTTCTTGATGATCGAGTTGGCCATCTTCTGGAGGAGCACCGTCTTACCGGTACGCGGCGGCGCGACGATGAGGCCACGCTGACCACGCCCGATCGGCGCAACCAGATCAACGATGCGCATCTCGATGTTCGAAGGATCGTCCGGCGTCTCGAGCACGAACCGCTGATACGGGTGCAGCGGCGTGAGGTCTTCATACGTGAGAATGTCGTTGAGCGTGTCGGGCGGATGGCCGTTCACCGCATCAACGCGCAACAGCGCGAAGTACTTCTCCGACTCCTTCGGCGGACGAATCGTGCCCTGTACGATGTGGCCCGGCTTGAGGCCGAAGCGGCGAATCTGCGACGGGCTCACGTAAATGTCATCGGGGCACGCCAGGTACGAGTACTCAGGGCTGCGCAGGAAGCCGAACCCGTCGGGCAGAATTTCCAGCACGCCTTCGCCGTACATCAGGCCTTGCTTGGTGATGTGCTTCTGCAGGATCTGGAAGATCAGTTCCTGCTTCTTCAGGCCGGTGTAGTTCTCCAGGCCTTCCTTCTTCGCCAGTTCATGCAGTTCATCGACCGTCATCTTCTGCAGGTCGACGAGGCGCATTTCATCTTTCTTGGCCTGTTCGTACCGCGCCTGCGTTTCCGCATCGAGTTGTTCATCGGTCGTGGCGCCACGGCGTTCGGGTTGTGCCGGAGGCGCTTCGGCTGTGGCCGTCGCCGAACGCTCGGGGGCACGCTCCTCCGCGGGCTTGGCGGTGGACTTGCGGCGGCCGCGAGGTGATTGGGTTTTAGCCATCTTGGGGCTCCTTCATCCAGACGCGCCCGTCTGCAACCGGGCACGCCGAAATCAACTATGGATCAGGGTTGGGAATGACATCAGGAAAGGCACAATCCGTTGCAGCCTGATCGAATCCTTCTGGGGATGGGTGACAGGATGCGGACGAGCGCCGACCGATCGGCTCATCGCCTTCTCCAAGCCCCCTCCCGACAACAATCAATTAAATCGGTGGAATATTTCGGAAAGAACGCGGCGGACGTGGGAATTTATTTCCAACTCGTTTCCGTCGTTGTCTAAAACATAATCCGCACGTGAAGCCTTAAAGTCAAGTGGCAGCTGCTGACTCTCGCGTCTTTGCAACTCCGACTCGCTCCAGCCCCGGCTACGCTTCACCCGCTCCAGGCGCGTCTCCCGTGAAGCCGCGACGAAAATAACAACGTCGCACGCCTCGTCAAGGCCGACCTCGTACAGCAGCGGAGCGTCCTCCACAATCGCCCGGATCGACGGATCACGCTCGTACTGTTCCCGAAGTCGGGCACGGCCGGCATGCACCCGCGGATGCACCAGCCCCTCCAGACGCTGCCGTTCCGCAGCGTCGGCGAAGACGATGCGGCCCACAGCCTGGCGGTCGATCCGACCCTCGGGGGTGAGCACCTGCGGGCCCCACCACGACACGAGTGTCCGGATCACCTCGGGCTCCTCCAACGCCTGCCGTGCCAACGCGTCGGAGTCGATAACGCCACACCCCAGGGATGCCATCTGACGGGCAACCAGGCTCTTGCCCGAACCGATCCCCCCCGCCAGCCCGATGACCAGTTTGTTCCCCTTGGGAGGCGTCATGACGCCATCAGCATAGGATGCCGCCCCCCCTCACGCGACAAATGCCGCCAACCTCCGCAACCCCCGCCGACCGCCTCCCGCGATGTGGAAAAGTCGCGACAAGTCCCGCTCGTTCGATGCACTGCCGATCGCGCGTCGCTCAGAAGCGATAACCCGGATAGTGCCGGCGAATGAGGTATCGACGCAGCAGCAGAATGCCCGCCAGCACCACCCCCTTCGCCAGAATCAGCCACGGCTGCACCACGTACGACTCGCGCCAATCCGACAAACCGAACAACACGAACAACCCCGCATAAGCCACTTCCCACCACGATCGTCGCAACCGGACGAAACGCACCATCACATACCCGGCGATCACCATCCATGCCAAACCCTCCAGCACGTTGAACCATGCGTAGAGCACCGACACGGTGTCGTCGGGGCGGAATGTCCAAAGCGGGTCGTTCATGGGTCATGACGGAGACGAAACTCGAATGACGAAGGAATGATGAAGCTCCCATTGCCAAACAGGGGCGATCGCATCGCGTCGGCACGCTGTCGCTACTATATCCGCCATGTCGTTTTCGCTGATGCTGGCGCTGGTGCCTGCCCTGATCGGGTTGAACGCGTTTTTCGTGGCGGGCGAGTATGCCGTGGTCGCGGTGCGGCCGGTGCATCTGGAACTGCTTCGCCGACGTGGACGACGCAACGCCGTGGCGGCGATGGAACGGCTCAAGCGCGATCCGGCCAGCGCTATCGGCGCCATCCAGGTGTGCATCACCGCCACCAACCTCGCCCTCGGTTGGATCGGCGAACCGGCCATGTCGCATCTGCTGCTGGCGCTGCTCGGCCCCCTCGCCGAAGTCCTGCCCGAGTCGGTCTTTCGGCCGCTGTCCATCGCGGTGGCGTTCCTCGTGGTGACCCTGCTGACCGTCGTCTTCAGCGAACTGCTGCCCAAGGCGCTGACACTGCGGTATGTGCCCGCGGTCGTGCGGCTGACGGCTGTGCCCATCATGGTCATCGGCTCGGCGGTGCGACCCATCGTCTGGCTGATGAACGGCATGGCGAATCTGGTGACGCTGCCGCTCGGCCTGGGGCGGGTCGAATCGATCGAACAGGATGGCGCTTCGGTGGAGGAACTGCGTCTGCTCGCCAGTGAAGCGGCGCGCGAGGGAATCCTCAGCCCAGCCGAGCGTGCGCTCATCCTCAACACGCTGACGCTGGAGCATCGTCTTGCCAACCGCGTGATGGTGCCGCGCACGCAGGTGCACTACCTCGACCTCAAACGATCGATGGACGAGAACCGGCGGGTCATGGATGCTCGACTGCATACGCGTTATCCCTTGTGCGACGGCGGGCTGGATCATGTCGTGGGCGTGGTGCGGAGCAAGGCGTTTCTCACGGCCTATCACGCTGAAGGCGACAGCTCCGTGCTCAACCTCATCGCGGACGAAACCGTGTTTCTGCCCGAGTTGTCGACGCTCGGACAGGTGCTGGCGCTGTTTCGCGAAAAGAAGACCGACTTTGCGGTGCTGGTGGACGAATACGGCGGCGTAGCCGGGATCGTCACATTGCGGGACATCGTCGACGACCTGCTCGGCGCCGTGGACGAGTCCAAGGCACTGCTCGCCGAAGCGCTGCGCGGCGAGGCGTCGGGCATGAAGCCGGTGACCACGCGGCGGGTTGTGCGCGGCGATCTGGCGTTGCACGAACTGGCGCGGCTGCTGAACCTGCCCGACTGGGCTGCTCAGGATGAAGCCGCCACCGTGGCCGGGCTCATCCAGTCACGACTGGGAACGATCGGCCGCGCGGGGCAGGTCGTCGAAGTCGATGGCGTCGAGCTTCGCATTCTCCGCAGCGATGCCCGCACCATTCGCCGCGTCGAGGTGCGGGTCGATCCGAAGCTGTACAACGGATGATTCATCACCGCGATGGGTCCATTCATTCAGGTCAGCGCGTTGCAACGAGCGTCTGACTCGCGGGACCGGGTTGAGGCGATGCGGTGCGCGTGGGTGCGGCCGCACAAAGCTGCGCCACGACCGGCCAATGATCCGATGCACCGGCCCGAACCACCCGGGCTGTCCGGCTCCGCAGTTTCCCGCAGTGGAAGATGTGGTCCAAACGCATGCCCAGCTTCATCGGACCCCACCGCCACCACCATGTCGTCGCGTGGGGCTGATGCGCCTGCAACGCGCTGCGGTAGCCACGTTGCCTGAGCCACTGAACGGCCGAACCGCGCTGCTCGTTGAAGTCACCGGCAATCACCGTTGCACATTGCGGATCGAGCGGCTCACAGAAGTGCGCGATCTCGCGCAGACGCTCCGGCCCGGTCGAAAGCCAGGCGCTTAAGGCGAAGCGTTCACGACGCGAATCGATGGCCGGCCTCAGATGCACGTTGAGCACCTGCAAAGGTCCGATGGCGGTGTCGAACCGCGCCACCATTGCATCGAACCAGCCGGTTTGCGATCGCACGTGGGCGATCACCTCACCCGGACACCTCGCAAAGAAGGCGGACCCGCCACCGGTGCGCGTCCTGCTGTGCAGGAACGTGCTGTACGGGTAGCGGTCTGCGAGTCGGGCTTCGAATCGCGGTTGCAACCGGGGGTTGGTCTCCTGCAGGCAGACGATGTCCGCGTTGTTCTGCAGGATCGCGTCGATGCCACTGGACGGATCGACTTCCCAGTTGACGTTGTAGGTGAGCAGCGTCAGGCGTTCAGACTGACGCCCGTTCGGGCTGGCGTTCCATGTCGCCACCGGCGGTCTTTCCAGAGGCGGGCGACGAAACCCGAGCTCACCCACCGCGAATCAGTTGGTGATGAGCTGCACCGCGCTGCTGGTCGCCGGCGCCAGAGCACCGAAGGCCTTGGCGGCGTCCACCGCGAGCGGGCCTTCGCTGTTGCTCACCAGCTCATGCAGGCGGCGGGCGGTGCGAACGTCGAGGCTGCTGCCGTACGCCGTTGCCGACTCCGCCAGGCTCACCAGCGCGGCACGGCGAATCGTCATCGTGCGGGTGGTGTCCAGCGCAACGTTGGCGATGGCGGCCTGAGCTTCGGGGTTGTCGATCATCGCCAGCACCGCCGCGGCCCCGATGACCACTTCATCGCGGGCATCGTTGAGGGCGAGCGTCAGCGCGGGCTGGGCGTCCACCACGTTGTAGACCTTGCCGCTGATCAGCGCCACATCACGCAGCATCGCCAGCGCCTTGACGGCGTAGTCAGACGCCTGCTCGGAGCTGATCTCCACACCCGCCACCGAAGCGCGGGCGTTTTCCAGTGCCGCACGCATCGTGGCTTCGTCGGCGTTGTTCGCCACCACCGTCAGACGCCGCTCGTTGGGCATCCGCGCGGTCAGTTCGTACTGATCCGCGGGCGAGCTCACCGCCAGCACCGGAATGCTCGCGAGCTTGAAGTCAGCCGCGGCACGGTTGAAGATCGACACCACGTTGTCCGCGCTGGACTGAACGATCACCAGATCGACACCGGGAGCGGTGCGAAGCTGATCGCTCACCGCCAGCAGCGATCGGCCGACGATCGTGTCGTAGCCGAGGCTCGACACCATCGCCTGCAGCTTGTTCAGGGCTTGCTGATCCTCGGAAATGATCAGAGCGTGATGCTGTTCGGTCTGGCGGACCGCCTCGGCGAGCACGGGCACCACCAGGTAGGAACCGGGAAACGCTTCAGTCGGACGGGCCTTGGTCAGCGCGAAGGCCGCTTCAAACCGCACGCGCCGGTCGGGGAAGGACAGCGCCTGCAGCAGCGGCTGAATCGTGCCTTCCAGGTTCAGCAGCGCCTCGGGGCCGGCCGTCTGATCCAGCGCCGCGATCGCGTCGAGCGCCAGGTCCGCATCGCCGTCCGCCAGCGCCCGGGCGAGCACCTCGTGCAGTCGCACGGGACCGGCCAACAGCGCGTAGTAGTCCGACGGCTGGAACTTCGACGGATAGCTCGGGTCACGCTGGCCCTGAGGCAGGCGATTCTCACGGCGGAGGTTCGCCATCACCCACAGGCTCAGCGCCCGATCCATGCTCGATTCGAGCTTCAGCGCCTGACGCGCCGAACGCATCGCCAGCACATCGCCGTAGATCGGACCGGGCACGGGAATCGGCACCAGCCCCGCCTGCAGCGAGTACTCCCACACCACGCCCTTGCCTTCCGAAGCGTCGTAGCCTTCGATCTCCACGCCCTGGGTCGCGTGCTCGTACTGGCTCATCCCCAGGAGGAAGAACGTTTCAGCAGCGGACAGGTCGCCGCCTCGGCCGGCAACACGCACGATCTGATCGTGGGCGGCCTGAACCGCGCGGCGAGCGGTCGGATCGGTCGAGGTGTTCTCCAGCACCACCTTCAGGTAAGGCAGTGACATCGGGTAGCCGATCTCGGCAAGCACCTGGGCGATCTGACCCATCGGCACCGGCTCCAGGTGAGGCAGCGCCACCGCCAACGGGTAGACCATCGGGCGGCCGATCGACACCATCGCCGTCAGCACGTGCGGGTGCAGGTTGGCACGCTTCTCATCGAGCAGCGCTTCGAGCAGGTGCGGTGCGGCGTACTGACCGGCGGCACGCAGCCGTTCCGTCGCATGCATGCGGGCCTGCAGCCCCTTGCCCAGGCGTTCAATGTCGTCCTTGATGCGCTGCACATCCCGCGCCCGACCGATGCGAGCGTTCTGAATGCGCTGCGCCAGTTCGTTGGCCGTCTGAGCGACCGTGGTCATGCCATCGGCACGCGGCTTGACGCGTTCGAGCCAGTCGCGGAACTCGCTGGCTTCGACGATGTCGAGCAGCTGGTCATCGTTGACCTGGCTCATCAGGGCATTGGCGGCCGCCTGCGCCAGTTCCGGGCGGGCAATCAACACATAATGGTTGAAGTCATCCCAGAGTTTCTCAGGCGAGCGTTCCTGCGCTACCGCGGTCTGAACCGAGGTAAACAGCAGCGAAAGGCACACGATCGCAAAGCAAAAGCGACTGCGGGACATACTGCGGCTCCGTGAAGCTGGGATGTGCGTTCTCCTGCCGAGGGCACAACTGGCGGGATGCAAGTGCGGGTCAAGACGCAATCTAGCTTTGCGACGCGCGAGCGTCAAGTGGCCCCCGCGAGTTGGAACCGGACCGGTGAACGGTTGGGCCGGGACATGCGGTTGTGTGGATTGACGCGTGTCGATGACGCCGTTCCCCAAGTGGCGATGGCCTACTGTTTCGAGTGCGGGTCTGCCGCTGAGATTCGTGCATTTCGGGTCGATGGTTTTCACGATGTCGTCCCCCCCATTGCGCGCCTCCGGCACTTCGGCTGCAAACACATTTTGCCCAAATATTTGCGTCGATTTTCCACAATGTCACCCCCACGACAAACACGACAAACACGACATTTGGGGAGGGCCGAGGGCCATTGGCCATGGGCCAAGGGGAGCGTGCGAAGGGCGGAGCGCCGACTTGATCCGCAACGGGTGTTTATATCGGAGTTTAGAGCGTATTTTGAACAAGGTCAGGGGGGAACAAAGGGTGACGAGGGAACAAGGGAGGAGGGGGAGAATAATCAATACGCAATCATCAATTGGCAATTATCAATGTTCCGGGAGAACGTCCAAAGAGAGGAACGGGGCGATACCTTATTTTATGCGAACATATGCACAAATCAAGCTTGGCACGTTCGTTCCCACCGCAACACCGCCCCACATCACCAAATCACCAAATCACCAAATCGCCAAATCACCAATCACCACCTCCCCATTCTTCCTCCCTCCGGTTGCATCCTGTACAATCCGCCCATCTCGGTTGACACGGGTTTTCACCCCTTGAGCATGAAAGGCACGCACATGAAGATCGGGTTTAATCTGTTGCTGTGGACGACGCACGTCACCGATGAGCACCTGCCGCTGCTGGAGAAGCTCAAGGCGGCCGGGTACGACGGCGTGGAAATCCCGATTTTCGAAGGCGACCCGGACCACTTCGCCAAAATCGGCAAGGCGCTGAAGAACCTGGGGCTGGGTTGCACCAGCGTGACGGTCATCCCCGATGAGGGCCACAACCCGATCAGCTCCGATGCACACCATCGCGCCTCGGCGGTGCAGCACCTCAAGTGGGCGATCGACTGCTCGCAGGCGCTGGGCAGCGAAGTGCTGTGCGGTCCGATCCATCAGCCGCTGGGCGTTTTCAGTGGTCAGGGCCCGACCGAGCAGGAACGCAACTGGGCGGCGGACGTCCACGTGCAGGCCGCCGAGTTCGCCAAGCAGGCCAACCTCACCATCGCCATCGAATACCTCAACCGTTTTGAGTGCTACTTCCTGACAACGATGGCCGATGCGGTGCGGCACGTGAAGCGGGTGAATCACCCCAACTTCGCCACGATGTACGACACGTTCCACGCGAACATCGAAGAGAAGGATCCGATCGGCTGCATCGCCCCGGCGGGACAGGCGATTCGCCACGTGCACATTTCCGAGAACGACCGCGGCACCCCCGGTCGCGGCCACGTGCCTTGGGCGGCGACGTTCAAGGCGCTGGCGGACATCAACTACGACGGATGGATGACGATCGAGGCATTCGGCCGGGCACTGCCCGGACTCGCCGCCGCGACGCGCGTTTGGCGCGACCTGTCCGGCTCGCCCGAAGAGGTCTACCTCGAAGGCCTGGAACTGATCAAGAGCAACCTCAAGGCGGTCACGGGCGCTTCGGCCTGATCATCGCCGGCTCATCTATAAAGAACACGCAACGCCGCGGACCCCATGGTTTGCGGCGTTGTTGTTTGCACCCATTCAACCGCTGCGGTCTTCCTGAGGCGCGAGGCGGTAAGCTCCCCGGCGCATCGGCACGCACATCCCCGTAATCCACTGTGTTTTCACCAGTTCGGGGAGCACGCGACACGGCGCGGCAAGCGTCTTGCATCACACTCCAGCGAGCCGCACTCGATCGCGGCATCGGTCGCCAAGCGTCGCCACGGGCCCGCCCGATGCGACCGCCCATGAAGGAGTGTGTCCCATGACCACGATGTGCCCGCCCCGCCGTACCGCCCTGCTGATGGTGCTCGCCGTCCTGACGTTTGCCGGCTGCTCGCAGGAGCGTACGGTTCGCAGCGATATCGGTGAGGATGAACTGCGCGATGTGTACGGCATCCCCCGGCCGGTGGAAACCGACATCAGCGAACGTCTTTTCACCAACGCGACCACACGATTGCAAAATCGCCACGCCGACCTGCAATCGCTCATCAACCGCGACAACGTGGACGACCTTCGGCTGGCGTGGTTCATCCAGACGCAGTACCCGGTGTCGCATCAGCCGCTCGCCGAGGGCGATCGCGTCTACTTCGCGGACTGGGGCGGCACGGTGTATGCGGTGGACATCAACACGGGCGATGTGCTGTGGAGCACGCAGGTGGAGATGTCGCCACAGGTCGGTTGGCCGATCCACGGATTCGTCGGCACCGGCGCGATCCAGGGTGATGTGCTCTTCCAGGCAAGCGTGGAGGGCAACGCCTACGCCATCGACAAGCACACGGGTGAAGTGCTCTGGCAGCAGCGCTTCACCGACGAACCGATGACGGGCAACCTCGGCGGCATTCTCGCCTATGGCGGGCTCCTCTACATCGGCATCTCCAGCGTTGAACCCATCATCAACCGCGACAACGACGAAGTGCAATTTCGGGGACGCGTCGTCGCCATCAACGCGGCGGATGGTTCGATCGCGTGGGAGCAGGTGCTCGTTGAAGCGCCCAATCAGGGTGTCGGTGTGAGCGGCGGGTTCGCCCTCGACCACGATGCCGAGGTGCTCTACTTCACCACGGGTCGAACGTACGGCGGAGGCACAAGCCCGCTGGCGAACAGCATCGTCGCGATCGATGCGCGGGATGGCGCGCTGCGCTGGTTCGATGCCATCGAACCGCACCAGGCGATCGACCCGGATGACCCGTTGATGGTGGTGGGCGCGGAGGATGCGTTCCAGGCACCGCCCCAGCTTTTTGAAGTGATGATCGACGGCCAGCGCATCTATGCCGTGGGCGCGGGACACAAGAACGGCACGTATTACGTGTACAACCGCGATGACGGCTCGCCCATCGGCGCGGCACGGCTGGGCATGGCGGGCGAAGCGGGCGGCATCACCGCGGCCGGATCCATCGGACAGCAGCAACTGTTCCTCTGGAGCAACAACTCCTTCCCGATGCAGAATCCCGCGCAGCACCCCATGGACGTCGCGGCGTTCGATCTGGCAACGGGTGAAGCCATCTGGCGGCGACCCGGAGCGCAGCCGGCGGCATACAACACGCCCGGTTTCCTCGCATCCGATGTCTACTTCGTCCCGTCGCTCGACGGCACCGTTCGGGCCTACGACGCACGCAACGGCACCACCATCTGGACGAGCGACCAGCACGGCGGCGTGAACTCCGGCGTCACCGTCGCCTCCGGCACGCTGCTCTTCGGTGGCGCAGCGCCTCCACCCCTGAGCGAAGCGGGCATGCCCAACGGACTGGTCGCCTATCGCATGGACATGCGTGCCTCCCAGGAGCCGCGCTTGATCGAACCGCCCTTACCGAACCTGCCGCGACGTTTGCGTCAGTCTCAGCCGCACGAAGTGGATGCACCGCCCGCACCGCAGGAACCCCAGCGGCGCGCACCGCTGCGGGTGAGGCTCGATGCGCCACAACCCGACGATGCGCTGAGTCGTCGGTAAGCCCGCCGCGCTGATGGTGACATCAAACCCCGGTGCATGACACGGAACTTCGAACGAATTCCGTGACACACGCATCCCTCGCGCGTGACGAGGGACTCGACAGGAGATGTGTGATGTTGATGCGAACCTCGATGATGCTTGCAATCGCCCTGCTGCTGAGTTGCTCGGCATCGCTGCTGGGTGAGGATCGACACGACACCAAGTCATCGACGTTGAGCGTGTCGGGGCGTGCGGTTGTGACGGCACAACCCGATCGCGCGGTCGTTCGTCTTGGTGCGGTGGCGCAATCGGAGGAAGCGGCCGCGGCACAGCAGGCGATCAACGAGGTGATGCACAAAGCCATCGCATCGCTGCGCGAACTGGATGTCGATGAACGCCGCATTCAGACGGCAGGCCTGTCGCTGATGCCTGTGTACGACATGCCGCGACCCAACCGCGATGAGCCGCACGAGCCGCGCATCGTGGCGTATCGCGCATCCAACACGCTGCGGGTGGAGGTGGACGACCTGTCGCTGGTGGGCCCCGTGATCGATGCGGGCGTTGAAGCGGGTGCGAATCAGGTGGAATCGATCAGTTTCGAGCTTCGCGACGATGCCGTTCATCGTCGACGCGCGCTGCAGGCAGCCGTGCGCAATGCGAAGGACAAGGCGCAGGCGATGGCATCGGCGCTGGGTGTGCAGTTGCGGCAGGTGGCCGAAGTGAGCGAAGCGGAGCGTGCGATCACGCCGGTGCGCATGGGCATGGCACGCATGGAAGCGATGGCGATGGACACCGCCACCCCCGTGCAACCGGGCGAGTTGACCATCGAAGCCGTGGTCACGCTGCGCTACCACCTGGAGGAAGCCTCCACCGCGGTCACCACCGATGCGAACGACAACGCCGCCGATGACAGCGACGCCCCCACACCCATTCGTACCGACCAAGCGCCGCAGTAACGTGCTGCGACAGACCATCACTCCAGACGGGGAGAGGATTCATGAAAGCTCGCCACTCATGGTTGATCCCAACGACAATCCTCGCGACCACCGCGTTCGCGATGGGCGAGGGCTTGAAGCCCGTGGTGCCGATCCCGGTGCTGCGTTACCAGGCCCAGGCCCCCGAAACACCGCCCAAACCCGCCGATCAGCAACAACCCCAACCCGCGCAACCACCCCAGGCGCAACCCGACGACGCACAGGCGGAGCAGGCCAACATCTCGCCCGAAGCACGGCAGGTGCTCGAAAAAATGCGCGATGCCTATTCCCAGCTCAAAACCATGGAGTTGGCCGGCACCGTCACCACCGAACTGAACATCGGCGGACAGGAACAGAAGTCCGATCAGAACTTCACCGCATCGTTCCAATCACCCAACCAGTTCCGCCACGACTTCAACGATCAGATTCTCGTCGGCTCCACCGGTGAGGAATACTACGTCTACAGCCGCAGCGACAACGCCTTCCTGCAGTCACCCATCGAAGAGGATCGCCCCATCGCCGAGCAGTTGCCGCGACCGCTCGCACAGGTGCTGCAGTCGCAGAATCCCTCGCTGCTGCTGGCGATTCAACGCGACCCGTTGCGCGACATCAACGCGGCCGGCGTCGAAGTCAACAAGATCGACGATGTGCAGGTGGACGGCCGAGCCTACAACGTCCTCGAACTGCACGGCGGCGACGGCACACCACGCGTGCACCTCTACATCGATCCGCAAACGCACCTCATTCGTCGCCTCTCCACCGACATTCGTGAGAGCCTCGAAGCGGGCGGCGCGGAGGATGTGCGGGCTGCCCGGTTCCAGATCGACTACACCAAAGTCGAATCAGGCGTGAACTTCGAACGGGAACACTTCGCATGGAAGCCGCCCGAAGGCGCGCGCGACATGGCTCAGGTGGTCGAGGAAGGTCCGCAGGCGCTGAACCTTGTCGGCCAACAGGCGCCGGACTTCACGCTCCGCGACTTCGACAACAAGGAAGTGAAGCTCTCCGAACTGCGCGGCAAGCCGGTGCTGTTGGACTTTTGGGCGACGTGGTGCCCGCCCTGCGTCGAATCAATGCCGCACCTGCAGAACCTGCACAGCGAAAAAGGTGAAGCGCTGCACATCTATGCCATCAACCTGCGTGAGGAACGTGACAAGGTGCAGCAGTTCCTCAAGCAGCACGAACTGGACCTGCCCGTCCTGCTCGATACGCAGGGACAGGTGGGACAGCAGTACCACGTGCGGTCGATTCCGCAGACGGTGCTGATCGACGCCAAGGGCGTGGTGCGTCAGGTGTACATCGGCTTCGCGCCGGACACGTATGCACGCATCAAGCGGGACATCGCCAACCTCGATGAAGCAGCGCCCGCTGCGCCTGCCGCGCCCAACGCACCGCAGCCCGAGCCCGACACCCAGCCGCGCCCCTTCCCACAGGCATCCAACTGACAAGGGACAAAGGAGCGAGGAGAAGGCAGGGTCGAGGGGGGGAGTGGAACCGGGGGCGCGGCGTACAACGTGCGTCGCGCTCCTGTTCCTTTTTGCATTGAATACGGGAAACGTCGCGCGGGTGGTGACAATTACCCTTCCGCCGGCCCGCCGTAGCGCTGCGAAATCGCCGCGGCGCCGAGCCGAACGATCTCACCCGTGCGCTCGAAAGCATCCGCGCCGAAGCGATAGCTCGGCCCGGTCACCCACAGCGCCCCCACCGGGTAGCCACGCTGGTTCACCACGGCCGCGCCGACGCAGCGAATGCCAAGGTCGTGCTCGCAGTTGTCAACGGCGTAACCGACCCGCCCCGCTTCCTCGATGGCCGACAACAGCGTCGCCTCATCGGTGATCGTCGAATCGGTGAACCGCGTCATGTTCAGCCGCCCCACAATCGCCAGCCGTTCACGTTCGGGCAACCGCGACAGAATCGCCTTGCCCGGCGCAGCGGTGTGCAACGGAAACCGCGTGCCCACACCGACAATCACCTTCACCTGCAACGGTGTGGGGATCGATTCAAGCACCACCCCCTGCGCCTGCGGCGTATCGAGAATCCCCACACACACCGTTTCGCTCGTCTCGTCGCGCACCTGCCGCATGATGTCCATGGCATGCTCGACGAGCTGCCCTTCCTGGATCGCGGCGTAGCCGATCGTCAGGAGCTTGGTGCCCAGCGTGTAATGTTTCGTGCGTTCATCGCGATTGAGGTAGCCATGGGCGTGAAGGGTGGAGACAATACGGAAGACGCTGTTCTTGGGAAACGCCAGCGCTTCGGCGATCTCGCTGATGCCGCTGGCGCGTGGCCGGTCCGACATGTACTCCAGAATCGCCAGCGCACGTTCAAGATTGGGGACATGGTACCGGTCGGTGGCGGACGCCACAGCCGAACCGTTACGCGTTGCAAGGTGACTTTTTGCCATAGGTTATGTCGCGTTATGAAGGATGGATCGGCCATGGGTGGCAATCGGCGGGACTCCCGGCGATCGACCAACCCGCTGCCGTTGACCTGTTCGGTCTTGTTCAATGTACCCGATTGATTTATACTCTCGTTTGAAATGTAGAACAAGTTGTTTCACAGGCGTTCGGCCGCGCAGGGGTAGGAAAAGGGACGAAAGAGGGTTGTCCATGGCGGCGAAGCAGTGGTTGCGACGGGCCGGTGCGGCGATCGGCGGCGGCATCATCCTTACGGTGGCGTTCGCCACGGCAGGGGTGGCGGACAGCCATGCGCCGGCTGGCGAACGCCCGAAATCGGAGGTCGGAGGCCCGACATCAGACACCGTCCTCCCACCGCGCGAAGTGTCCGCTGACCGCCGTTCTCTATCGTCTGTCCTCTCGGCTCGCACCACGGCCGCGCCGAACGACGATGCCTTCTTCAACGAACGCGTCCAACCCATCCTGCAGGCCAACTGCTTCCGCTGTCACGGCGGCGAACGCATCCGCTCCAACCTCATCCTCACCCGACGCGATGGCATTCTCACCGGCGGGGACCACGGCCCGGCGGTGTCGCTCGAACAGCCCGCCGAAAGCCTCCTGCTGGCGATGATCTCCTACAAGGATGATCGCCATCAGATGCCCCCCAACGGCAAGCTCGCCGACGACCAGATCGCCACGCTCACCGAATGGGTGCATCGCGGCCTGCCCTGGCCCGAAGGTGTCGACTTCACCAGCGCCCACGCCGAGGAGGAACCCGACCCCTTCAAGCAGGCCGAGGGCTTCTGGGCGTTTCAACCCGTCGCACGTCCCGAACCGCCCGCCGTGACGCAGAAAGCGTGGCCGGTCAACGCGATCGATGCGTTCATCCTCGCCAGGCTGGAAAGCGAAGGGCTCACCCCCGCGCCGCGCGCCGACCGCATCACGCTTGTGCGCCGTGCGTACTACGACCTTCTGGGGCTGCCGCCCACGCCGGAGCAGGTGCGCGCGTTTGTTGAGGATGGGCGGCCCGATGCGTGGGAACGGCTGGTCGACGAACTGCTCGCAAGCCCGCACTACGGCGAAAAATGGGGACGATTCTGGCTCGACCTCGTTCGCTACGCCGAAACCAACAGCTACGAACGCGACAACCCCAAGCCGCACGCCTGGCGGTATCGCGACTACGTCATCCGATCCTTCAACGACAACAAACCCTACGACCAGTTCATCATCGAGCAGCTTGCCGGTGATGAAATGCCCGATGCCGACACCAACCCCGACCGCGTCATCGCCACCGGGTTCTACCGGCTGGGCATCTGGGATGACGAACCCGTCGATCGCGAACAGGCCTTCTACGATGGGCTTGACGACATCGTCAACACCACCGGCGAAGTCTTCCTGGGCATGACCATCGGCTGCGCGCGATGCCACGATCACAAGATCGACCCCATCCGCCAGAGCGACTACTACAGCATGCTCGCCTTCTTCCGCAACATCAACCATTTCCGCAACGGCGGAAACACCGATGAGCGGATGATCTTCACCAGCGACGAAGCGCGGCGGGATTACGAACGTCGTGATGCGCAGCGCCGCGAAGCGCTCGATCGCACCCAGCGCGACATACTCGCCATCGAAAACACGTTCCGCGACAAAATGTCCGCCCGTGGTGAACTGGCGCATCGCGATCTGGACGACCTGCGCTATCGCTTCTACCGCGACACGTGGGAATCGCTGCCCGACTTCGACACGCTCAAACCCGAGGACACCGGCACGGTGGAAAGCGGCCGCTTCGACCTAAGGCTGCGCACGCGCGATGAGGCGTTCGGCTTCGTCTTCGAGGGCGATCTCATCGTGCCCGAAAAAGGCAGGTACGACTTCTACATCAACGCCAGCGATGGCGCGCGACTCATCGTGAATGGCAAGGTCATCGTACAACACGAAAGCCGCAACAACATCGAACAGCAGTCGACCGGCCACATCAATCTCTCGCCCGGCCGCGTCCCCGTTCGACTCGAGTATTACCAGCGGCTGGACCAGTTCGGCCTGAAGGTGACCTGGAGCGGCCCCGGTGTGACCCGGCGGCCGCTTTCCGCACCGGACAACGCCGCGGCCGATCGACAGCTCGGCGGCGGCAAAGACCTGGGGCGGAACGTCGCCGACCTCATTCAGGGCGATGCCGGCCGGGAAACACTCGGCGAAGAAACCGTCCGCAACTGGCATCGACTGCGAAAACAACTCGAAGAACTGAAGAAGCCGATCCCCGCGGAGCACGCGCTTGTCATCACCGAAGCCGGCCGCACCGCGCCCGACACGTTCGTCCTGATCCGTGGCAACGCGCATGCGAAGGGCGACAAGGTGACGCCCGCCTTCCCCGCCATTTTCGCCGCCCCTCAGCCCCAACTGCCCGACATGCCCGAAAGCGCCCGCACGTCCGGCCGACGCACCGTGCTGGCAAAATGGATCGCCTCACCCGACAACGTGCTCACCGCCCGCGTCATGGTCAACCGCATCTGGCAGCAGCACTTCGGCCGCGGCATCGTCGCCACCGCCAGCGACTTCGGTTTGGCCGGCGAACGCCCCACGCACCCCGAGCTGCTCGACCATCTCGCCGCCACGTTCATCGACAGCGGCTGGGACATCAAGCAGATGCACCGCCTCATCATGACCTCCGCCACCTATCGCATGGCAAGCGCCCCCAACCCCGAAGCGCTGGCGAAGGATCCGACCAACCGGCTGCTGTGGCGGTTCAACATGCGACGCATCACCGCCGAGGAAGTGCGCGATTCCATCCTCGCCGTCACGGGCAAGCTGAATCTGAAGATGTTCGGCCCGAGCATCTATCCGCCGATCCCGCGTGAGGTGATGCAGGGGCAAAGCGAGCCGGGCAAGGGTTGGCACACCAGCCCGCCGGACGAGGCAGCGCGGCGCAGCGTGTATGTACACGTGAAGCGTTCGCTGCGGCTGCCGATCCTTGAAGCGTTCGATGCGCCCGAGAGCGATTTTTCCTGTGCGGTGCGCATGGTGACGACGCAGCCGACGCAGGCGCTGGGCATGATCAACGGCGCGTTCCTCAACGAACAGTCCCGCCACTTCGCTCAACGACTGAAGCGTGAAGCGGGCGACAACGTGCGCGACCAGGTCGCCCGGGCCCTGTTGCTGGTGACGCATCGACAACCGACGGAGAAGCAGATCGCTCGCGGCGTCGACCTGATCGAAGGCCTGCAAAGCGACGGCGCAACGCCCGACCAGGCGCTCGCCTACTTCTGCCTCGTCGCACTGAACCTGAACGAATTCGTGTATGTGGATTGATGGAACCGCCCAGACAATGAACGCCAAGGAGCAAAGGAGCTAAGAAACCAAGAAGGAATGAATGAGTGATGATGTGGTAGCGATCGGAAAATCAATGAACGTGCCTGATCAAAACCCCCTCCTTCCTTCTGGTCTGCTGGCATCTTCGCGCCTTGGCGTCAAAACCAAGCGCCCCTCGCGCTTGGGCGGTTCAAGCAAAAGGAGTTCGTCATGAGCAGTAACAAACCTCGGAACACCTTCTGCAACCGTACCCGCCGTGAGTTTCTCTGGCAGGCGGGGGCGGGTTTCACCGGGCTGGGGCTGATCGATCTGCTCACGCGCGACGGGTTCCTCACCTCCAAAGCACAGGCGGCGACAGCGACGCCCTACACCAACCCCCTCGCGCCCAAGGCCGCCCAGCTTGCACCCAAGGCCAAGAGCGTCATCTTCCTGTTCATGTATGGCGGGCCGAGCCACGTCGACACGTTCGACTACAAGCCCAAACTTTATCCGCTGGACGGCAAGACGATTCCCGTGAAAACGTTCGGTCGCGGCGGACGCAAGAACGAAGGCCGCGTCGTCGGCCCCAAGTGGAAGTTCAAGCAGTACGGCCAGTGCGGCAAGTACGTGAGCGACCTCTTCCCCCATGTGGGCCAGTGCGTCGACGACATCGCGTTCATCCACAGCATGACGGCTGATTCACCGATCCACGGCTCGGCCATGCTCATGATGAACTGCGGCCGCATCCTTTCGGGCCATCCCGCGCTCGGCTCGTGGGTGAACTACGGGCTGGGCACGGTCAACGAAAACCTGCCCGGCTTCGTCGTCATGCTCGACCCGACGGGCGGCCCCATCAGCGGCGCAAAGAACTGGTCCAGCGGATACATGCCCGCCACCTATCAGGGGGTCATCCTTCGCTCGGCTGGTGAACCGATCCTCGATCTGAAGCCACCCCGCGGCATGACCGATGACATGCAGCGCCGCCTGCTCGACACACTGCGCGACTACAACGAGGAACACCAGATCGCCCATGCCGACAACAGCGAGCTTGCCGCACGCATCGCCAGCTATGAACTGGCGTACAAGATGCAGAGCCACGCCCCCGAAGCCGTCGACATCGCCAGCGAACCGCAACACGTCCAGGCGATGTACGGCATCGGCGAGAAGCAGACCGATGAGTTCGGCAGACGGTGTCTTCTGGCGCGGCGACTGGTCGAACGCGGCGTGCGATTCGTTCAGCTCTATGCCGGCGGCGCGCACAACGACAGCAACTGGGATGCGCACGGCGACCTGGTCAAAAACCACAACTACCACGCCGGCCGAACCGACAAACCCATCGCCGGCCTGCTGCGCGACCTGAAGCAGCGCGGCATGCTCGACGAAACGCTCGTCGTCTGGGGTGGCGAGTTCGGCCGACAACCCACCGCCGAATACGCCGAAGGCACCGGACGCGACCACAACAGCTACGGCTTCACCATGTGGATGGCGGGCGGCGGCATCAAGGGCGGCATCAGCCTCGGCGAAACCGATGAACTGGGCGCCTCAGCCGTCTCCAAGCGACTGCACGTGCGCAACCTCCACGCCACCATCCTTCACCAGCTCGGCCTCGACCCCAACAGCCTCAGCTACTTCTACGGCGGCCTGGACCAGAAACTCGTCGGCGTCGAAGGCGCGGACCCCATCGCGGAGTTGATTTAAGGTTTCAGCCACAGATGAACACGGATCGACACGAAGGAAGGCATGAAGGCGCACCGCTGATTAACGCTGATGGGCGCTAATGCGATTCAGTGCGCAATCTCTTCGTGCCTCGGTGCCCTCTTCGGCTCAGCCTCCCTGTGCCTCCGTCCCTGTCTCCTTTCACGCCGCCGCCCCGTCACACCGCCCCCCCGCCACATACGCCAACCATCGCACTGCTCACCGTAGTATCCCGGCAGCGCCCGCTTCCACACAAACCCCAGGCGCGTGTAGAGGCGGATGGCGGCGCGGTTGTCGGCCCGCACCTCCAGATAAAGATTGCTGATGTCCCGCTGCTCAAGCGCCGTGATGCACGCCTGCGCCAGCGTCGCGCCATACCGCCTGCCGCGCATCGCCGGGTGCACCGCCAGCGCATACAGCCGCCCCGACCGTGACCGCCGATGCTGCCGCACCAACCCCACCGTCCAACCCATCACGCGCCCATCCACCTCCAGCACATGCACCGTCGCCCGCGGGTTGGCGATCAGCGACCGAAGCTGCCGACGATTGAACATCTCCTCCGGCGTCTCAAAACAAAGCGTTTCCAGTTCCAGCATTGCCCCCACATCCGCCATCGTCGCTCCGCGCACCACCACGGTTCCGCCACGCAGCGGGGTGGGCTCCGCCGCAACCTCCACCTCTTCGCCGCTGTGCCGCGGGCTCGATTCGGGCAGATCGCTCGGCCCGAACCCCGCCACCACGATCGTCGGCTGACGCGTCAGCGTGTACTTGCTCAACATCCGCATCGGACGATAACTCGCCTTCGTAAACCGCAGGCTCGGCACGCCCCAGTCATCCCCCGCGTTCACCTCGCCCATGGTCGACCAGACCTGCCGACAGAACTCGCTGAAGATGTACTGTGCCGCCCCTTCATAATCCGGGTGGGTCTTTTCAAAAAGAATCGATGCCTGGTTCGCCGAGAGCGCCTCGCCCAGCGTGAACCCGATCAGTTGATCGCCCGTCATCAGCACCATGCCGCGCAACCCCAGCGGTCGAAAGTGGCGCAGGGCCGCCCGACACGCCAACGTTTCGCGGTGGCGCAGAATATCGGTGCCCATTTGCGTGTCGCAGGTGACTTCACCCTCGTGCGCGGTGTCGCCGTGATGCTGCCACTGTTCCAACAGCGCCTCGCACGCCGCCACGTGCTGCTCATCCAACGGCTGCGTTCGACAATCACCGCACAGGCGCAGAAACCGGCTCCGCGCGTGCCGCTTGCTCTTGAGCGCGCCGCCCGCCAGATCGATCATGCGCTGCGTATCGTAGACGTAGTCGCCGCCCATCGCCGTGGCACTGAGCGTCAGCGCGCCGCCCGTCACCGCATGAATGCGTTCGAGCATTTCATCCGAGACATACTCGATGCGCGTGCGCTGTCGGTCGGCATGGACATCGTTGTACGCGTCCATGATCGCCAGCGATGCTTCCAGCGCTTCGCGCAGGTTCGACTCCCGCGCACCGGGCAACGCCATCGGCGGCATGAGCATCGTCAGGTCGCCCGTGCCGTTGGCAAAGACGCACAAATGCTCCGCCACCACCCGCCAGTAAACCTTCAGACTCGCGCCCCACACGAACGTGTTCGTGAAGGAGTAGTCGGAGATCGGCTGCGCCAGTCGGGCAAACGCCGGTTGGAAATAAGATTGATCGGCCAAAGTGATCGGGGCAAGGCCGAACGGTTGCCCGCCAGGGTCTTCCATAGGGTGGCGCTGGAAGGCCAACCTCCCAAACACACCGGGCGCTCCGGCTGGCGGCGTCAGATGCGGGGCCGACCCACCACGGGGCCGACAACCCCCATCAAGCGAACGCCGCTTGTGTTTCGCATAACAATATCGGCCGCCCCAACACTTTCAAGTGAATTTGTCAGCCAATCATGACGAATCGTTGCGGTCCTTTCGCCCCACCATCCCTACGATGCCGTCCCCGCTTCCGCGCCGGCTTCCGCCGGGACATCCACATCGATGATCGTCGGCTCGCCGTGCGGCGTCTGCTGGGCCGTCCGCTGGTTCACCCCGTGCTCGTACAACGACAGCAGCGACAGCAGCCACGCCACCGTCGACTCCGCGCCCTGGTTCTCGTTCACCCCCTGTGGCTGCAACCCATCGAAGCACCCACCCGTCTGGGCATCGTAAAGCGGCAACCCCAAATCGTTGTCGCCCAGGAACCAGTTGAACACCTGCAGCGCCCGCTCCAGCCATCGCCGCTCGCGCGTCATCAGGTGTGCCTCCAGACACGCCTCGATCGTCGCCTGCGCTTCGATCGGCTGCTGGTCAAACCGCGACTTCTCCCCGCCACGCCGATACCAGGTCTGGTTGCCCACCGGCGCGAAGTGACCCTGCGGCGCGGTCTGCACCTGCATCAGCCATTCAAGCGAGCGCAACCCAACCTGCGCCAGATGCGAATCAAACATCCACTGGCCGCACAGAATCATCGCATGCGGAATGTGCGCGTTTCCCCATGCCAGAATGTTTTCCGGCCATTGCCAATCGTCACTCGCCACCTGTTCGTACAGCGACAACAGCTTGCGCGACAGTTCCGCACGCACACGCTTTACTTCCGTATCGCCGTTGAACCGGCGCAGGTACGCATGCACACCAATGAGCACATGCGCCCAGGCGCGCGGCGAGGTGAAGCTCGCCACCGCCGGCAACGCCGCATGAAACAACTGCATCGCCAGTGTGTCGTGCCCCTTGCGGTCGGCACGCGCGATCGTTTCACCCAGCGCCCAGATGGCCCTGCCGTGCGCATCCTCCGAGCCCTTCTCCTCCAGCCACCGGCGGTCGTAGCTCATGAAGTTGCGGAATCGGCCGTTCTTTTCGTTGAACGCGTACAGCAGAAACGCCAGATACCGTTTGGCAAGCGTCGCACACGCCGCCGGTGCCGGCAGATGGTCGGCCGCACGCAGCACCACCACCAACGCCCGCGACACATCGTCGGTGCAGTAACCGTGATCGAGGTTGGGCACCTCACCCCGGGCGTGCTGCAGAATCCCCGTGTCGTCGCTGAGCGTCATCAGATGGTCCAGGCGAATCGGCGGAAGCTGCGGACGCTTCGTGGAGATGCGGCTGTGCGTCGTCGTCGACGGCTTGGGCGAGCGGCGCTGCTCCTCCTTGCACTGGGCAAACAGCTCCAGATACTGCGCCGCAACCTTCGGCCAAACAAAACCACGCGTGTACATGTACCCCTGCTTGCGCATCGCATGACGCTGCACCTCCCGGGTGAACAGCTCATCGATCGCCCCCGCAAGCGCCACCGGGTCACGGAACGGCACCAGCCGACCGCGATCGTTCGCCAGCAGCTCCTGCGCATACCAGTAAGGCGTCGACACCACCGCGTTGCCCGCCCCCAACGCATACGCCAGTGTGCCCGAACAGATCTGCGCCTCGTTGAGGTAAGGCGTCACGTACACATCGGCCGCCCCCAGAAACTCGCACAATTCCTTCAACTCCACAAACCGGTTGTGGAAGATGACGTGCTTCTCCACGCCGCGTGCCGCCGCGCGACGCTGCAACGAGGTGCGATAGTCCTCCCCATGGTGCGCCTGCACGTGCGGGTGCGTCGCCCCCAGCACGATGTACACCGCATCGGGATGCTTCGCCACCACCTGAGGCATCGCATCGATCATGTTCTCGATGCCCTTGCCCGGCGACAGCAGCCCGAACGTCAGAATCACCTTCTTCCCTTCGACGCCGAACTGATCCTTATAAAAGTTCGGGTCGATGAACGGCACATCCGGAATGCCGTGGGGAATGTGCGCGATCTTCTCCGGCGGCACCTGGTAAATGTCCGTCAGAAACCCCACCGCCTTGTCCGCCAGCACCACCAGCCGGTCCGCCAGACGCCCCAGCTCACACAGCACCTTGTGCTGCCCCTCCGTCGGCTGCTTCAGCACCGTGTGCAGCGTCACCACCACCGGCATGCGTAAGCGGCTGAGCAACTTGGTGATGTACGCCCCATCGTCCCCCCCGAAGATGCCGTACTCGTGCTGCACGCACACGACATCCACATCCGAACTGTTCAGCAGGTCGGCCGCCAAACGGTAATCCGCCCCGCGACGCTCGTTGATCTCGAACTTCACCCGTTGCGGGTACCGGTACCCCTCGGGCTGATCATTCATCGCCACCGCGAAGACATCCGTCGTGGGTGACGCCGTCGCCACCGCTTCCACCAGGTCGCTGGTGAACGTCGCGATCCCGCATCGCCGCGGAATATACGTCCCCACGAACGCCAGACGATGAAACGGTTTGTTCATGCTCAACAGAGGTGCTTCCTTCATTTCATCCACAAATCCAGGAAAGGTTTAGGCCAACATCTTAAACCCCCGCGCCATCCCAATACAACGCTCCTCCCCCACATCACACGCCCCTGTAACGCCCGGGGATGGCGATCCCCAGGGGGCCGTGGGGGCATCTCCCACCAAATTCCCTTGGTCCCCACCCCCTCCCCCGTTATCATCAACCAGCGACGCGTCTCCTTTCTTTCACGCGTCGCCGTCGTGTCGGTCAACCAGTCCCGTTGCCCGTCCATTCCCAATCAGGAGTCCGCCATGAGCAACCGTGATGACGAACCGATCCAGCTCAGCGACGACGACCAGATCGAAGAGGACGACCTGCTCGCCAACGCCATTCCCATTGACGACATGGATGATGGGCCGATCCCCCTCGCCGAGCCGGACATCCCCCCGCCCATGGAGCTCGCCGAGCCACGGCCGGAACACGAAAGCAAGATCCGCGCCTTCCAGTCGGATCGCCAGCGCCATCAGGACCAGTGGACCCGCACCCCGAACATCACCGGGCACGGCGCGATCCACGTCAAGACCTTCGTCGCCAAGCTGCGCCCTGATGCGATCGAGCATCTGGACCACCAGATCAACGAATGGCTCGACTCCAACCCCGAGTATGAGGTCAAGTTCGTCACCACCAACGTGGGCGAACTCATGGCCAAGATGAAAGAGCCCGCACTCATCGTCAACGTCTGGGTGTGATTCAATTGCGGATTGCGGGTCAAACCGTTTGCGGGCAGCCCCTTGCAAACGTTCTGCCATCAAACGCAATAACGGGTGCGCCGCCATCGTATACCTTCCATTCACCGCCACTCGATGATGGAGTCGATCGATGCGCACATTCGCCGCCTGCCTGGTGATGGGATGGTCCGCCGCCGCTCTGGCCGACTGGCCTCAGTTCAACGGCCCCGACCGCACCGGCACCATCGCCAACATCAAACTCGCCGACACGTTCCCCGACGACGGCCCGCGCGTGCTCTGGAACGTTTCCCTCGGTGAAGGGTTCGGCGGCGCAAGCGTGCACGGCAATGAGGTCTACATCCTCGACCGCACCGACGACGCCAGCCACGACATCTTCCGCTGCTTCGACCTCGTCACCGGCAACGAAAAGTGGAGCCATCGCTACCCCACGCAGGGACGCTTCCAGTACCCCGGCTCACGATCCACCCCAACCGTCACCGACACCCACGTCTACACCGTCGGGTCGTTCGGCCACATCTACTGCTTCGACCGCAAAACACAGAAGCCCGTGTGGAACCGACATCTGGCGGACTTCGGTGGCGAGCCGCCCAACTGGGGATACAGCCAGTCGCCCCTGGTGATCGGCGACCTGGTTATTGTCGCCCCCATGAGCCGATCGGCCGGCATGGTCGCCCTCAACAAAAAGGATGGCAGCGACATCTGGAAGGCGTCCGCCATCGGCTCCGATGCGTACACCTCCCCCACGCCCGCCACCATCGATGGCGTCGAGCAGGTCATCATGCTCGCCAGTCAGGGCCTTATCAGCGTCGAACCCGCCACCGGCAAAACGCTGTGGCGCTACGACGGCTACCGCTGCCGCAACGCCATCCCGTCACCCACCGTGCTCGACGATGGCCGCATCTTCCTCACCGGCGGTTACCGCGCCGGGTCGGTCATGATTCACCTCAGCCGTGAAGGCGGCGAGTGGCGTGTCGCCGAACGCTTCCGCATCGACGATGGCTCCATGCTGCACAACGCCCTGCTCCACAACGGCCATCTCTACGCCAACCTCAACACCAACGAAAATCTGCGCGGCGGAGGCGGTGCGGGACGACGACGCGGCCGACCCGGGCCCGCCAACCAGCAATCAGGCCCCATGGGCATCACATGCCTCGACCTCGACGGCAACGTCCTCTGGAAAACCGGGGCCGACCCCAATGTCGATCGCGGCGGACTCATCATCGTCAACGACACCATCGTGTCGCTCGGCGGACAGGACGGCGTGCTCCGACTCATCGACGCCAAACCCGACGGCTACAACGAACGCGCCGCCGCCCCCATCTTCGCCAACCCGGGCAACAACCTCTGGGCGCCCATCGCCGCGACCGAGGGCAAACTCCTCGTGCGCAATCAACGCGAACTCAAATGTCTTGACCTCACCACCCGGTGATGTGCCCGTGACTGCTACGGTGCCGTCGTCTGCTGCGCGAGCCGCGCCATGCGCCGTCGCCGCCATACCACCACCGTCGCACCCGCCATCCCCACAGCGCCCACGGCGAACACCACCTCGAACGGCATGCTCAACCGCATCGCCGTCTCAAAAAACGCGTACTCCTCCCCAAACGCCTTGAACATCTTTGTGTACTTGGGCGTTTGATCCTGTTTGATCGCGGGAAACGTTTCGAGCAGGTCGCGCTTCATCGCATCGTTCACCGCCTGCATCATCGCACGACCCGCTTCGTCCGCTTCGGTGTAACCGATCTCGTTCAGCTCCATCTCAAGCTCGGTGAACCGCACCGTCTTCCACCAGTGCGTCGTGGAAACTTCATCCAGCGTGATCGTCGCAAACGGCGCATCGTTGCGCAGCACATACACCCGCCGACGCCGCTGCTGCAGCAACAGGGTCGGTCGCAACGCATCCGCATCGATGCCCGCATTGGCGGCCACCCGGCGAAACTCCTTGCGATCGCTCCGTTTGACCAGCCCCAGCACCGGATGCGCATCGCCGTAATCGCGGATCCGACGTGTGCTGCGCGTGTCGAACTTGATCTCGGTACGGTTCACCGCCAGATCGCCCGGCCGCGCAAGCTTCACCTGCACCAGTTCCCGACCGTGCTTGCGCGTGTTGCCGTCCAGAATGAAACGCCGACGATGCCGCACCCCGCCGTCCATCTTCAGCACCGTCAGCTCCGGCGTATCGAAATACTGATCGAAGAACAGCTCATCCGCGAACGTCGCCCGAAACGCACCGTCGTGCTCCGAAAAAAACGTCTCCGCGTTCTCATACCGTGCACGCAGATGCTCCCACACCTGCTCGGTCAACTCGCCCGGCACCGTCAGCTTGTACTCGTTCTCGATCCGAAGATCCTGCCCCCACACCACACCCGCCAGGCAAACCTGCACCGCCACCGCCCAAACCACCCATCGCGCCACGCCCATGGCCGCTCTCCCCTGAATAGCAACCGCCGATCACGCCGATGGGCGCGGATGACCACAAACGCCCCCACTTCTCATCCGCGCCATCCGCGAAATCTGCGGTCAACTCCTCCCCCACCGCGGCCACTCCGCGGCTCCACCCCACCTCCCGCAAATCACGTGCCGTCCCCCTCCTCCCGCTTCCCCGTCACGCGATAGCTCGCCCGCCGTCTGGCATATTCCTGCGGCGATACCGGCAGGTCAGGCTCTTCCACCCCCGCCATCACCTGCTCATGCAGCTTCTTAATGAATGGCACACACCAGCGACACCCCGTCCCCGCCGACAGGCACTCACTGATCAAACTCGCCACCACCGGCCGCTCCCGCCGACAGTAGTTCACAATCTTCCGCTTGGAAACGTGAAAACACAGACAAACGTGGTCGTCATCATTCATACGAGCATTGTATCCCCACCTCCAAAGCCCAACTACGCAGTGGGTGGGGCCGACTCACTCCACCCCCTCCCGCTCCTTCGCCGGCGCAATCACCGGCGGATACAACACCCAATCGCCACCTTCGTCGGCTTCGGGAATATGCGGCCAAATGGATCGTCCCTGATCGCTGAGCGTACCGCCATCGTCATCGCCGTCCCGCCCGAGACCATAGAGCACGAAACTGCCATCCTCCGCGTACGCCACACGCAGCGGGCCGCCGGAGGAATAGTCGATTGGTGGTGCGGGCAGGTACCGTAGGCTTAATGCTGCCAGGTCGTCGGGGTACCCATCGTGGTCGCGCCGATAGAGTTCCATCGCGATGGCGACTAGCAGGGCATCGCGCATCGCGATTGCCCGGTCACGTGGATCGTACGTGGCTGGTATTACGGGCATCATCGTCAACACAGGTTCATACCGTAGCCGCGTCCGGTGATTCATCATCAGCTTCTCGACCTCGACTTCCATCGGTGATGGCCTTTGGCGCTCCCAAAGCTGCTTCGCAGCCTCCGCTCCGCCCATTGTCATCAAGCGTTCGTACTGAGCCTCCATGTCTTCACGTGAGGCCATGATCGTGTTCACCAGAGGCAATCTGAAAACTGTTTCGAGGCCGGATGGTTGGGTGTCCTCCCGCGCCAAGGCGACCCGGTTCAGAGAAGTTATAAGCTGCAATCCCTCGCGCGTGACGAAGCCATCTTCGCTGTAAATTCGCTGGAAGATGTCGTACATGGACATCCGTTCGCCCTCCAACTGCATCTGGACCAGTGGATCGATCGCTGCAAGCAGGTGCGCGAGTTGTGTCAATTCTTCGCGGCTCCATCGTGTGGGATCGCGGTGTAGCACGTCCGCTATCTGCTGAACAGCAAGGTTCGTGACGGCCAATCCTACGAGACTGTTGATTATCAAAGGCGTCTCACGGGTGTGGCGGGCGATCCCAAACATGGCACGCCAGTTCGCCATCGCTCGTTGACGGTCGTGTTCCTCGACGGCCACCTCCGTGTCCACCGCAAGCAGCCGTGCCGCTTTGCGCATGTACGAAAGAGGCGGCAGGAGTACGCCTATTAGTGTCTCAAATGCGGGTTCATCGGCATGATATTCAGCGAGCGAACGTCGACTATCAGGCGTGTAAAGTGCTTCGATGTCCTGATCGTTAAAATCCCGGGCAAACCCCACTTGCAGTCCCATTCCCGGCTTGGCCGCGGCGGCGCGAATCAGCGTCAGCACTTCCGACTGATCATCCAGACTTGCTTTTGCTCTTTCCCATCCAGGCTCACCGACACGAATCATGCGCAGTCCCGATGTGCCGACCTGCTCCACGGATAATGGACGCGTATCCAAATCGCGCAACCCCGCCAGCAGCGCTTTGCGATACAACGGCCAGGCGCGGTCTCCCTCCCGCACCGCCCGCGCGTCAGCGTTGAGCTGCGACAGATAATCCACCGACACATCCGGCTTCGCCAGCAAAAGCAGCAACGTCGCCACAAGGTAGACACCGACGCACGCAGCCAGTGCCAGAACCCCGCCACGTGCAATGTGCCACGCCCATGGTCGATTACGCTTCTTCGCCCGTCGAATCAATCGGGCCGTTTGTCGCGGATCGCCAAAGTTGCGAACCAACGCGTCGGCCGTCACACCCTCCTCCAACCCATCCCGAAAGTGCGCCACCAGTTCATGCGCGACATCGGCCTTCTCCAGCCGCCACAACCGCGTCCGCCGCACATCCTGCTTCACCATACCCGTGATCGAATCAGGCAGC
>CAZEFM010000027.1:0-41896 GCA_964511575.1 uncultured Phycisphaeraceae bacterium | reverse complement strand
ACGGTCGGCAATGCCCGGGGCGATGATGTCCACGCGGCGACGCTCGGTGCTCTGGATCGGGCCCTTGCCGTCGATCGGCTCGCCCAGCCCGTTCACCACGCGGCCGAGCAGCCCCTCACCGACCGGCACGCTCAGCAGCTCACCCGTCGAACGGACGGTCATGCCTTCCTTGATTTCCAGGTAGTCGCCGTAGATCACCGCACCAACGGTGTCAGGCTCGAGGTTGAACACCTGCCCGGCCACGGTGCGGCCGTCGCCCAACTGGAACTCGAGCATCTCACCCGCCATGGCCTCGCTCAGGCCGTAGATACGGGCGATGCCGTCACCCACCTCGATCACCGTGCCGACATGCGACACCTCAAGCTGCGTGGCGTACTTCTGGACTTCCTGTTTAATGACACTGGTGATTTCGTCGGTGTTGATCTTCATGGGGCGCTCCGCTTAGGAAGGGCCATGGGCAAAGGGCCATGGGCCAAGGGGGGGCATTATTGTGATTGGGCGTTCTGCTTCCGTCGTAACGACTTGATGAGCCCGTTTAGAATGCGTTCCGTTTCGTTAATTGACTCGTCCAGTTCCCATTGTTCTTGGAAATATCCCAAATCGCGTGCCAGTGAAAGTTGCATCTGAGCTTCATACAAGGATCCGCGTGCCATGTTGAGGCATAGACTGCTGATGCAAGGCCATACGCTTGCTGCCAGGCAATGACGTCCCGATACTTTCCCGCCGGTTGCAATCGCGCCATTGTCCCGCCCATGGCCCATGCCCCTTGGCCCTTCTCACTCGCCCGCGGCGAGCCGCGCTTTTTCGCGGCCGGCGGCGATGAGTTGTTCGCGCATCAGTTTCAGTTGGGTGGCGACGCTGCCGTCGATGAGGCGGTCGCCCACGCGGATTTTCAGGCCGCCGATCAGCTCCGGGTCCACGTACTGGTGCAGCAGGACGTTGCGGCCAAGCGCCGCGCCAATGCCTTCCGACACCCGCTTCGTCTGCGCCTCGTCCAGCCGGTTGGCAACGTACGCATCCACTTCTACCACGCCGTGACGCTCATCCAGCAGGCGACCGAACTCGCGGATGATGGCGGGCAGCACGTCCATCCGGTCCTTCTGGTTGACCACGCGCAGGAAGTTGAGCACCGTCTCCGACACGCGACCGGTAAAGATGCGTTCGATCACCCCCTGCCGCTCCTGTGCCGAAATCATGCGACTGGACAACAGCCGCATCAATTCGGGGTTGCTTGCGAGCAACTGATCGATCTGCTCCAGTTCGTCGTTCACTTCCTGGAGGTTGCCGGCCTGTTCCGCCAGTTCAAACAGCGCCCGGGAGTAGACGGTGCTGACGGCGGTGCTCATGTGTCCGTTGCTGGAAGCCATGGTGAATCCGATTGGGCTTGAGGCGTGAAGCTCAGGGCTCGGCGGGTGTGAGACATGCCTCACATCTCGCACCGGGTTGCCATCAGTTGCGTTTGCTCAGTTCGCTGAGCGACCGTTCCACGAGTTGGCGCTGATCGTCGGCATTGATCTCGCGCTGCAGGATGCGGCCGGCCACCTCTGTGGCGAGCACCGCCGCCTGCTCGTAGATATCCGCCAGCGCCTGTTCGCGTGCTGCCTGAATCTGATCCTGGGCACGCTCGCGCATCTGTGTGATTTCCTGCTGCGCCTGGTCACGCAACGACTGGGCGATACGCTGGGCGTCGGCCTTGCCCTGCTCGATCACCTTGCGGGCTTCCTCGTTGGCTTCCGCCAAACGCTTCTCGTACTGGGCAAGCTTGGCGGACGCTTCCTTCGACGCGGCCTCGGCCTGCTCCAGGTCGCTCTTGATGCGGTTCTCGCGATCCTGCAGCCCCTTGAGGATCGGCCCCCACGCCTTGGCCTTGAGCACGGCATAGACAATCAGGAACGTCGCGGCCGCGGCAATCGCCTGATACACCGTGCCGGTGAACGGGTTGGCCCCGCCTTCACCTTCGGCGGCGGCGGCGAGCACCGGCGAGGCGCCCAGCAGGACGACCAGAACGCTTGAACAATATTTCATGACTGACACCTTCTTCCGTAAGTGGGAGCCGAGTGCTCCCCGACCGTGTCGTCACGACCGGGGAGCACACGGCTCACACCGTGTGCTTTACTTTTAGAAGATTTCCTTGATCGCGATCAGCAGGGTCACGACCACGCCGAACAGCGACACACCTTCGATAAGTGCGGCCGACAGAAGCATGGCGGTGAAGATCTGGCCGCCGGCCTCGGGCTGGCGAGCGATCGACTCGGTCGCCGAGCGGCCGATGTTGCCGATGCCGCGGGCCGCACCGATCACGACCAGGCCGGCACCGATGCCCGCACCCAGCAGAGCCGTGGCGCTGCCCATCGGGAAAATCCAGCTCGAGCCAGCCGTCGCAGCCGCCTGGCCGTCCTGCGCCATCACCGGAGCCGCCGCGAACAGCAACACCGCCAACGCACCAAAAAGCAGAACCTTCTTCATCACGAAACACTCCGTACGTGACACGGCGAGGTCGTGTCGGTGTGCCCCCTTCCCTCGCGGGTCCAGCCGGCCGCCTCACTCGACCGGCAGGGGGATATCAATCCAATTCGAACCGACTTACACGGGCTCCGTCAGAGGCACATCGCGCTTCTCCAACGCCACGTGCGGGTCGGTTTCCGTGCCGTGGTGGCCCACTTCGTGCTCGTCGTGTTCATCGTGGTGGTGCATCACCAACTGCCCCAGGAAGAGGCAGCTCAGGAACGTAAAGATGTACGCCTGAATGAACGCGACCATGATCTCGAGGAAGTACACCGCGACCGTGCCCAGCAGCGGGATGATCGCCATGCCGTGCCCCGCCACGCCGCCCATCCCCGACGCCAGCGCGACGACAAAGCCCAGCAGCGTCGCCACGATGATGTGACCGCCGGTCATGTTGGCGAAAAGTCGCAGCGCCAGCGCGATGGGCTTGACGAACGTGCCCAGGATTTCGACCGGCACCATGATCGGCCACATATAGGGCGGTGCCCCGGCGGTCAGGTGCTTGAGGAAGCCGATCGGATCCTTGCGGATGCCCTGAAAGTTGAACCAGACGAACGCAACTGCCGCCAGCGCCCCGGTCACCCAGATCGACTGCGTGGCCGTGCCGCCGACGCCGTGTCCGTGATGGCCCAGCCCGAACAGCGCCGTGACGTCCAGAATGGGCACCAGCCCCAACAGGTTGTTGATGAGGATGAACCAGAAGAAGGTCCAGAGCATCGGCGTGTACTTGTCGGTTTCCTCGTGCAGCACGGTACGGAAGACGTTGTCCCGCAGGTAGAGGCAGATCGCTTCGACCAGGTTCGCCAGCGTGCCGCGGGTTTGCAAATCCTCCAGCGTACCGCTCTTGCCGGTGGTGATGCGCTTCGCGGCGGGCAGCAGGACCAGCAGCGTCACGATCGCACTGAGCACGAGCATGACGGTGACGTTGCTGATCTCCCAACCGTACAGCGGCTTGTCGACCACGTGCTCAACGGGGTTGGAAGCGGCAAGAATGAGGGCGGTATCGATCACGCGCAGGCCTCCATGTGGCAATCGGTCGCGCCGTCGTCATCCCGGGGAGCGGGGTTCGGCGATGTACCGGACGAAGCGTCGTCGTTCAGGCGTTTGTTCCAGAGGTATTTTCCCACCAGCCCGACCTCGATGAAGAGCAGCGGCAGATAGATGGCGAACAGCGTCGCAACCCACGGCAGTTCGGGCAGGTCGGCCAACTTCAGCGCCGCGGCCGTTGCAACCAGCACGAGCACGATCCGCACCGAAGCGCCGACGAAGTAGGCGTAAACAATCGGCATGAGTCCCGCGCGCCAGGCGGCGGCGACGGGCAGAATGCTCAGGAGTGTGGAAATCCAGACGACGATGGCGGCGGCGTTGATTGCGACATCGGCACGCTCCAGGTCGGGAGCGAAATAGGCGAAGGCCAGCCGTAACGCCACGAAAATGCCCACGGCTGCGGCGCTGAGCAATGCAAGGGTCCGCGTGAGTGGGAAGGCGTCTTGACTTTGGCCTGCAATAGCCATCTGTGGTTCACCGGGGCTTGTCTTTAAACTGCCGCCGGCCCTGGTTCCAGAGTTTGTACATGCTGCCCACCGCACCGACAAACGCACCGGTGAGCAGCAGCCATGGTTTGGTGCCCAACTTCTCGTCCAACCACCATCCCCCCAGTGTCATCAGTCCGACGGTCAGCGCCAGCTCGACACCGACCCCCACCAGTTCCAGCGGGTTGGGCGCCCGCCCCCGGTTGGATGGTCGCTTCGGATCGGATCCGTGCGGGGGTAATGCTGCCATAACTCCCCTGCAATTCGGTGGCGAGATGGACCTTTGTCCAGCGGCGCCGACACCGGCGCGGTTGCCCGCCCGCGTTGGACGGCAGAGCATAGAGGGCGCTATCTTGAGTGTCAAACAGCGGCAGCTTTTACGGCAGTGAGGCTTGCGTTCGGCTCTCGACCGCCTCAAAAACCCTGCCTGCGCCGCCTGACGCACGCGCCCCGCCCGGCTCAATCCAGAGCCGCCGAACCGGCGATGATCTCGCTCAGTTCGGTGGTGATCGCCGCCTGGCGGGCGCGGTTGAACCGGCGGACCAGGTCCTTGCGCATCTTGCCCGCGCTGTCCGTCGCCGCCTTCATCGCCACCATGCGGGCGATCTGTTCGCCCACCACCGCTTCATTAAAGCACTGGAACAACTGCGTCTTGACCGTCATGGGCAGCAGTTCCGCCAAAAGCTCATCGGGAGTCGGCGAAAAGTCGTAGTCGATCGTCTCCGCGGTCGCCGCCTGCGCCTCGGCCGAACCCTGCTCCGCAGTGGGGTCCTGCAACGGCAGCAGGTTGAGCACGACCGGCGTCTGCCGCGACGCCGACTGGAAGCTCATGTAGGCGACGTTCACCGAGTCGTACTTGCCGGCGATGAATTCGTCCATGTACCGGGCCGCCAGCCGTTCGACCTCGTCGAAGGCGGGCTTGTCGGTGAACTGGCTGTGGAACGTGGTCACCGGCACCCGGGCGAAGCGGAAGTATCCCAACCCCTTGCGGCCGACCACTTCCAGATCGACGTTGCGGCCGGGTGTTTCGCGGATCCACGCCATTGCGGTGCGCAGGACGTTGGCGTTGTACCCGCCGCACAGCCCGCGATTGGACGTGATCACCAGCAATAGGTCGCGACCGACCGCCGGTTGCGGCTTACGCAGCAGCGGGTGGCTCAGGTTGCCCGCCGTCGAAGCGAGCTCGCCCACCAGTTCGGCGATCTTCTGCGTGAACGGCTTGGCGGCCGTGGCACGCTTCTGAGACGCCTGAAACCGCGCGGTGGCGATCATCTGCATCGTCTTGGTGATGCGTTGAATATTGGATACCGCCTTGATGCGGCCCTTGATTTCACGCGTTTTAGCCATAGGTCGCGATATGATAGCGGGCCCGAACGTAACGGCAACCCACACGAGATGCCGCCCCGGATCGACGAGTCGAACCTTCCCACCGCGAAACGGTCGGCTAAGATGTTCCGCTCATTATGACCACGCCGTCACCATCCGTACCACCGCCCTCCGAGCCGAACCCTCCCTCGCCCCCCGGCGCTTATGCCGCGTTTGGCATCAAGGCGTTTCGCCGCTTCGCCCTGGGCATGCTGCTCGTGCAGATCTTCACCGCAGGCCAGTCGGTGGCGATCGCATGGGAAATGTACGTCCGCACCGATGACCCCTTCGCCCTGGCGATGGTCGGGCTGGTGCAGGCGATCCCGATGCTGCTGTTCACCCTCCCGGCGGGGTACCTCGCCGACCGGATCAACCGCCGCACCATCACCATCGCCGGCATGTCGCTGACCGCCCTGGCGTCCATCGGGCTGTCGATCTTCTCCTACAACGAGGGATCGATCACCGTGATGTACGTGCTGCTGTTCTTCGATTCGGCGGCGCTTTACCTGACGGTGCCGGCCCGCACCGCGATGGTGCCGCAGCTCGTCCCCGCCCATTTGCTGGAGACCGCGCTGAAATGGCGAAGCAGCCTCTGGCAGCTCGCCGCCGTCGTCGGGCCGGCCATCGGCGGGTTCGTCATCGGCTGGAGCGTCCCCGCCGCGTACCTGTTAAGCGCCGCCAGCGAGATCACCTTCCTCTTCCTGCTGCTGACAATCCCCGTGCCCAGCCCGCCCCGCGACGACACCCCCAAACATCCGGTGGTGCAGGTGCTCGAAGGGCTGCGGTTCGTCTGGAACCGCAAGGTGCTGCTGGGCACGATCTCGCTGGATCTTTTTGCCGTGCTGCTGGGCGGGGCGGTCTATCTCCTGCCCATCTATGCCCGCGATGTCATAGACCTGGAGGGCACCGGCCTGACGCAGGAACGGGCGCTCGGCTGGCTGCGTGCCGCACCGGCGGTCGGCGCGGTCATCATGGCGGTCATCGTCGCCCACGCCCCACCCATCAAACGTGCAGGACGCACCATGCTCTGGTCCGTTGTCGGGTTCGGTATCGCCACCATCATCTTCGGCGTGTCGACCAACCTGTGGCTTTCCATCATCATGCTCGCACTCACCGGCGCGTTCGACCAGATCTCCGTCGTCGTCAGGCACACCCTCGTGCAGGTGCTCACCCCCGATGCGATGCGCGGCCGGGTCACCTCGGTCAACGCGATCTTCATCGGCTCGTCCAACGAACTGGGTGGTTTCCGCGCCGGCGCGGTGGCGCGACTCATCGGACCGGTGCAATCGGTGGTGGTCGGCGGCGTGGGCACACTTCTGGTCGTCGCCATGTGGGCCGGGCTGTTCCCCAACCTCCGCCGGTTCGGCGCACTGACCGAAGTCGTCGAACCTGACACGCCCATGGAATTGATCGAAAGCTGATGCGGCAAGCCCCTGCTGCATGCGGACAACAGACGGACGCCGCCCAATCAACGCTCCTACAATCACCGACATGGCACACGATGCGTTCCAACTCGTCAGCGACTTCCAGCCGATGGGCGATCAGCCGGCGGCGATCGATGCGTTGACGGCGGGGATCGAACGCGGCGAGAAGTACCAGACGCTGCTGGGCGTCACCGGTTCGGGCAAGACGTTCACCATGGCGAACACGATCGCGCGGGTGAACAAGCCCACGCTCGTCATCAGCCACAACAAAACGCTCGCCGCCCAGCTTTACGAGGAGTTCAAGGAACTCTTTCCCGACAATGCCGTCGACTATTTCGTGTCGTATTACGACTATTATCAGCCCGAGGCGTACATCCCGCAGCGCGACATCTACATCGAAAAGGATGCGTCGCGCAACGACGACCTGGACCGGTTGCGGCTGGCGGCCACCACGCACCTGATCAGCCGACGCGACGTCATCGTCGTCGCCAGCGTGTCGTGCATCTTCGGTTTGGGCTCCCCCAACGAATACAAACGCTCGACCATTACCCTGCGCAAGGGCGACACCGTTGATCGGCGTGACCTGCTCGGCCGCATGACCGACCTGCAGTATCAGCGCGGCGAATTCGAGTTCAAACGCGGCACCTTCCGCGTGCGCGGCGACGTCATCGAGGTGTTTCCCGCCTTCGAGGAGTTCGCCTATCGCATCGAGCTTTTCGGCGATGACGTGGACGCCATCCAGTTCGTCAACCCGATCACCGGCGAGGTGCTCGCCGACGTCCACGAGGTGTTCATCTTCCCCGCGGTGCACTACGTCATGCCCGAGGCGCAGATGCAATCCGCCCTCGAATCAATCGAGAAGGAACTGGAAGACCGCGTCATTCAGTTGCGTCACGAAGGCAAGCTGCTCGAAGCACAACGGCTGCTCGCCCGCACGAAATACGATCTGGAAATGATCCGCGAAGTGGGCTACTGCTCGGGCATCGAGAACTACAGCCGACATCTTGATGGCCGCGCCCCGGGCAGCAAGCCTTACACGCTGCTGGACTACTTCCCCGACGACTGGCTGCTTCTGATCGATGAAAGCCACGTGACGCTGCCGCAGTTGCGGGCGATGTACTTCGGCGATCGCCACCGCAAGGAGACGCTGGTGGCACACGGCTTCCGTCTTCCCAGCGCGATGGACAACCGCCCCATGCGGTTTGAGGAGATCGAGGAAGCCTGGCCGCAGGTGGTTTTCGTCAGCGCCACGCCCGGGCCGTACGAACTGGAGAAGTGCAACGGCGTGGTGGTGGAACAGATCATCCGCCCGACGGGGCTGGTCGACCCGGTGATCGAAGTGCGTCCCGCGCAGGGGCAGGTGCCCGACCTGCTCGAAGCCGCCCGGGAGCGCACCGCGCGCGGCGAACGCACGCTCGTCACCACACTGACCAAAAAGCTTGCCGAGCAGCTTGCCTCCTACCTCGAGGAACAGGGGCTCAACTGCCGTTACCTGCACAGCGAGATCGAGACGCTCGACCGCGTGCAGATTCTGCGTGAGCTGCGCGAGGGTCAGTTCGATGTGTTGGTGGGCGTCAACCTGCTGCGCGAAGGGCTGGACCTGCCCGAGGTGTCGCTGGTGGCGATCATGGACGCGGACAAGACCGGCTTCCTCCGCAGCGCCACGAGCATGATCCAGCAGATCGGCCGCGCCGCCCGCAACGTCAACGCGACCGTGCTGCTGTACGCCGACACCGTGACGCCGGCGATGCAGGCAACGATCGACGAAACCAACCGTCGCCGCGAGAAGCAGCTTGCGTACAACGCGGAGCACGGCATCACGCCAAAGACGATTATCAAGGAGATCCGCAGGGGCATCGAACTGGAACTCAAAGCGCGCCAGACGGCACGCGAAGCGATCAACGCCGACGATGAGTCGTTCGATGTCAACGAGATGATCGCCGAGTTGGAAAAGACGATGCTGGAGGCGGCCGAGGCGCTGGAGTTCGAGAAGGCGGCACAGTTGCGCGACCGGATCAAGGAACTCAAGGCTGCGCCACATCTGGCGCGCAGCGGCGGCGGCAAGCCGCGCAGCAAACCCGGCGCGCCGGGTACGCGCGTGAAGAAGAAATCAAAAAAGAACCGCGGGCACTAGTTGCACCAACACCCCGGCGCATCCCAACCAGCGAAAATGGAAATTTTCGCGGCAATTTTCCTTCGGTGGTTTCGCGCCGCGCTCAACTTCATGTTGCCCCTGTGCAGGGCCACCGGTACACTCAACCTCAGGTTCCAACGCTTACTTATCAAGAGGACGAGTACCATGGCCAAGCCCCATCGCGTTTCCCGCCGTCGGTTCATGCGTGACGTTGCCGCCATCGGCGCCACGATCACTTTCCTGCCCCGGGGATTGCGCGGGGCGAGCGCCAACGGCAAGCTCAATCTCGCAACCGTCGGTATCGGCGGCATGGGCGCTTCCGACCGCGGCGACCTGATGTCCAGCAACAAGGTCAACCTCGTCGCCCTGTGCGATGTCAACCGCCAGACGCTCGAGCAGGTCGGTCAGGACTTCCCCGACGCCAAGCGTTTCACCGACTTCCGCGAGATGTTCGCCAAGCTGGGCGACAAGATCGACGCGGTGCACATCGCCACCCCCGACCACATGCACGCCCCCATCGCCATGACGGCGATCAACATGGGCAAGCACGTGTACTGCCAGAAGCCGCTGACGCACGAGGTGGATGAATCGCGCAGGCTCACCGCCGCCGCCCGCGCCAAGGGCGTCGTCACCCAGATGGGCATCCAGATCCACTCCTACAGCAGCTACCGCAACGCCGTGGAACTGATCCGAGGCGGCGCGATCGGCCGGATCAAGGAAGTGCACAGCTGGAGCAACAAGACCTGGGGTTACGAAGGCACGCTGCCGACGAACACCGGCCCCGCGCCCGACCACCTCGACTGGGATGCGTGGATCGGCACCGCACCGATGCGTCCCTACGCCCCGGGCCACTACGCCGAGGGCGGCAACTGGCGCAAGTGGTACGACTTCGGCAACGGCACCATGGGCGACATGGGTATCCACATCCTCGATCCCGTCGCCGGGGCGCTGGAGCTGACCCACCCGCGGACGATCCTGTCCGAAAGCCCCGAGCCGTTCGAACACACCTTCGGCATTCGTAACCGGGTCCACTACACCTTCCCGGCTACCAAGCACACCGTCGACAACGTCCGCGTGACCTGGTACGACGGCGGCTACATGCCCGACACCACCGACTGGCCCATGCCCGAAGGCAAGGGCATCCCCGGACAGGGTTCGATGTTCCTCGGTGAAAAGGGCGCGATGCTCCTGGCGCACATCGGCCCGCCCATCCTGCTGCCGCTGGCGGACTTCAAGGACTACCCCCGCCCCAACCTGCCCAGCGAGAACCACTACCACCAGTGGGTCAACGCCTGCCTCGGCGAAGGCAAGGCCTCGGCCGACTTCAACTACTCCGGCCCGCTCACCGAGACGCTGCTCTTGGGCGTACTTTCCTGCCGCTTCCCGGGGCAGGAGCTCAAGTGGGACGCCCGCGCGCTGAAGTTCACCAACTTCAGCGATGCCAACGCCCTGCTTAAGCGTGAATACCGTGCCGGCTGGCAGGTGCGCGGCCTCTGATCGCGCTGAAGAACCACCCACAACGCCGCCCCGCCGCCTGACAACAGGTTGGCGGTCGCGTTGTGCAATCTCAAAGGATATGCGATGTCGCACCGATGCTCATGCGTTTGGGCCGCCCTGCTTCTCCTGCTGACGTTCGTTGCGCCTGCCGTGGCGCAGGAAGGCGCCAACCCCGCCATCACGCCGGTTGACCGCAACGAACTGGCGTGGTGGAAGCAGATGCACGCGGAAGACAAAGCCGTCGCCGCCAGGGGCGATGTCGATCTGCTGTTCCTGGGCGATTCGATCACGCAGGGCTGGGCCAACGCGGGCAAGGCCGCCTGGGACAAGCACTACGGCAAGCGCAAGGTCGCCAACTTCGGCATCAGCGGTGACCGCACCGAGCACGTGCTGTGGCGCATCGATGATGGCGCGTTCGAAGGCATCAACCCCAGGCTCATCGTGCTGATGATCGGCACCAACAACATCGGTCACGGCAGCAGCACGCCCGAACAAACGGCAAAGGGCATCGCCGAAATCCTCAAGCGCATCGAAGCGAAGCTGCCCGAAACGAAGGTGCTGCTGCTGGGCGTCTTCCCCCGCAGCGCGAAGCCCGGCGACGATGCGCGCCAAAAAGTCGCGACGATCAGCAGGCTCATTCAGCCACTCGCCGACTGGGACCGGGTGCATTTCCTGGACATCGGCCACGTGTTCCTGGAAGCGGACGGCACGCTGCCGCAGTCGATCATGCCCGACGGCCTGCACCTTTCGCAGCAGGGCTACGCGCGCTGGGCCGAAGCGATTGAGTTCAAAGTCGCGGAACTGCTCGGCGAAACGCAGGAAGGCTCGGTGACGCTTTTCGATGGCAAGTCGCTCAACGGCTGGACCAATGCCGCGGGCGATGCGACGGTGAACGGCTGGGCCGTGGAAGACGGCATGCTCACCACCAGCAGCCGGGGCGATGACCTTTACACGGTCGAAAGCTTCGACAACTTCGATTTCCAGGTGACGTGGAAGGTGGCGCCGCAGGCGAACAGCGGCATCTTCTATCGTTGGGCAACGTATCCGCAGGGCAAGCTCGGCCCCGAGTACCAGATCATCGACGATCAGGGCGCCGGCCTCGCCCCCACCGCCGGCAACGCCACCGGCTCCAACTACGCGCTGTACGCTCCGCCAGCCCACAACCCCATCCGTCCAGCGGGTGAGTGGAACCACACACGCATTGTCGCGCGTGGCCGCCACGTCGAGCATTGGCTCAACGGCGTGCGCATCCTCGCTTTCACCGAAGGCGATGATGACTGGCAGCAGCGCGCCCGCAACAGCAAGTTCCGCGGTTTCACCGGCTTCGTCGAAAACCCCGCCACCGGCGGACAGTTCATCCTGCAGAACTACAACGGCGACAAAGTCACCTTCCGCGACTTCGTCCTGCGCAAGCTGGACAACACCAGCGGTCGGTAATCATTCGCTTTACCGGCCACCCATCACCGCGCGATGTACTTGATCCATGTGCTGCGGCTGCGGCCCCAGATCGGCTCGCCATCCCACATCACCCCCGCCTTGTCCCGCATCCACCGCGTCCCCTCACCCCAGGGCGTGTCGATCGCGGCCGGGGCGTTGTCGCGCAGGTAGTCCCGCTCGGCAATGAACCGATGCACCTTCGCCGGGTCGTCGCACACGCTCCAATCCCCCGAGGTGAGGCTGCTCACGAAGCCGAACTCGTTCGTCCCCAGCACGCCCGCTGCACCGAAGTAATACGACCCGTTCCAGCGCAGGCGATTGTTCACCGCGTGGAATACCAGCCAGTCACCGCTTCGGACTTCCATGCCGATCTGTTCGACCGTCGCCCCAAACCGCTCAACCAGCAGCGTGCGTTTCTCATCCGGCACGCGCACGCCGTTGTGGTACACCTCCACGAGGAAATCATCCGTCGTGGTAATGACGTGCTTCGCCCGCAGCGGCGCGATGGTGTCGGGCTGCGCGGCCGTGGCGGCACAACCCGCCAGAAACACGAGACAGACAACAAAACCGAGGCGGCGCATGGCGGTGGTCTTCATCACAACGCTCCCTGATGGATATGGCTTGCCGAATGTTCTGCTATCATATCGAATCCTTCAACGCAGCCCATCAACCGTTCCGAGGAGACTCCCCATGATGCGCACCGCCAATCCGACGCTGAAAGCCGACACGTTCACCCGGCCCTACGACATGCCTGCAGAGCAAGCGTCCATGACCCTGCAGGGCGCGGTGAACAAGACGGCGATCCTGCTGGCGCTTCTGGTGTTGTCGGCGGGGTTCACGTGGATTCGCCTCGCCAGCGCCGATCCCGCGGCTGTCATGCCTGTCATGTGGGGCGGGCTGATCGGCGGGCTCATCGTCGGCGTGGCAACCAGCTTCAAGCCCACATGGTCGCCCATCAGCGCGCCGCTCTACGCCATCGTCGAGGGCCTGTTCATCGGCGCCATCAGCATGCTGTTTGAGCGTTCCCTGCCCGGCATCGTCGTTCAGGCGTCACTGCTCACCTTCGGCATCCTCGCCGCGATGCTCGCCATCTACACCACCGGCATCATCAAACCCACCGAAAACTTCAAGCTTGGCGTCGCCGCTGCCACCGGGGGCATCTTTCTTGTCTACCTCGTCAGCATCGTCATGCGGCTCTTTGGCTTTCAGATGCCGTTCATCCACGATACCGGCCCGATCGGCATCGGCTTCAGCCTCTTTGTCGTCGTGCTCGCCTCGCTCAACCTCGTGCTCGATTTCGACTTCATCGAGCAGGGTGTGGAGAACCAGGCCCCCAGGTACATGGAGTGGTACGCCGGCTTCGGCCTGCTCGTCACGCTGGTCTGGCTCTACATCGAACTGCTGCGGCTGCTCGCCAAGCTGCGCTCCAGCGACTGAGCCGTTGCGAACATCCCGGGTGATCGGCCATGGCGTCACTGCTTGCCATCGCGTTCTGGCAACGGCTGGATCGGCCCGGCAGCGATGCCTGCCGGCTGCTGCAACACGACGACGGGTGGCAGTTGAAAGGCCACGCGGTCTTCGATCACGATGGCGACCCTGCGGCGCTGCGATACACCATCGACTGCAACCACCACTGGCACACCCGCAAGGGGCGCGTTGAAGGGTGGATCGGCCGCACCGAGGTCGACCTCCGCATCGACCATCCGCCACAAGGTAACTGGAAGCTCAACGGCACCGCCTACCCCGCGCTCGCCGACTGTGTCGACCTGGACCTCGCCTTCACGCCCGCAACCAACGTGCTGCCGCTGCGCCGGCTCAGGTTGCCCGAAGGGCGCGACATACCCGCGCCTGCCGCCTACCTGAACCTCACCGCCAGCGTGCTCGATCGGTTGGATCAGACCTATCGTCGCCTCACCCCCACCACCGTCGCCTACGCCGCCCCCGCCTTCGGCTATGCCGCGCACCTCGAACACGTCCCCGTCGGCTTCATCACCGACTACCCCAACCTCTGGCGCGGCACCGCCACCCCGTTCGACTGACCCGTCCAGCGGCGTGGTCGCTTCAGCGAACCACGGACCGTCGAGGCACAGGAAAGTTTGCCGCCCCGCCCGCCGTTCTGGTACCCTATCGTGCCTCCCAACTCTGATATGAAGCTGGCGGAATTCGGTTACGAAAGGGACATGCCGTGCTCATCCTGATCGCTGTCAAAGGGCCGGACAAAGGCACCGTTTTCGAGTTGACGCAGGATCAGTCGCACCTGATTGGTCGCCAGAGCGAAACGGTTCGCATGCGCGACCGCAAGCTGTCCCGCCGGCACGCGGAGCTGTCGTTTGAGCAGGGCGCATGGGTTATTCGGGACGTTGGTTCGACCAACGGCACGCGCGTTAATGCTGAAAGGATCGATGGACCGACACAGTTGAAGGACGGCGACCGGATCCAACTCGGCCGCACGGTGTTTGTGGTCGGTCGCCTGCACGCCGAGGCCCAGCCGATGCACGCGACGCGTGCGCCGGAGCTCGACGCCGCCATGCAACTGCACGACTCCGAGCACGACTACCGTTACGAGGAACCCGACGCCGCGGAGGAGCTGGACGAGCTCATCGCTGCGGAACAGAGCGGTGCCCCGGCGTCCCATCGTTCCACTGCCGCCTCAGCCGCGAGCAGCGACAGCGCGCGCTCCCATGCCGCCGCCCGCACGCCGCGCCGAAGCCAGCGACCACGCACGCAGCGGTCTCAGGATGAGCGCCCACGACGGCTGACCAACGGCCCGATCCACCCCAAATTCGCCGCCGTGCCCGAATCCTCCTCCCGGGGCTTCTGGGTACTCGCCGCGGGCGTCCTCATCGCGATCGGCCTGCTCACCACGCTGCACCTGCGACTCTCCCAGCATCAGCGATCCCTCGAATCGATGACTCCCGAAGCCTCGCTGGCGCAGCAGCGTCAGTCGCATCAGGAGGTGCTCGCCAAGACGCAGGAGATGCAGGAACGCATCAACCAGATCGCTGGCCTCATCAAGACGCAGGGCCAGCAGCAGCACGAATCCATCGGGGCGCTGCAGCAGGCGATGGCGTCGCTGACGGCTGACCAGACGCTCGTCGACAAGGTGCTCGAGGAAATCCGCACGCTGCCGCATTCCACCGGCGAGCAACTCGCCCGCGATGTCCTCGCCGCCATCGAGGTGCATGCTGAACAGCAGAAGGCGATGCTCGAGGAAGTGCGCATCGCGCTGGAATCGCAGTCCCGGCCGGTGGACGACAAGGTGATGAACGAAGTGCTCGCGGAGCTGCGCCGCCGCCCCGTGGAAGCCAGCAACAACATGGCCGTGCAGGTCATCGAAGCGATGCGTGCCAGCGCCCGGGAACAGACCGATGCACTTCTCGCGGCGATCGAGGAGCGGCCCGAGCCGGCCAGCGCGGACATGGTCAAGCAGGTGCTCGCCGAGCTTCGCGCCAAGCCCGATGCCGACAACGCTGTGCTGGCGAAGGAGCTTGCCGACGCGGTGGAGGCTCAGACCAGCCGTCAGACCGCCGCCCTGCTGGAGCAGATGCGTCGCTCGCTCGACGAATCGCGACCGGCGAGCGACCGCACGATGCGCGAGCTGATTGCGGCGCTGCGCGACCAGCCCCGACCGGACGTGAAGGCGTTCGCCAGGGAAGTGGCCGCGGCCGTGCAGCATGAAAACCAGCGTCACAGCGCGACGATGATCGAGGCGATGCGTACCGCTGTCGCCAACCAGCAGAAGCCCGGAAACGATCCGGCCGACGCCGTGCTGGCAGAGCTGCGCGGCAAGCCGCTGATCGATGTGGACGCCCTGACCGAGTCGATCTCCACCGCCATCGCCGCCCGCATGGAACAGAGCAACGAGGCGCTCGTGGAGAAGCTGATGGCCTCCGCGCCGCAGGTGGATATGAACGCGTTGGGCGACAACGTGCTCGCCGCGGTCACCGCGGAGCCTGCCGTCACGCTTGATCCGGCGGTGCTGACCGAATCGCTGGTCGCCGCGGTGAAAGCGCAGTCGCAGGCGCACAACGAAGCGCTGCTGGCCGAGGTGCGTCAGGCGCTGCAGGAGCAGAGCCCATCGGTGGATCGGGCGTTGGTGGAGCAGGTGCTCGCTCAGGTGAAGGAGATCGCCGCCGCCACGCCGGATGCGGACACGCTTGCCGAGGCCCTCGCCGTGGCGGTCAACACGCAGACGCAGCGGCAGAACGAAGCGCTGCTCGAAGCGATGCGCACCGCGCTGGAAACCCAGCCCCGCCCCGCCAGCGAGGAACTGGTGAAACAGATCATGGTGCGGGTGCAGGCCCAGGCGGCCGAGCACAACCAGGCGGTGCTCGCCGAACTGCGGGCGCAGTTGCAACTGGAAAACCAGGCGCTGCTGGAAGAGCTGCTCGCCAGCCTGCAGCAGGGTGAAGGTCGTCTTGCCGATGCGAGCGGTTCGCGACTGCTCAGCCACATGCGGCAGCTCGCGCCGGGCCCCGTCACCCTCGAGCGGCAGCGTGCCCAGCAGCACGAGACGTTCGCCTCCCGTCAGCTTGGGCCGGTCGCTTCGGATGCGCCGCGGTCGCCGGCGCTGCTCGCGGCCTCGGCGGAGCTGTTCACGCCCGCCCTGCCGGATCAGCAGCCTCTGCCGCCCAACGCCGTGGGCGATGAGCCCCCCGCCGTGGGTCAGGAGGTGCGCACCGCGACGGGGCTGCGCTACGTCATCGAAAAGGCTGGTCAGGGTGACGCCGCCCAGAAAGGCGACGCCGTCCTCGTCCACTACACCGGCTACCTCGCCAACGGCACGATGTTCGACTCGTCCCGCGCCCGCAACAAGCCCTTCGGGTTCCAACTCGGCTCGGGCAGCGTCATCAAAGGCTGGGAGGAAGGCGTCTTGGGCATGAAAAAGGGTGAAAAACGCACCCTCCACATCCCCGCCGACCTCGCCTACGGCAGCCGCGGCGCGGGCCGCAACATCCCCCCCAACGCCGACCTCACCTTCGAGATGGAACTCATCACCATCGTCAAAGCCCCCGGCAGCGAATGAGCTGACGACGCGGTAACCGCAGAGGTGCGAAGCGCTCGGGGAGCCGCTCGCATGACGGGGTACCATGAGGGGGAAGCTCCACCCCCGCCACGAGCGATATTCTCGTCACTGATCCCGGCGGGATGCCCCTCTGTTATCGAACCAGTTCCGTTCCGCAGCCCCGCGGATAACCTTTGTCCAACAACAAAAAAACCCGCCAGCTTTCGCCGGCGGGCTTCGTGATTCAATCAACTGTGAAGGGGGTTACGCTTCGTTACCCACCTTCGCCTGCGCCGCCTCAGTGGTACCGGCGACTTGGGCGCTGTCGTCCTTGAACAACGCGGCAAACGCCAGCATGATCACACCTGCACCAATCGTCGGGATGATCCAGAACGTACGCCACTGCTCCATGATGCTTTCTTCGGGGCCGACCACGATTCCGTTCTTCAGCCAGCCGGAGATAAGGCTGCCGATCAGCATGCCCACGCCGAGGGTGACGAAAACGAGGAAGCCCTGGGCCTGTCCGCGGATTTCAGGCGTGGACTTCTTGTCGACGTAGATGTATCCGGTGACGAAGAAGAAGTCGTAGCAGATGCCGTGGAGCAGCACGCCGCCGAGCAGCATCCACGTCACGTTGTCCATGGCTGCACCGGCAAAAAGCCCGTACCGCACAACCCACGCCAGCATGCCGACGATCAGCATCCACTTCACGCCCAACCGGGCAAAGAACAGGGGCATCGACACCATGAAGGCAACTTCCGACACCTGTCCCCACTTCATGAATCCGGCCGGCGACTCAATGCGCGCCGCCCCCAGGTACACCGGGGCATAGGCGTAGTACGCCGAAAGCGGGATGCAAATCAGCAGCGACGCGATGATGAACACCCAGAACGACGTGCTCGACAGATGCTTGGCTGCATCGAGGCCGATGATTTCGCGAGCGGACGGTCGGCGGTCGCGCGACTGCGGCGGCGTGTGCGGCAGCGTGAAGCTGTAGAACCCCATGACAACACCCGCGGCACCGGCGATACGCAACGGCGTTGCGGTATAGTCCGCTTTCAGCCAGTCGCTCACCACCACGCCCGCGATGATCCAGCCCAGCGTGCCGAACACGCGAATCAGCGGGAATTGCTTCTCCTGGTTCGTCAGGTTGTGGAACGCCAGCGTGTTCGTCAGACCGATCGTGGGCATGTAGCACAACATGTGCAACAGCAGCAGGAGAATGAACGGCAGCGGCGAAACGTTTTCGCCCTCGGCAACCATCGGCGCGACGAACAGCGCTACACCACCCACGATGTGCAACACCCCCAACACCCGCTCAGCCGCGAAAAAGCGGTCAGCGATCATCCCCAGAAAGAAGGGCGAAATCATCGCGGCGATCGGCCCAACCGTGTACGCCCAGTAAATCGCGTCGGTCATGCCGATGTGCGACATGTAATTGCCTACTGTCACGTACCATGCGCCCCAGAGGAAAAACTGGAGAAACATCATGATCGACAGCCGTGAAAATACACCACTTTTCATGCGTTAGTTCCCGTGGGTGGAGGGTTTGGAAACTTGTCAGCCGCACCGGTGCGGCCCATGGTATCGACATCGGGCGCTGGCGTCATCCCCGCGGGTGGGTTGCGGGGAAATCGCGGGGACAGACCCGGAATGTTCCCGATGATGCCAAACCCCGCCACCGGCTACTTTTGCCTACCGAAGCCAAAGGGGCCGGCTCGTCCCCCGAGGCAGCCGCCCCCCTGATCGTGCCACGGAACAGCAAACATGCCTGCGAGGCTCATTCCACGGTCGATGCCACACGGACCCGCCGAACGGCAGGAAGAACGCCTCGCGGAGGGGGCGATTGCACGCCGGGGCGGCGTATTTTTTCGCCCAGACTGCCCAATCTTTGCGTTCTCACCCCAACATTTAGGTTTTCGTGACGGTTTGTCCACAACGGTTTGCATTCGAGGAAGGAAGGGCTCTATAATGATGCGGTCAGCGATATGCAAAGGTGAGGGATCGGTTCTGCCGATAATCGCACTATCCCAGGGGGCGGGTCGCACGTCAGGTTGAGATTGGATGACGTGGCAACCTTGCCGCGGGGTGAAGAGAGAGTTCGATTCCATCGGGTTCACGTTCGGGCCGCACCGGCACGCGTCGCAGCTTTTGGGTTGTGCCGCTCATGTCGGATACAGGATGTCGCGGTCGGAACCGGTACGGAGACCAGGGACCACGAGACACCCGGTCATTTACCAGGCGATGTTGCGATCAGCGGGCGAGGCCCCGCCGTCGTTGTACACCTTTGTTTTTGCCAGGCGTGATCCGCCGCGTGGGCGGGCCACGCCGCCGGCGCCAGGACATTTGCGTCATGGCTGCGATCAGACAGTTCGACCGCGGGGACATCGTGGTCCACCCGCGGCGGCCGGAGTGGGGCCAGGGCGTCGTCGTCCAGGTCACCAACATCAAACATCAGGGACAGGACGCCCAGCGTCTGACCCTCGATTTCACCCACCACGGACGGGTCACCATCAACACCGCAGTGGCACCACTGCAACCCAAGGAGACAGGACTTGCCATCATGAGTGCAACGCGAACATCCAACTATCCCCAATCATCGAACGGCGGGTGGCTTGCCTCGCTGGAGCGCAACGGCGCCGCGTCGGATCAGCTCACGCGGTTGCCCGACCGGCTGTCGGATCCCTTCGAGAGCCTGGCCAACCGCCTCAACGCGACGCTGGACACCTACCGCTACACCACCGAGGCGCGCAGCCTGCTCGAATGGGCGGTCGCCCAGACGGGCCTTGAAGATCCACTGACGCAGTACACGCGCCACGATCTGGAACTGGCGTTCCCGCGATTCACCCGTGACCGCGACCTGCACCTCAAGCAGCTCGTGCAGACGATCAAGCGCCAGGGCAAGCAGGAACTGCTGCAGGAAGCGCTGCGCAACACGCGTCACAATGCCGCCCGCCAGGCGCTGCAACGCGCGATTCGCGCCTGAGCGATCGCCGGACGACTTGCCGAAGAGGGGCACGTTTTTCCCGGGGGAATCCGTCGATTGAGGTGAACGGTTCAGGTGAGCACGCCGCCGTTGCGGTGCGCGATCGTTGCGCCGTTGACGAGCGACCGGGCGTCTCGTTCGCATCGACGTGACCACCAGCCGCTCACGAAAACGCCCTTTCCGTATAATTTCGCCGATGACAAACGTCGCCGAACGTATCGAGCAACTGCGTCGCGAGATTGAACGGCACAACCGCCTCTATTACATCGAAGCGACGCCGCAGATCTCCGATCGTGAATACGACAAGCTTTATCAGGAGCTGGTCGATCTGGAAACGGCGCACCCGGAACTGGTGACAGCCGACTCGCCGACGCAGCGTGTGGGCGGCGAGCCGATCCCGGGCTTCCGCAACGTCGCGCACACCGTGCCGATGCTCAGCATCGACAACACCTACAACCAGGACGACCTGAACGGCTGGTTCAATCGCGTGGAAAAAGGTGTGGGCGGCGACACGGTGACATACGTCGCCGAACCGAAGATCGATGGCGTGGCGGTGAGCCTGCGCTATGAGAACGGCCGACTCGCTTTGGCGCTGACGCGCGGTGATGGGCGGCGCGGCGACGACATCACCCACAACGTGCGCACCATCCATGCCGTGCCGCTCGTGCTGCGGAAGGCGGATGATTCCGCGCCGCCGATCCCCGAGGTGCTGGAGGTGCGCGGCGAGATCTTCATGCCCGATGCCGAGTTCGCCCGCATCAACGAACGGCGACATCAGAACGGCGAAGACCTGTTTGCCAACCCGCGCAACGCCACCGCCGGCACGCTCAAACAGCTCGATCCGCGCATCGTCGCTCAACGTCGGCTCAACTTCTACGCTCACGGCTCGGGGGAACTCATCCCCAACACGTTTGAAAGCTATCACGACTACCTCAACGCGCTGAAGCAGTGGTCGATCCCGGTCAATCCGAAGGTGGAGCTGTGCCGCACGCGTGATGCGGTGTGGCAGTACATCGAAGCTTTCGCCGATCTGCGGTCGAAGGTGGGCTATGGCGTCGACGGCGTGGTGGTGAAGGTCGACAGCTTCGCGCAGCGTGAGGAGTTGGGCTACACCAGCAAAAGCCCACGCTGGTGCATCGCCTACAAGTATGCGGCTGAACAGGCGCCCACGCGTCTCCTGAGCATCTGGTGGTCGGTGGGCAAGGGCGGCACGGTGACACCTGTTGCCGAACTGGAGCCGGTGCAGCTTTCAGGCACGACGGTCAGGCGTGCGGGTCTGCACAACATCGATGAGATTCGCCGCAAGGATGTGCGTGAAGGCGATGTGGTGGTGGTCGAAAAAGCGGGCGAGATCATCCCGCAGGTGGTGAGCGTGGTGACGGAGGAGCGCGCTGCCGACAGCGTCCCGACCGAACCGCCGACGCATTGCCCCAGTTGCAACGAACCGTTGGTGCGTGAGGAAGGCGAGGCGGCGATCCGCTGCGTCAACCCGGCGTGCCCTGCCCAGGTGCGTGAACGGCTGATCTGGTTTGCCGGCCGCGATCAGATGGACATCGAAGGCCTCGGCGACAAGATCGTGCACCAGCTCGTGGATGCGGGACTGCTGCACAACTTCGGCGACATCTACCGATTGCACGAACACCGCGATGCCATGCTGAAGCTTGAACGCATGGGCGAGAAGAAGGTGGACAACCTCCTTGCCGGCATCGAGGCATCCAAGCAGCGCGGCCTGGCACGGGTGCTGGCGGGACTGGGCATTCGCCATGTCGGCGCACGGGCGTCGAGCATTCTGGCGCAGTCGTTCGGTTCGATCGATGCGCTCATGGAAGCGAGCGTCGAGGAGATCGCCGACATCAACGACATCGGCCCGATCACCGCGGCATCGGTTCACCACTTCCTGCACAGCGAGACTGGCAGGCAGGTCATCGATGACCTCAAGGCAGCGGGCGTGGACCTCACTGCGCCGAAGAAGGCCGCCCCCGCCGCCGACTCCCCCTTTGCGGGCAAGACCGTCGTGATCACCGGCACGTTGGCGAGCTACGAACGCAAGGCATTGAGCGACAAGCTCGAGGCGCTGGGCGCGAAGGTGACCGGCAGCGTTTCGAAAAAGACCGACCTGGTGATCGTGGGCGAAAACGCCGGCAGCAAGCTCACCAAAGCGCAATCGCTGGGCGTCGAAACGTGGGACGAGGCAAAACTGCTGAATGCATTGGGGGAATAGCGAGCGTCGAATCAAACGGATGAAGCTGGGACGCAGAGCTCCTGTGACGGATGACGGATCCTCCCATGCGTGTTCATTCGCAGTCGGCCGCCCCACCTTGCTCACACCGCATAACCCGCAACATCCGTTTCGGCATGCTGCTCGTCTCAGTGAATTCCTGATGGCGTTAACGGCTGCGTGGCGGCCGCGGCGCTAGTATGATGGGTTGTGCCGTCGGGTGTTCTGGACCCGCAGGACTGGCCGAGGGTGATTCCGGTGGTATGCTTTGCCCCTCCCGCCGAGATGTGAGGGGCGGCCGATGGGGTGGATTCAGGCGTATGGGACGATTGTTCTCGGGTAAGCGACTTCACTTGATCAGCGGTCTACTGGGCGCGGTGCTTTTTGCCGTGGCCGGGGCCGTGCTGTGGCATGAGTTGTCCGACCTCGATCTGACGCAGGTGACGGGTCAGTTGGCGGCGCTGCCGACCTGGTCGATCATCGCGGCGGTCGGGCTGACGTTTCTCGCCTACCTGCTCATGACGGGCTATGACCTGCTGGCGGTGCGGTACATCGTCGGCGACGAGCCACGCATCGGCACGGGCAAAATCGCTTTCACCGGCTTCCTCAGCTACGTCTTCAGCAACAACATCGGCCTGTCGATCGTCGGAGCGACGACGCTGCGGCTGCGGCTGTACACCGCGTTCGGCCTCACGCCCATCAGCGTCCTCAAGATCATCGGCTTCACCAGCCTGAGCTTCTGGGTGGGCGTGATGGCGGTGGCGGGGTTGAGCCTGACGGCGTATCCGATCACGCTGCCCGCGGAGTATGGGTTGGGCTCGACGCCGACATGGCTGATCGGACTGCTGCTCACGGGAGCGGTGTTGGTGTACCTGCTGATCTGCGTGTTGTGGCACAAGCCGCTGACGATTCGCAACTGGCGGTTTTCGCCGCCGCCTGCTCGGTATGCCCTGGCGCAGCCGCTGGTGGGTCTGGTCGACTTCGTGGCGTCGGCGGGTGTGTTTTACGTGCTCCTGCTGGGCGCGGGGGTGGATGCACCGCCCTTCGGCCTGCTCGTCGCGATGTATGTGCTGGCGCTGACGGCGGGGCTTGTCAGCCACGTGCCGGGGGGGCTGGGGGTGTTCGACACCATCATGCTGCTGCTGCTCAAGCCGTACATGCCTGTGGAGGCGGTGCTCAGCACGCTGGTGGCGTATCGGTTGGCGTATTACCTGCTGCCCTTGGCGGTCGCGGCGGTGATGCTCCTGGCGTTCGAGGCGCATCAGCACGGCCCGGCGCTGGCGCAGCTTGGCAGAACCGTCGGCCGACGGTTGCAGCCGCACGCACCGGCGATCACCGCGTGCAGTCTGTTCATCGTCGGTGCCACGCTCTTCTGGTCGGGTGTGCTGCCGACCGAATGGCTGGCGGACCACCTCAAGAACCTGTCGCCCAGCGATCTGGAGTTTTCGCAGGTGCTCGCCAGCATGTTGGGCGTGGGTATGCTCGTCCTGGCGCGGGTGCTGCACCGCAGCTTCCGCTCCGTGCGGCTGGCGACGGTGACGATACTGACCTTCGCCGTGCTCGCAGCCGCCACCCGCGGGTTCGACGGCGGTGAGATGGGCATCCTCGCGATGGCGGCCGTCACCCTCTTCCCCGTCCGCCGCACCGTGTGACGGCGCCTCCCGAAGCGTCTCCTTCCCCAACCACCCGGCACGACCAGCGAACCGGGCGACCCGGCCGCGATCGAACGCCCGCCATTTTCGCGGAACACTCGTCATCCCTCCGAACAATCCTATAATCCGCCATTCGCCGTTTTGACGGAAAGCTGCCACGTGTCCACCACCGCGACCATTCGACGTGCCTTGACGGCTGATGTGCCCACGTTCGGGCAGATCATCAACGACTGCGCCGAGTACGGGCTTATGCTCCACCGCTCACAGGCGTACCTCTACGAGCACATCCGCGACTTCGTCGTGAAAGTCGACGAGGCGGGACAGGTGGTCGGCGTGTGCGGCCTGAAAGTTGTGTGGGGCAATCTGGCGGAGGTTTACGCGCTGGCGGTCGCGCCATCGCAGCGGGGGCGCGGTGTCGGCCGGGCACTGGTGGAAGCGTGCGTTGAAGAGGCACGGGCGATCGGCATCCGCAAGCTGATGACGCTGACGTATGAACGCGCGTTCTTCGAGAAGGTCGGCTTCGCCGTCGTCGATCGGCAGCGGCTGCCCCTGAAGGTGTGGAGCGAATGTCTGCGCTGCGCGAAGAACACGGCGTGCGATGAGATCGCGATGATCCGGGTGCTGGAAGATGTGCCCGATGTGGCGGGGCCGTCGCAGCCTCCGCCGGCGGGCGAGTATGTTGTGCCCGTGCAGTTGGACAAGAGCGTGCTGCGTCGGCCGAAGATGGACAACGCCCCGTGAGGGTGCGGCAAACGAACGCTCACGCCGACGTCGGCACGTGGTGATCGAAACTGATGATGGATCGTGCGGTTCGCGACTGGTTGGATGATCTGGTGAATGCGGCGTCGGTGACGACGCTGTGCGAGCGGATCCAGCGCGCGGGTGGCGCGGCGGGAACCAGCATTTGCCGTGTGTCGGTGACCGGCTCACGCGGGTCGAGCACGAATCTGCTGGCGGGCGCGATCGCGCGGCGAACGCAGCGGCCGGTGCTGCTGGTGGTGGCGCACCTCGACGACGCTGATGACGCGATCGACGACCTGGAGCTGTTCGACGGCACGGGTGGCACGCCGCTGAACCCCAGGCGTTTCGGTGCGCTGGAGGTGCTGCCGGGCGAGTCGAGCGTGAGCCTGGAGCTGCTGGCGGAACGGCTGGCGGTGGTGGCGTCGCTGGGCAGGCAGCGAGCGGGAACGGAGCCGGAGTCGAAGCTGATCGTTGCGCCGGTGCAGGCGCTGATGCAGGCGGTGCCCGCGCCGAACGCGCTGTCGGATTTCACGATGACGCTTGAGGCGGGGCAGGAAGTCCCCCCGGGCCGACTGCTCGACTGGCTCGACACCGCGGGCTACCAGCGTGTGGACGCCATCGAACAGCCGGGCGACTTCGCCACACGCGGCGGCATCATCGACATCTTCCCCCCCGCGGGCTCCGCCCACGAATCCACCGGCGATATCGGCGACGAGGCAACCTCCGTCGGCCCCATCCGACTGGACTACTTCGGCGACGAGATCGAATCCATCGCCCTCATCGACGTCGACACGATGGGCTCGGGCAAACGTCTGCAACGGGTGCAGATCATCGGCGCGCGCATCGAACGCATTCAAAGCGATGACCGCACCACCAACCTCATCGATCTCCTGCCCGACAACGCCATTATCGTGCTGCACGAAATGCTCGAACTGGCGGAGCAGGCGCGCGGTTACTTCGAGCGCCTGACCAATCCGCGCGGCATCTATGCGCCCAACACCGTCTTCGCCAAGGTGACGCAGCGTCCCCACGTCATCGTCAACCAGTACAGCGACACCGGCAAGCACGATGCCGACACGCTGGAGCTGCCCGTCGCCCCCCTGCCCACGTTCGACAACGATGCGGGTAAAGCGGTGGAGGAACTCGCGGCGCTGGCACAGCAGCCCGACACGCGCGTCATCGTGCCCTGCCAGAAGCAAGGCGAGCGCGATCGACTGCAGGAGCTGATCCAACAGCACGCGCCCGATGCAGCCGACCGCATCGCGCTGGAGCTCGCGTTCCTGCATCGCGGGTTTGTGTGGAAATCGCCGAAGAACGGCAAGGCTTCACGCACAAGTCGCCGATCACAGGACACGCTCATCCTCGTGCCGCACCACGAGCTGTTCCATCGTTATGAAACGCGGCGACGCGTGCGGCGCATCACCAGCCAGGGGCAGGCGAGCGACGCGTTCTTCGATCTGGATGTGGGCGATTACGTGGTGCACGTGGATCACGGCATCGCGCTGTTCGCCGGGCTCAAGACGATGCGTCGCGGCGGCGTGACGCAGGAGTACCTGACGCTCGAGTTCGCCAAGAACGCGCTCTTGCACGTGCCGGTGTCGCAGATCGATTTGGTGCAGAAGTATGTGGGCGGGTTTCAGGGTCGCCCGCCGTTGTCATCGCTGGGCGGCAAGCGCTGGGCGAAGCAGAAGGAAGCGGTCGCCGAGGCGGTGAAGGATCTCGCCGCCGAGCTGCTTCGCGTGCAGGCGGCGCGGGCGGCGATGCCGGGCATCCGCTACCCCGAGGACACCGCCTGGCAGCGTGAGTTCGAGGCGTCGTTTCCGTACGACGAAACGGAGGATCAGCTCGCCGCCATCGCTGCCATCAAGCGCGACATGGCGCATACCAAGCCGATGGATCGGCTGATCTGCGGCGACGTGGGCTTCGGCAAAACGGAAATCGCCGTGCGCGCGGCGTTCAAAGCGGCGGAATACGGCAAACAGGTGGCGGTGCTCGTACCCACCACCGTGCTCGCCGAGCAGCATGAACGCACGTTCCGCAGCCGCATGGCGGATTACCCCTTCCGCATCGAATCGATCAGCCGATTCAAATCAGCATCCGAACAGCAGAACGCGCTGAAGGAACTGGCGGCCGGCCGCATCGACATCATCATCGGCACGCACCGGTTGCTCTCCAAGGATGTCAAGTTCGCCGACTTGGGGCTCGTCATCATCGACGAGGAACAGCGTTTCGGCGTGGAACACAAGAACAAGCTTCTGCAGTTTCGCATGACGGCGGACGTGCTGACGCTCACCGCCACGCCGATTCCGCGCACGCTGCACATGTCGATGCTGGGGCTGCGTGACATCAGCTCGCTGTCGACACCGCCGCTGGATCGGCGGGCGATCGTCACCGAGGTGATCCCCTACAACAAGGATCGCATCCGCCAGGCACTGCTGCGCGAGTTGAGCCGTGACGGGCAGGTGTTTTTCGTTCATAACCGTGTGCACGATATTCAATCGGTGGCGGATGACATTCGCCGCCTCGCGCCGGATGCGCGGGTGATCATCGGCCACGGGCAGATGGCGCCGCGCGAACTGGAACAGGTGATGCTCAAATTCATCCGTCGCGAGGCGGATGTGCTCGTGTCGACGACGATCATCGAATCGGGCATCGACATTCCCACGGCGAACACGATGTTCATCGATCAGGCCGATCACTTCGGGCTGGCGGAACTGCACCAGTTGCGTGGCCGCGTGGGACGTTACAAGCATCGCGCCTACTGCTATCTGCTGCTGCCGGAGGATCGACCGATCAATGATGTGGCGGCCAAGCGGCTCAAGGCAATTGAACAGTATGCGATGCTGGGCGCGGGGTTCAAAATTGCGATGCGCGATCTGGAGATTCGCGGTGCGGGCAACCTGCTGGGCCCCGAGCAGTCGGGCAACATCGCCGCCGTCGGATATGAGATGTACTGCCACCTGCTGGAACGGGAAACGCGGAAGCTGCGCAACGAATCGATCATCGAGCCGGGTCGCACGCACCTGGAACTGCCCGTGAGCGGACAGTTGCCGCGCAACTACATTACGAGCGCGAAGTATCGCATGGACGCGTACCGTCGCATCAGCCGCGCCACGACGCTGGCGCAACTGGAACAGGTGAGCCGGGACCTGACGGACGCCTACGGTCCGCTGCCTGCCGCCGCCGCCACGCTCATGCAACTGGCGGAGCTTCGCATCGCCGCGAGCACCCACGAGATCGACTCGATCAAACTCGAAGGGCCCGACCTCATCTTCAGGACGCGGCATGTGAAACGGCTGGATCCCCTGCTGCGCGATGCGCCGGGTCGCGCCAGCATCATCGATGAAAACACGGTGTACTACCGCCCGCCGGCCAACTATCTTGACCCGCCCAGCACCCTGCTGGCCGTGCTGCGCAAGCTGCTCGTGCGACCGCTGCAATCAGATGCGGCGGCCTGATGCGTTGCGCCGCGCTGTTCGGAGTTGTTCATGCATTTGGCTCTCTATCAACCGCAGATTCCCCCCAACACCGGCAACATCGCACGACAATGCGTCGGACTCGACGCGATGCTGCACCTGATCGGCCCGCACCCCTTCGACCTGTCCGATAACACCGTCAAACGCGCGGGGCTCGACTACTGGCCCCACCTGCGACTGATGCAGCACGCCACACCCGACGACTTCCTCCAGTGGCTGGGCGACCGCGAACCTTGGCTGGTCACCAAGCACGGGCCGCTGCGATACGACCAGGCCGACTACCGCCGCGATGATGTGATCGTCATGGGCAACGAACTCAGGGGCATTCCCGATGCGTGGCACGAACGCTGGCCACATCGCCGCGTGTCGATTCCCATCCTCGGGCAGGTGCGCAGCTACAACCTCGCCAACTCCGCGGCGATTGTGCTGTCCCAGGCATACAGCACATCGGGACGCTTCGATGCTCATCTGAACGAAACATCCGCTTCGATGCGTGCGGATTAACGCTTGCGACGCTCACGCTCCTGCCGCACCAGTTGCACCGCTTCGGCGACGGCACGCGGCAACTCATCGTTAACGATGAACGCATCGTACACGCCGCTTTCCCGGGCGCGTTCGATCTCATGCTTGGCGCGGGCAAAACGCCGCTGAATCACCGACTCATCCTCCCGACCGCGACGACGCAACCGCTCCAGCAGCACATCCTCAGATGGCGGCAGTACGAACAGCGCGTACGCATCGGGCATGTTCGACTTGATCTGTGCCGCGCCCTGCACATCGATCTCACAGATCGCCAGCTTGCCCTGCGCCAGCGCATTGACAACGGGTTGGCGCGGCGTGCCGTAGCAGTGGCCGAACACCTCCGCCCACTCCAGCAGGTCGCCGTTGTCGCGGTGCCGGTCGAACTCGGCGCGATCGACGAAGTGGTAATCGCGGCCGGGCACATCGGCGTTGCTCGCCGGTCGCGTTGTAAGCGACACGCTGAACACACCGCCCAGAATCTTTTCCACCTCATGGGTGATGGTCGTTTTGCCTACACCTGACGGGCCGGAAATGATCAGCAGCAACCCGTCGCGCGGGTCGCCGGCGGTTTGGGGATGCTGTTGCGATTCGGCGGAACCCGATGCACTCACGATCGCACCCCCGTCACCAGATACAACGCCGCCATCCGCACCGCCAGCCCGTAGGACACCTGCTGCAGGATCGCGCTGTTGGGGCCGTCCGCCACCGCGGAGTCGATTTCGATGCCGCGATTGAGCGGGCCGGGGTGCATGACCAACAGATTCTTCCGCGCCAACTGCTGCACGCGTCGGTTGGTCAGCCCGAAGAGCGCGCCGTACTCGCGCACACTGGGAAACGCCTGGCTCGTGAGCCGCTCGAACTGCACCCGCAGCATGTTGATGACGTCGACGTGAGGCAGCACCGCGTCCAGATCGTGCGACAGTTCGCACCCCATCTCGCGGAACCCGCCGGGCAGCAGTGTGGGCGGGCCGACGAGAATCACCTTCGCGCCCAACTTCGTCAGCCCGTGAACGTTCGACCGCGCCACGCGGCTGTGGGCGATGTCTCCCACGATCGCCACGGTGATGCCGGTGAAGTCGAAATCCTCATCGCGCTTGAGACGCCGGGCCATGGTGTAGATGTCAAGCAGCCCCTGCGTGGGGTGTTCGTGCTGTCCATCGCCGGCATTGACGACGCTGCAGTTGACGGAGTTCGCCAGTTGATACGCCGCGCCGCTGAGGTGATGGCGGCAGACGATCACATCCACGCCCATCGCTTCGATGTTGCGTGCCGTGTCGCGCAGCGTCTCGCCCTTGGAGACACTCGACCCCTTGCCGGAAAAATCGAGCACATCGGCGGAAAGACGGCTGGCGGCGAGGTTGAAGCTTGCCCGGGTGCGCGTCGAATCTTCGAAGAAGAGGTTTACCACCACCCGGCCCCGCAGTGCCGGCACCTTCTTCACGCTGCGCGTGCTCACGTCCTCGAAACCCCGGGCGGTGCGCAGGAGAAAGCGAATGTCCTCGGCGGACAGTTCCTCCAGACCCAGCAGGTGCTTGTGAGGCCAGCGGTATTCCATGCGTTTGTTCTTACCTCGCGTTGCGATCCGTTGCGTCAACGCACCACGATTTCGTCCCGTTCATCGGTCGGCTGCAGGTGCACCTCGACCCGCTCGTTCGGCGCCAGCACCGCTTCCACGCCCGTCCCCGGTCGCAGGTCGAGCGCGACATGGTCCGCCGCGATCGGCAGTTCCCGCCCGCCGCGATCGACCAGCACCGACAGCCACACCCGTCGCGGCCGGCCCAAGTCCATCAGCGACTGCAAGGCGGCACGAACGCTGCGTCCCGTCATCAGCACATCGTCCACCAGCACCACGTTCAGCCCGTCCAGGGCGAAGGGGATGTCGCTCGTGCGAACGACCGGCTGCGGGCCGATCTCTGAAAGATCATCGCGATAGAGCGTGATGTCCAGCGTTCCGACATGGTTGGGCTCAAGCCGCTGCGCCAGCCGTTGCGCCAGCACATCGCCGCGACTGCGGATGCCCACCAGCGCCCAGCCGCCCGGCTCCTGGGCCACCTCCCGCTCGATCTGCGAAGCCAGCCCCCCAATCAGCTCCGCAACACGCTTCTCATCCGCCAATTGCCTCATTGGCAGCATGGTAGCGACGCGCCCGAGTCGGGCAAGTCGGCCGCGCGTCGCCCATCGTTGAGGCACGACGTGCGCGGCAAGCGGGCATCCTGATGAAGTTTGCCGATCATTCGGACGATGACGAACAAACGTCCTGCAACGATCGGCACAGGCAGAAAGGTCCAGGTATGACCAGTTTCGCGATGACCCAACGACAGCAGCGCGAAGCGGACTACTACCGCCAATTCGTGGAACGCAACCCCGTCGAGACGGTCGATTTCGCCCCCGTGCTCAGCGATGAGCGGCGGCCGTGGAGCCCCTACTGGCATCTGTGCCGACAGGTGCGCAACCGGCGAACCGACCAGCCTCAGACGCTGCTGGACTTCGGTTGCGGCTGGGGGGTGTCGGCGGTCACCTTCGCCCGACTGGGCTTTCAGGTCGAAGGGTTTGACGTCGCTCCGGCGAACATCGCTGCCGCGGAAAAGCTCGCCGCGAAGTACAGCCTCGACCAGCAGTGCCGCTTCCGCGTCATGCCCGCGGAGAAGCTGGACTACCCCGACAGCCATTTTGACGTCGCCGTCGGGATCGACATTCTCCATCACGTGGAACTGGCCGAGGCGCTGCCGGAGCTGGCGCGTGTGCTCAAGCCGCAGGGGGTGGCGATTCTCAAGGAGCCTTACACCGCGCCGCTGCTCGATCGGCTGCGCGAAAGCAAGCTGTTCCAGGCCGTGGCGCCGCGCGAGAAATCCTTCGAGAAGCACGTGCACATCACCGATGACGAACGCAAGCTCACCCGCGACGATGTTCGCCTGATCGAGAAGCACTTTCACATTGAACGCGTGACCTACTTCTCGCTGTTCAACCGATTTTCGCGCTTCCTGCCCGGTCACTACGCCAAGTTGATGCGGCTGGACTACGAACTCTTCCGCCTCTGCCCACCGCTGCGCCGGCTGGGGGACGTGCGGCTGTATCAGTGCCGGCCGCGAGCGAAGTAGCCGCGAACCCGGCGCAATGAGCCTTAACCAACGCCGCATCGTATAATGCTGACGTATGCCCACCCTTGAGCACTCGGCGGTCACTTTGCAGGATATCCGCGACGCGGCACAGCGTATCGCGGGGCAGGTTTACGTTTCCCCCTGCCCCTGGTCGGAGTCGCTATCGCAGATCCTCGGCGCCAACGTCTACTGCAAGCTCGAGCACCTGCAGCGCACCGGCTCGTTCAAGGAGCGCGGGGCGCGCAACGCGCTGATGCTGCTTAACGACGATCAGAAAAAGCGTGGCGTCATCGCCGCCTCGGCAGGCAACCATGCCCTGGCGCTCACCGAGCACGCCCGGCTGCTGAACATCCCCGTCACCGTTGCCATGCCCACCAGCGCGCCGCTGACCAAAACGGTCAACTGCAAGCGGCGCGGCGCGCACGTCGTGCTGCACGGCAGCCACATCGACGAAGCGCGACAGCACGCCATGACCCTCGCCGAAGCGCACGGCTTCACCTACATCAACGGCTACGATGACCCGGCCATCATCGCCGGCCAGGGCACCATGGGGCTGGAGATTCTCGAACAGGTGCCCGATGTCGATGTGGTGATCGTCCCCGTCGGCGGCGCGGGATTGATCGCGGGCGTCGCCCTTGCCATCAAAACGCTCAAACCGCAGGTACGCGTCATCGGCGTCGAACCCAAGCGCGTCGCATCGCTCACCGCCGCCCTCGAAGCCGGCCGCCCCGTCATGGCGGACATCAAACCGACGCTCGCCGATGGTTTGGCCGTCCCGCAGGTCGGCGCCAATGCCTTCGTGTTGGCGAGGCAGTACGTCGATCAGGTCGTCACCGTTGGTGAACGCGCCATCGCACTCGCTGCCCTGCGACTCATCGAACTGGAGAAAAGCGTCGTCGAAGGGGCAGGCGCAGCGCCGCTTGCCGCCTGCATGCAGCAGCTCGTCCCCGACATCGCGGGCAAAAACATCGTCCTGCCCCTGTGCGGCGGCAACATCGACACCTCCGTCATCGGCCGCATCATCGAGCGCGGCCTCGTCGTCGACGGGCGACTGTGCCGCTTCGAAGCCACCATCAGCGACCGCCCCGGCGGCTTGGCGCACTTCACCGCCGTCCTCGCCGACACCGGCGCCAGCGTCAAGGACATCGCCCACGACCGCGCGTTTGCCGGCGAAGACCTCAACACCGTCGTGGTGCACTGCGTCATCGAAACCCGCGATGCCGAGCACATCACCGCCGTGCGCGATCGCCTGCAGCGTGAGGGTTTCGAGGTCGCTTTCCGCGACTTGCTCTGACCGCCTCGCAGACGCCACGCCGCGCTTCGTTTCCCCCACGCGCCACCCCCGCTACAATCGCGGCGATGGAACTGCCCATTGCCCCTCAGACCTATCAACCCCCCGCCGATGCACTGCTGCGGGCGATCAAGCGTGTCGAACTGATGCTCGCGCGCACCGCCTGCGATGAAACATCGCTTGATGTCGCCACCGTGCTCACCCGGGCAGACCGCCCCGCGCTTTCGCTGACCAACTTCGCCGCCGATGTGCGCCTGCCGCCCGACCACACCGCCGCGCAGGTACTCGACGCCATCGACGCCGCCTTCGCCGAAGCCGGCTCCCGCTGCCACCGCCTCATCAGCAACGACGCCGACTGGCCCGAGGAACTGGCACGCGAAGCCGAAGCCCGCGGCTACCAGCGCACCGAACGCCAACTCATGCTGCTGCACGGTTACCGCCCACCGCAGCAACGCAACGAAGCGCTGCAGGTCATTCCCGGCCGCGCGGTGTACGGCCCGCTCCGCCAGATGTACGAGCAATCCGCCCGGGAGGAGATCGGCCTCGATCCCGACCTCGCCGCCCAGTTCGCCGCCACGCTCATCGACCATCTCGATGAGCCGCGCATCGACATCTTCCTCGGACGGTTGAACGGTCGCATCGCCGGCGTCGTCAGCGTCGTCACGCTGGGGCAGATCGGCGTCATCGACAACGTCCACACCGTCCCCGTCATGCGTCATCAGGGCGTCGCCACCACCCTGCTCGCCCACGCCATGGACCACTGCCAGCGTGCCCTGTTCGAGCAGGTCATCCTCGAAACCACCACCGACAACACCAACGCCATCCGTCTCTACGATAAGCTCGGCTTCAAACCGCTGACCACCTTCGCCCACTACGAACGATCGATGCGCCCATGACCCACGCCCCCACCACCGCGACGCGCTACGAACCGCTGGGCTCGTTCCTGCGATGGTCGATGCTGATCGTCGCCGGCGCGGGCGCTGCCGTCACCTTCGCCATCCTGACGCAATCGTTCGGCTCGACGCTGCCCGGGTGCGGCGGCGGGTCGGGGTGCGATGCCGTCTTCACCAGCCCCTGGTCCAAGATCGCGGGCGTTCCCGTCGCGGTGCCGGCCCTTCTCGTTTACCTCGGCATCATCGCCGCCCTCCAATTCATCACCCCCGACAGACCCCACGCCGTGCAGCGCAAGGCATGGCACGCGCTCATCCTCCTCGCCGGTCTGGCGGCACTCGCCGCGGCGTGGTTCATCTTCGTCCAGCTCTACCACCTGCACACCGCCTGCATCTACTGCCTCACCGCCCACGGTTGCAGCCTCGTGCTGGCGAGCCTCATCTTCGCCAATGCGCCCATCGGCGCACGCAGGGTGCTGCCGGACGATCCCGACGACCCGATGATGATCGCGCCCCCCACCGCGCTGGCGACCTTTGCCGTCGCAGCGCTGGCGGTCGCGCTGCTCGCTGCCGTCCAGACCATCGCCCCCCCGCCCACCAGCGCCACCTCGCAGATCGCCGGCGACCTGCCCCCCGACACCGACACCGAAACCTACTTCTTCCTCAACGAGGACCGCATCCCCGTGCGCCTCGGGCGACGTGACTTCCCCGTGCTCGGCTCGCCGACCGCGCCGCATGTGCTCGTGTACATGTTCGACTACACCTGCCCCCACTGCCGCGCACTGCACGCAATTCTCGAGGAAGCGATCGAGCGGTATGGCCCCGACCAGCTTGCCGTCCTCGCGCTGCCCACGCCGCTGAGTTCCGCGTGCAACCCGCACACGGTTTTCGATGAACCACACCAGCGTGAAGGCTGCGATCTGGCGCGGTGGGCGCTGCGGGTCTGGCGGGCGGCACCGCAGCACTTCGCCGCCTACGACCAATGGCTCTTCGACTCGCCCACCCCCCGCACCGCCGACGAAGCCGCCGCCAAAGCTGCCGAAATGCTCGGCCCCGATGCCTTCGAACAGGCCGCCCGCGACCACACCCCCAACGAACTCATCGAACAAACCGTCACGCTCTACGGCCACACCGGTGCTGGCAGAATCCCGATTCTTTTTATGCGCAATGCATCCATAAAAGGGAATCCCTCCTCCGCCGAGTTATATGACATGCTGGAGAACCGCTTCGGTCTTCAACCCCGCTGACGGATGACCATTTGCGACAACCTGATGTACCCAAGTCCCCCATTCTGACGTAACAATCCATACCGGGGACCATTCCCTTCAATCACAAGGATATGGAAGACCGGTGGCCGGGGAAGCAGCGCTCATTGACCGTTATCATGAGGCGGTTAGAATGGCGGTGGTTCCATCTTTTTCCTTCTCACGTTCTTGATAATGCCGCGCGTCGCAGGAGTTGCTCATCATGCTCACTGCCGTTGATTTGAACGCGACCATCGTATCCGCCCAACTGCCCAACCAGCCCAAGCGCATCATGATTGCCGAGGATGAGCACCTCCTGGCGCAGAACCTTTGCAACGAACTCACCGGTCTGGGGTATGAGGTGATCGGTCCGGCGTCCAACGGCCTGCGCGCCGTCGAACTGGCGGCGAGGCAGCGACCCGACCTGGCGCTCATGGACATCCGCATGCCCGAGATGGATGGCCTGGAGGCAAGCCGGGCGCTCTACCTGCAGATGAAGGTCCCCGTCGTCATCCTCAGCGCCTACAGCGACTCGCAGTACGTCGACAGCGCCGCCGACATCGGCGTCTTCGGATACCTGCTCAAGCCGGTCAACCTCGACGACCTGCGCGTCACCCTGCCCGTGGCGTGGAGCCGCTACCTCGAGCAGACTCGGCTGCGCGGCGAGGTCAAGGAACTGGAAAACAAACTCGAAAGCCGAAAGCTCATCGAACGCGCCAAGGGGCTCATCATGAAGCACCTGAACCTCGGCGAGGAAGAGGCGATGCGCCGCCTGCAGAAACAGGCACGCGATCAGCGGCGACCCATGGTCGAACTCGCCAAGGCTATCCTTGATGCGCAGGGGCTGCTCAACCCCGACAGCAAAACCAACGGGGCATGATCCCCACCGGGTGTCGAAGCACCCCTCGCCTCACCGTCGCGTTGCCAAGCCGCATCTCTCAGTTCAACACGCGATCGCCCGTGGGCACATCGTTCATGTCGCCCGCCAGCACCAGGTCGCTGTCGCTCTTCAATGCCATGCTGGTGAAGCCGCGATTCATGCGCAGCGACTGTCCCGCGATGTTGACGAAGTTCAGCCGTTGCGTGGAGGTGACCTGCCGTTGGATGGCGACCTGCTCCGACGCCGCGACCGCCTGCCACTGCAGCGTCGCCTGCTGAATCGGGCTGTCCGCATCCGACACCGGGCTCAACGCCGACCAGATGTTGTCCCACTGCTTGGGCTTGATCTTCTTGGCGCCCATCTTCAGCGTGTACTCCGTCTGTTCGCTCGGGTCGGCTTCCACCGCGATGTAGTACACGCCCGTCGGCAGCGGTGTGGACATGGTCGTCAACGTCGCTTTCGCGGTCGTGGTCTGAATGCCCTCGGCGAGCACATCGCCGTTCTCGCTCACCAGCCGCACCGTCGCGTTGCCCGTCAGCCCGTTGAACTTCACGTTCAACTTCTGATACGGCTTGTTGAGCACCACGCGGTAGTAGTCCGTCGTGTCGCCTTCGCCCACGTATTCCTTGATCGCACGCTTGAGCTTCTTCACCTCCGCAGCGCTTTCAAGCGTCTCGCCCGCACTGTCGGGGCTCGGCATCGGCACGTTGAAAATCAGCGAATAGTCGGGGTTCGCCGCGCCGTTGTAGCCGTACACCCGCACGTAGTACGTGCCGGTCGTCAGCTTGTTGAGCTTGATCGTTTCAACGTCCTTGAGCGTCTGCGCCTGGCCGACGATCGTGCCCGATGCGTCGTAGATCACCATGTCCAGATCGCCCATCTGATTGGTGAACGCGATGCGGACGAAGTGCTTCTTGCCGGCCTTGCCCTGAATACGGAAGCGGAACCAGTCCTCCGTGCCGTCCATCGTGTTCAGGTTTTCGATGACGACGTTGCCGCCGATGAGTCCCAGATTGGGGCTGTTCGGCGCGCCTTCAACGTGCTTGTCGACCTGCGACTTGCTGTCGTTGCTCTCGTACGCATCGCCCAGGTCCACGCCGGGATCAATCGTGAGGCTGTAGATGTTTTCCGCACCGTTGTGCGGCGTGACGCGCACATAGTATGTGCCCGCCGCTTCACCTTCGAGGGTCACGGTGTGCGTGTCGCTCGTGCCCGTCATCTGCCCCACCAGCGAACCATCCTCGCGATACACCGCAAGGTCGAGCCGACCGCGACTGCTGTCGAGATTGATCGTCACGTGATCGCCCGCGCCGCCCGTGTCGTTCATCTCGAAGCGGAACCAGTCCTCCGTGCCATCGTGCGTGTTCAGACTGCTGAGCGTCCGCGTCCCCGTCAGCACGCCAAGGTTCGGGCTGTTCGCCGCTCCGGCGACCTGCAGATCCACCTGCGCCCGTGAATCGTTGGATTCATACGCATCGGGGCTCGGCCCCTGATAGATCTGCATCACCGCGTTGTAAGCGTTGAGCCGACCACCCGTCGCCACCTTGCCCGCAAGATCGCTCTTCTGATCCACACCGTTGAGGATCGCGTTCTTCACTTCCTGATAGCTCAGGTTCGGATCGATCGACCAGAGCAGTGCCGCCACCCCCGCCACATGCGGCGCCGCCATCGATGTTCCGCTGTACGACGCGTAGCGACCGCCCGGCGTCGTCGATCGGATGCCCACGCCCGGCGCGGCAAGATGAACCTTCGTCGCACCGTAGTTGCTGAAGCTTGCGAGTTTGTCGCGATTGTCCGTCGCCGCCACCGAGATCACGTTGTCCAGATCGTAGTTGGCGGGGTACGCGTTGCGGCTGTCGTTGTTGCTCCCGTCGTTGCCCGCCGCCGCGACAAACAGAATGTTCGCTTCCTGCGCCGAACGAATCGCGTTGTACATCTGCGAGTTGTACCCGCCGCCGCCCCAACTGTTGTTCGCCACCACGACGTTCACGCCGTATTCCGTCTTCATCATCGTGGCGTAGTTGAGCGCCTTGATCGCGTTGGAGATGAACCCCGTGCCGTTGGCGTTGAGGAACTTCAGCGCCATGATCGACACCGACCAGTTCACCCCCACCACGCCTTCGGCGTTGTTCCCCACCGCGCCGATCGTGCCCGCGACGTGCGTGCCGTGGCCGTTGTCATCCATCGGCGAGCCGTCGTTGTTCACGAAGTCGTAGCCGTGAATGTCGTCGACGAAGCCGTTGCCGTCGTTGTCGGAGCCGTCGCCGCCGACTTCGCCCGGGTTCACCCACATGTTCGCGCGGATGTCCGGATGGTTGAAATCGACGCCCGTGTCGATCACCGCCACCACCACGTTCTTCGAGCCGGTCGTGTACTCCCACGCTTCCGGGGCATCGATGTCCGCATCCAGCAGCCCGCCCGATTGGCCCGTGTTGTTCAAACCCCAAAGGCTCGAGAAGGTGCTGTCCGAAGGCGTGATCTGCGCCTGAATGACGATGTTCGGCTCGATCGCCGCGATCAAGCCGTTGGACTTCAGCGCGGAAACGAACGCGTTCTGATCGACGTGCGCATCCGTCTCCACGAGGATCAGGCCTTCCATGCCCAACCCCTGAATGACGCGCCCGCCAAGATCGCCCAGGTTCAGCATCGTCTGCACGTTCGCCACCGACCCCACCTGCGCAACCGCCTGCTCGGTGAGCTGCACGACCCACTGGTAGGTCACCACATCGACGTTGTGCCCCTGCCATTCGATCGTCTGCACGCGCGGGTCATCAGCAAGCGTCGCCGAACCGCCCACCGCCTCGTGACTCGACGGCGCCAGTTCCACGAACCATGCCGAGCTCACCACCGGCGCCGCCAGCACCGCGTGCGTCGCCAGCGAGCTGCTCAGAAGCATGCGCGGCTCGAGCGATTCCAGCACGTGTTGCGTCAGTTCGTCGGCCGACAACGCCGCATCATCCCACCACAACATGCCACACAGATCATTCACAAATTGATCGGATACGAAGTTTCGCATGGTTCGCCCAGAGTTCAGGTCCAAATCCAATCCAAGCGGCCTTCGTGCATCGGCAGGGCATGCGCGCGGTATAAGCCCCGCACGAGGTTTTCCCCGTTAAACCAGAGCCTGTGCGCGTAGTGTCCCGCCTGATCGGTACAGTCCTTACGGGCAGAAGGACCGTTACAAATGCAATGCCATGAACTTCGCAGAAATTACAACCAGACCGCCGCGCGATTATCGGGTTATCCCGACCCGCGCGCCGCTAACCAGCGACATGCAAGATGTAATGCGATTACAAACGAAAGGTAACCCGGAAAATCGACTCACCGCGCCAATCACGCAGCTTCATTGTTGCGGCAAGTCCCGCTCCACCATTTCACACACCGTATGGTAGAGAAGCTTGTGCGCTTCCTGAATGCGGGCCGTCACATCGTCCCGCACGATCAGTTCCACCGTTGCCATCCCCTTGCACGCGCCGCCATCGCGACCCAGCAGTGCAATCGAATCCACTTCCAATCGCTTTGCTTCCGCGAGCGCAAGCACCACGTTGCGGGAGTTGCCGCTGGTGCTCAGCACGATCAGCACATCGCCCTTCTGACCAAACGCGCGCACCTGCCGGGCAAAGCTCTGGTCGTAGTCGTAATCGTTGCCGATGGCAGTGAGCGTGCTGCCCGCATCGGTGAACGCGATCGCGGGGTACGGCCGGCGGTCGTGCTGGTAGCGGCAGACGAACTCCGTCGCCAGATGCGCCGCATCCGCCGCGCTGCCACCGTTGCCGCACACCAGAAGCTTGTGCCCCGATCGCAAACACGCGCTCACCAGCGACGCCGCACGCGCCACCGCGTCCTCCAGGTCCGTCAGCGATTCGAGCACCCGCACCAGCCCGCCAATATTGTCACGCAGCATCGACATGGCGGACATGCTATCAAAACCGCGCCCCGCGATGCCCGCCACGCCCCCTGCCCATCCCGCTCCCGCCCTCGCACAACAACCCGCCACCCCACTACCCGCAATCGTCTGCTAAACTCTTGCTCATGCTCGCACAGGTCCACAGCTTCCTTTGCCAGGGCATCGAGCCGCTCGGCTGCGAGGTCGAGGTCGACATCGCCGACGCCGGCATGCCCCGCGAAACAATCGTCGGCCTGCCCGATGCCGCCGTGAAGGAATCCATCGAACGCGTCCGCTCCGCCATCGTCAACAGCGGCTACCCCTTCCCCATGGCGCGGCTGCTCATCAACCTCGCCCCCGCCGACATCCGCAAGGAAGGCCCCGTCTACGACCTGCCCATCGCCGTGGGCCTCCTCCTCGCCGCACAGGTCATCCAAACGCAAAAGCATCGCCGCCTGCTCTTCGCCGGCGAACTGGCGCTCGACGGTCGGCTGCGGCCGATCAACGGCGCGATCAACCTCGCCATCCTCGCGCAGCGGATGAAGATGGACGGCATCGTCGTGCCCACCGCCAACGCCGATGAAGCCGCCGCCGCCGGAGGCATCGCCGTCTACCCCGCCGATTCGCTCGCCAGTGTCGTCGGCTTCCTCAACGAGCAATACGACATCGAGCCGCACGCCGACATCGACGTCGCCGCCATCCTCGAAAACACCCCGCCCGCCATCGACTTCGCCGATGTGCGAGGCCAGGAAGCCGCCAAGCGCGCCCTCACCATCGCCGCCGCTGGCGGACACCACATGCTCATGATCGGCCCGCCCGGCGCTGGCAAAACCATGATGGCCAAGGCGCTCGCCGGCATCATGCCCGCACTCTCCAGAAGCGAAGCCCTCGACGTCACACGCATCTACTCAAGCGTCGGCCAGATCCCCCGCGGCCAACCCCTCGTCACCCATCGACCCGTCCGAAGCCCACACCACACCGCCAGCAGCATCGCACTCATCGGCGGTGGGGCCGTGCCACGACCCGGTGAAGTCAGCCTCGCCCATCACGGCGTGCTCTTCCTCGATGAAATGCCCGAGTTCCCACGCACCGTCCTCGAAACACTCCGCCAACCGCTCGAAGATGGCGACGTCACCATCGCCCGCGCCCACAGCTCGCTCAAGTTCCCCGCACGCTTCATGCTCGTCGCCGCCATGAACCCCACCCCACGCGGTGACAAGCCCGCCGATGAAGTCTCCCACCGTGCCATGGAACGCTACCTCGCCAAGCTCAGCGGCCCGCTCATCGACCGCATCGACATCCACCTGGAAGTCCCCGCCGTCGCCTACCGCGACCTCGCCGGCAAACCCAACGGCGCCGACTCCGCCACCCTCCGCCGCCGCGTCGTCCACGCCCGCAAACGCCAGCTCCAACGCACCGGCAACCCCGCCCGCGTCAACGCCACCCTCACCGGCCGCGAACTCGACGCCGTCGGCCCCACCGACCCCCGCAGCAAGGACATCCTCCGACAGGCCATGACCGAACTGGGCCTCTCCGCCCGAGCCTACGACAAAATCCGCCGCGTCGCCCGCACCATCGCCGACCTCGAAGACGCCGACACCGTCCACGAACAACACGTCCTCGAAGCCGTCCAATACCGCGTCCTCGACCGGCAAACATGAACCCCCATTTGAAAGGGTCACACGGTGAAGTTCATCTGGATCGTGCTCGGCGTGCTGCTCGTACTGTTCGGCCTGGCGCAGGTGCTGCAATTCGCCGGCCTGATCGGCACAAAACAGGCAAGCCTGCCCGGCGTCGCCTTCATCGTACTGGGCTTCGCACTGGGCGCAGGATGCTTCAAAAAAAGCGTTCGCATCACCGAAGTCACCCAAGGTGTAAGAACCCGCCAAACTCCACACCCCCGGTGCCACACAGCATCCGGCTCCGCGCTGCTGGAGCTATAACCAAAACCTGTGGATGACCGAATGAAAAAGGCGGCGTGCCTTGGGTGTACCTCACACCCCCAAGCGCCCACGTTGGGCAGGAGTACGCCACCATGGAACACATTACCACTGAGTCGGTGTAACGACTTGTAGTGGCGTTCGCGCCATACTTCGATCGTGTGCAGGATGGG
>CAZEFM010000026.1:19500-42124 GCA_964511575.1 uncultured Phycisphaeraceae bacterium | reverse complement strand
GCCGCTTCGCCACCGTCGCCGACGTGCAACCGCAACTCGTGCGAAGCTCCGCGATCGTCACCGGCTCAGCCCCCGCATTGACAAACCCGAACCGATGCACCGCCCGCTCATCCTCCAATCCCGCCGCCACGGCGTGCGACGCCGATTCAAACGTCACCTCACCCACCGCACGCGCCGGCCCGAGCGATGCCAGCAGCACTACCGCAACGGTCCAAGCCATTTGGCCGAGAACCGCCGCTGCCGCCCCCCCCCTTTTATCCCCAAATGGTTGCACGTTCACCTGAAGCTCCGCGCATCACTCTAGCGTCGGGAGTGCGGGCGATTCATGGTCCGCTGCCAATACGTCGGATCGCGCCAGTGGCGTGTACCCAAACCAAATTGACTCCTGACCTCCCTGTAGAATACCTCCGTCGGTCATGTGCTCGGCTCGAATGTGTTCACCGAGCACGCCGATTTCCCCGGCGTTTCGTTGCCTTGAATTCACAAAATGGTCGGGCGGCGTCGTCGTCCAAATGGGTTTTCTGCAGGGTACTCCCGACCCCTTTTCGTCCCTTTTCTTCCTGATGGCGATCTCGCGGCCCTTTCATCGAGCGCTAAACACCGGTTCAATGATGAAATTCAGAATGACTAAGGCCAAACCTACGTCCCCAACAAGTATCAACACACGGAATCGACCCTTTGGTGACTCAATCCAATATGACCATGTCAATATGACGATCGCGGCGCAATACAACGGTATAAGAAAGCGAAAAAAAACGATCTCGCCACCAACGACGGCACCCGCCGGAGATACGCCAAAGTACCCCCGATGTGCAAGTCGAACTATCAATGCGCATATTAACAAAATACCGTATATACCATATGCGATTATTCGGAGCATGATTATCCTGCCTAACTGACCTTCGCCTCCACTCGGTTCGGGAAGTCAAACACGCCCCCGCCACAGGTGTGCAACTTACGTCAACGTGGTTTACGCCGGGAGTGCGAATGGCTTCCGTTCTGGTCCGCGGAATTCTCCGGGAATTGGACCCGCGTCCTATTATAACGGTGGTCACCACTAGTTCTTCTCGATAAATGCCGCGTTGTAAAAACTGACCGAAGGAGGTAATCCAGCATCCCACAGCAACTGGACATTTCCGACGAGAGCCTTCACTGGAGGTCGCTGATATCTCAGATTTACCGTTTTGGATTGCGTTACGTCCTTGCCCATCTCTGTCCAACCCACGTGCTGTTCGTTCTATCCCAAGCGATTCGATGTCCCCATCGGACGCAACCATAAATTGCACCCGCCTCACAGCCCTCTGCGCACACTGCGCAAGATTCAAACTCCTGAAAGATTGAACGAGTTACTTTCCTTGGTCTACACATAACCGCACGTTCAATCCACATTGGGGAGAATACATTCCAACCGGCCAGGTCTACATCGGTATGTCATCGGGAGTCCCGGGGTTGCTCGGTTCCAAGGTGGAGGTGCGCTGGCGTCCGCCTCAAGATACTGACAAGACCGATTTCAGGAAAGAACGCTGCAGGAGCGTTGGATTTGTACAGATCGACAAATTGAGACATTTGACAACAACTAGGCTATGGGGAGCGAAGGAGCACGACTGGCGGCTTGATCATAAAGCATGGCGTTGGTGGTATCCGCACCAAGAGTTTTGGCCTCGTGGTAACCCGTTCGGGTTTGCGAGAATGTACGATGATCCGTGCCGGCGTGAACACCGTTGATATAGAAGTCGTGGGAGCCGGTCGAGGCGACGACGGCGACGATGTGGGGCCAGGAGGTGGGTGATGTGGGGCCTGCTGCGCCGGTGTGGGTGCCGCTGAACAACTCAAGCCTGTTGGCGTTGAAGTTGGCGATGACCGATGGCTTATTGTTGAGAACGCCGACATGGGGCGTACCGTGCTCCATCAGGTAAACCGAGGAGGTTTGATCAATCTGTGCCCACAACTCGATCGGCGTACTTGGTGAAGCCCTCATCGGTCAATTCTGTTCCGACGAACAATCCGGTGGTGCCACTGTGGGCGGCGGAAAACGATGCGGCATTCCCCAGTTGGATGCCCGCGCCGTTCGTGTTCGACAGCACGCGTGTTGCATTCTCGCCGGGGACAAGGTTGTTGGTGTTGCCATCGCCCGGGCCGAGGTAGCCGTAGTTGATTGCCTCGCCGCTCGCCTCGTCGAACGACGCTTTGAACTCGCGAAGGGGATCGAACTCGGCTGCTTTCTTCCAGAGGACGAGATTGGTCTCCTGCAGCACATCGCGTGCGCTTTCGGAGTTGCCCAGCAGCGAACAGATGAACGCGTACAGCGCGCTTTGACAGCCGGTGAAGTGGGCGAGGTATTGATTGGTGTCAGCCACTGGCGAACTGGGCGTTGAACCGGGCGGAGGATGGGTCATCCGTCAGTCCTGGCACCGGAAACCGGAGCGCCGCCAACTCAAGCAGTTGCCGGTCCACTAGTAATTAGCCCGACGGACGGGAGTATTACACAAAAAATTTGAGGTGAACCAGCGCCGCTGGCTCTGGCCGTTCTCCGCGGCCAGTGGAGGCGAATCGATGGAGCCGTCGGGGCCGGCTGGGCGGGCGGTCTGATCGGCCAAGGCCGTGATCGAGGGCGAATCCAAAATGGCGGTCGCCGGGGCTTTCGTGCACGTTCATCAACGGTTCCCTGCACGTAATCACTGGCTGGATTTTGCGTTGCGCGCGGGCGTGCGCCATTTTGTCCGGGAGGGAATCAAAAACTTTTTTCGTTCGTAATCTTCTGTGCAATAGCGGGTTATCGAATCGTTTGAGGATACGCGGGAGATGACGTGCGTAAGTAAATCGTTAAACTTGTGGAGTAAAGGGTGGTCAACCGGGAACGGTTATGTCTGGAAGATCCTTACTGAGAGGGACCGGAATGGTTCGTTGGATGCGTCGGGATGTGTTGGTGAAGGTGGTGCTGCTGGTGGCGGTGGTTGGCATGCTGGGCGAGGCGATGGGCCAGCTCGCGGTGGCGAAGCTCAACCGCATCGTGGTGAAGGATGGCAACTGGCAGGCGCCGACGGAGAACCTGGCCGCCGTGTGCCGGTCCGCGGCGGAGATGATCTGGCGCGAAGCGCCGGGGCGCAACCTCGCGCCGATCGTCGTGGGCAAGTCGGATGGCAGCCCGATCGTGTTCTTCGAACGCGGGCAGCAGGGCGAATACCAGGTACAGATCAACATTCAGGGCACTTACTGGGCGCAGTGTGCGTATCAGTTCGCGCACGAGTTCGGGCACATCTGGTTCAATACCCGGCCCGGTCCCAACGCGCAGCTTTGGCTGGAGGAATCGCTGTGTGAGGTGGCATCGCTGTACGCGCTGCGTCAGATGGCGGAAGCGTGGAAGGAGAACCCGCCTTACCAGAACTGGACGGATTACGCCCCGCATCTCAAGAGCTACGCCGATGAACGCATCAACTCGGTGAAGCTGGGCGATGGCGTGACGTTCACGGATTGGTTCAAGCAGAACCGTGCGGGCTTTGCCGAGAAGGCGCACGATCGCGACAAGAATCTGGTGGTTGCGGTGCACATTTTGCCGCTGCTCGAAGCGAACCCGCGCGGGTGGCAGGCACTGGCGTTTCTGAACCGCGGCAAGCTGGAGGAGAACGAATCGCTGGAGACGTATCTGAGTGCGTGGCACAAGCGGGTGCCGCGGGTGCATCAGCCGTTTGTGCGTGAGGTGGCGGCGTTGTTCGACGTGACGATTGCCGGTCAGTGAAGCCGGCGTGGCCCGGCGGGAAGTGTTGGCCGGGACAGGAGCGGTGTCGATGATGGAATCCGTGACGGACGCGGAACGTGGCGGCGCTGTGGCTGCGCCTGAGCAGGAGGTGTGCGCCACGGCCGAGCGTGTCGCCGAGGCGCACGAGCGGATGAGGCGGGAGCTGAGCCGCGTCATCATCGGGCAGGAGGAAGCGGTCGAGCTGATGCTGCTGACGCTGTTCTGTCGCGGTCACTGCATTCTGGAGGGCGTGCCGGGCCTCGCCAAGACGCTGATGATCTCGACGTTGGCGAAGCTGCTGTCGCTGGAGTTCGGGCGTATTCAGTTCACGCCCGACCTGATGCCCAGCGACATCACGGGAACGGAGTATCTGGAGGAAGATGCGGCGACGGGTCGCCGCGCGATGCGTTTCGTGAAGGGGCCGTTGTTCGCGAACGTGATTCTGGCGGACGAGATCAACCGCACCCCCGCCAAGACGCAGGCGGCGTTGCTGCAGGCGATGCAGGAGTATGAGGTGACGGTGGCGGGGGTGAGTTATCCGCTGGAGCCGCCCTTTTTCGTGTTGGGGACGCAGAACCCGATCGAGTCGGAAGGGACATACCCCTTGCCCGAGGCGCAGCTTGATCGGTTCATGCTGAAGATCAACATTGCGTACCCGACGCTGGATCAGGAGATCGACATTGCGATGACGACGACCTCGTCGACGCCGCGCGAGGTGCAGCCGGTGTTGACGCGTGCGGACATTGTGCAGATGCAGCAGGTGGTGCGTCAGGTTCTGGTGTCGCGTCCGGTGGCGTCGTATGCGGTTCGGCTGGTGCGTGCGACGCGGCCGCTGGAGGCGGACAGCCCCGCGGTGGCGCGGCAGTACCTGAGCTGGGGCGCCGGGCCGCGCGCGTGTCAGGCGCTTTTGCTGGGTGCGAAGGCGAAGGCGCTTCTGGATGGTCGAACGCACGTGTCGATGGATGACATTCGCGCGATCGCCAAGCCGGTGTTGCGGCATCGGGTGGTCACCAACTTCACCGCCGAGAGTGAAAACATCACGGCGGATCACGTCATCGAACAGCTCACGCAAACCCTGCGCGAGACGGTGTGAACGGCTGAGAACGGGCGGTGGTGGAGATGGGACGCTGGGTGCGCGATGACGCGAGACAGGGAAGGCGATGGCTGCGAACCGCTACTTAGATCCGCAGGGCCTGGCGACGATGTCGCGCATCGAACTGGTTGCGCGGCGGGCGGTGGATGGCTTTCTCGCGGGGTTTCATCCTTCGCCTTATCACGGCTCGAGCATCGAATATGCGGACCATCGGCCCTACGTCATGGGCGATGAGATCCGCACCATCGACTGGAATCTGCTCGCCAAGACGGACAAGTACTACGTCAAGCTGTTCGAGGATCAGACCAACTGCCGGGGCACGATCCTGCTGGATGCGTCGCGCTCGATGGCGTTTCGCTCCGATGAGGCGACGATGAGCAAGTACGACTACGGCTGCCACCTGGCCGCGGCGTTGAGCTATCTCATGCTTCGCCAGAAGGACGCGGTGGGGTTTGCCATGTTCGACGCGGCGATGCGGCACTACCTGCCCGCCAGCGGCAAGTTGCGCCAGTTTCATCTGATGCTGGACATCATGGAGCGCAACCAGGCCGAGGCCCGGACGGGCATCAGCACCGCGCTGCATGAACTGGCGACACGGCTTCGCGGTCGGGGGATGGTGATCCTGATCAGCGACATGCTTGATGATCCGGAGCGTATCAAGCAGGCGCTGGCGCATCTGAAGCATCGCAGGCATGATGTGCTGGTGCTGCATGTGGTCGACCCGGCGGAGATGATGTTTCCCTACACCCGGCCGACGCGTTTTCAGGACATGGAAGGCGGCGGGCAGGTGACGACCAGCGGGCGGTCGGCTCGGGCGCGGTATCTGGAACGGTTCGAAGCGTTTCTGAAGGAAACGCGGACGGCGTGTCTGGAGCGGGGAGTGGCGTATGAACTGACATGTACGGATGCGCCATACGATCGGGTGCTGCGTGCTTACCTTGAGAAGCGTCGGCGGCTGAAGTAACGGGAACGGCGGCCGATGCTGAATCCACTCCTGCTATGGTTTCTTCCTTTGGCGCTGCTGCCGCTGGCGCTGCATCTGCTGATGCGCTATCGCGTGCGCACCGTGGAACTGCCGACGTTCCGGTTTCTGATGAGCACTTATGTGCAGCAGCGTCGACGCATCAAGCTGCTGGAGTATCTCACGCTTGTGTTGCGCACACTGTTCGTGTTGCTGTTGATTGCCGCGCTGACCCGGCCGGTGCTGTCGGACTTCGACTGGTTCGGGCAGACGGCCGGCGGCAGGGATGTGGCGATCATCATCGATGCGAGCGGATCGATGGCGGAACGAACCGGCGCAACAAGCAGCTTTGAACGCGCGAAGATGGCGGCGACGACATTGCTGTCGCAGTTGAAGGCGGCGGATCACGTGAGCGTGGTGGAAGGCGCGGCGTCGGCTCGCATCGTGGCGAGCGGCTACCGGGGTGAACATGTCGATGCGCTTGTTTCCGCGATTGATCAGGTACGGTTGACCGCGGGGGCAAGTGACCTTGCCGGGGCGGTGGCAAGTGTGCTGACCGGGAAGCAGCGCGGGTTGCGCACGGTGTATGTGCTGACCGATGGTCGCAACGACGCGTGGGCACAGACGGACCAGCATCACGTGCTGCGTGAGGCGAACGGCCTGGAACTGGTCGTGCTGGATATTGGCGCGGCGGCGGTGGCGAATGTGTCGGTTGCGGGCGTGTCCGGTGAGTTGAACCGCCCCATGCTCGGGCTACCAATGCGGCTGACGGCGGTCGTGACGAACCATGCGAACGAATCGCGCGAGGTGGCGGTGTCGCTGGTGGTTGACGATGTGCAGGTGCGGCAGGTTCATCACACGCTTGAGCCGGGCGAGCGCGTGGCGCAACCGTTTCATTGGACGCCGAGCAAGCCGGGTCTGGTGCGCGGCCGATTTGAGATCACATCCGATGCGATGCCGCTGGATGACACGTGGTTGTTCGCGTTGAACGTGCCGTCGCGCGTGAACGTGTTGCTGGTAACGGGGCCTGAGCCGTCGGAGGAGTTGGGACGAGCCAGTCTGTATCTGCAGGCGGCGTTGGCATCGCGCGGGATGGATGGGATGGGGTTGGCGGATTCGGCTGCTTCCGAGGCGCTGCGCATCACGCGCATGGAACATGCCGCGCTGAACGAAACGGCGTTGGAGCAGGCGGACGTTGTGATGCTGTCGGATGTCCCGATGGACGATCGGCTTGGCGCGATGCTGGATCGTTACATTCAGGAGGGCGGGGGCGTGTTCATCCTGCCCGGCGAGCATGTTGATCCGCAGGCGTATCACACGATGTTGCTTTATCGCGGCGTGGCGGCTGGTGCGCCGCGGCCGCTGCTGCTGGAAGCTGCCACCGGCGATCCGAACGATGAAACACGGTTTCTGCCGATCAGCAGCGTGGATGTGACGCATCCGGTGTTGCGGGTGTTTGCCGAGGAGGAGGCGGGATACTTTTCGACGGTGCGTGTGCATCGGCGGTTTCCGATCGCGGTGCGCGCGAACGATGAAGCTGAAGCGGAAAAGGCGGCGGGTGCGCGGTCGCTGTTGACACTGCCGGACCGTTCGGCTGCGCTGGCGGAGCTGGTGATCGGCCGGGGCGCTGTGCTGGTGGCGGGATTCGCAGCGACGCCGGCGTGGTCGAACCTGCCGTTGCGCAGCGAGTTCGTGCCGTTGCTGTTGCGTGGTGTGGCGCATCTGCGGCGGGCGAGCGCTGTGGAGGCGCCAACGGTGTTGACGGCGAATCAGCCGGCTGCGGTGTTGTTGCGGCACGTCGCCCCGAACGTGACGCTGCGCGTCACCGATCCAATGGAGCGAACGCAGGAGGTCGCAACGCACGGCGGCGATGGCCTCATCACCGGTGTGGCAACGGACACGGCGCAGAAGGGGTACTACACGTTCCGCGTGGAAACGGTTGGCCGCAACGTGACCGGTGAGGCGATCGAGGTTGTTACCGCGGTGAACATCGATGCGGGCGAGTCGCACGGTTTGCGGGTTGATGAGTCGGAGCTTTCGCAGCGGCTCGCGCCGGTGGCGTTGACGTATCTGCGCGGTTCGCCCGACGACCCGACACTCAGCGCCACCCTCACGACGCCGCGCGAGTTGTGGCGAAGCATGATCTGGATCATGTTCGCGTTGTTCGGGCTGGAGTTCCTCATCGCGACACTGAATCCGGGTGGGAAAAGCGAAGTCGGCCAGGCGAAACATGGTGAGCGGCGGCGGCCGATATCGCGTCTGCTGCGGGTGATGGGTATGGCGGAGGAACGCGGGGAAACGTGATGCGACCGGAAGCGCCTTCCAATCCGTCGGACACCCGTGATCTGCACGATCTTGTGCGGCGCACCGGCCGGGCGCTGCGCGTGCATTGGTGTGTGATGGGGCTGGCGGTGGTGATCGTTGCGGCGCTTGCGACGTTGTTGTCGGCAGCGCTGATCGACCTGCTCGTGGCGTTGCCCGTGGCGCTTCGACTGATCGCGTGCATTGCTTTCTGGGGCGTGACGATCGGGCTGCTTGGCTTGTGCGTGTTGCGGCCGCAATGTCGATCGCTGTCGTCGCACACCGTGGCGCATCGGGTGGAACGTGTCGTGCCGAACATGCACAACCGGCTGATTACGGCACTCGACCTGCAGTCGCGGGGCGAGCAGGATGTCCACCCCGACTTCTTCGCCCGCCTGGTGAACGACACGCGGGGTATGCTGCGGGGTTTTGACACCAACCTGCTTGCGCCGCGTCGTCTGCGGCGCTGTGCGATCGGTGCGGTGATGGCGAGCGTGCTGGTGTTCATGCTCATCAGCGTGTTGCTGATGGATCGCATGCCGACGGCGCTGGCGCGGATCTGGTGGCCCACGGCGATGATTCCGCCCGCAACGTCCGTGCGTTATCACGGGCCGGGCGATATGCGCGTGCTGCAGGGTGAGCCGTGCACGCTCGTGGCGACGATCACGCGCGGGCAGGTGGAAGCATTGCGCGTTCGTCTTCGGCCGGAGGGCGGGAACTGGTCCGAGTACGCCATGACACCTCATGGCGATGCGGCGTTCGCGTTTCACATCCCGCAGGTGGATGCATCGTACGAGTTTCAGATCGTTGGCGGTGGCACGTGGACGGTTCCGCATCGGATCAGCGCGTTGCGTCGGCCGGTGATCGAGGCGGTGGAAACGCGCGTGTACCTGCCGTCGTATATGGGCATTCCCGAGCCTCGCGATGTTCCGGAGGACGGCACGCCGATTCGAACGCCGATCGGTTCCGAAGTGGAAGTGTCGGTCAGTGTGCAGGGCGAGGTGCGCGACGGAACGATCGAGCTGTTTGCCGTGCACCGCGAAACGAAGAGGGAGACTTGGGAGGATGTCACCGTATGGGTGGATGACGATGTGCCGCCCGATGCGGTGCGTGCAAGTGCGCCCTGGCGGTGGAGCACGCAGCGCGTGCGCAGCGGGGCACGTGCTCATACCCACGACGACCGGGGAACCACGTATGGCTTTCGCACCCGGCACAACGGATTGACGGTTGAGCCCGGGCAGATGTTCTTCCTCGATATTTTCATGGAGGAGGACGATGAGCCGTACTGGGTGCAGGTTTCGCTTCTTGTGAACGGCACCATGAAGCATTTCATCTGGTGGTCGCCGCGCCGGTTGGATGCGAGGACGATTGAACGGCTGCATCTGACGCCGAACGTTGACATGGTGGGGGAGCTGCCTGAGCCGGGCGATTGGGCGGCGCTTGAAATTGAAGTTGCAACGTTGATCGATGAGTCGTCCGACAAGCCTTTGGTGATCACGGGGACGGATATCGATGTGCATGGCGGGCGCTCGCATTTCGATCGCATTGGCTCGGTGTCGCGCGGCACGCATGAGCGCGAGGAAGTCACACGCATTGCGGCGGGAAGCATCGCCATGTCGCTCGATCCGACGATGGGTCGGTGGCGTGGCCGTATCCCGGCGGATGCGAATGTCGGTTACGCATTTCGATTTCGCAACGAGCTGGATCACGTCAACACGCCGACGCAGCCGCGCGACATCATCGTGACGGAGGACCATGCGCCGACGATTGTGATCGCGCACCCCACACGCGATGTGATGCTTGCCGAGTCAGTCGTTGTACCCGTCATCGTGCGGGCATTCGACGACTGGGGGTTGCAGGATGTGGGGCTGCAGTTCGGCACAAACGCTGAAGCGTTTGACGAGCCGCAGTGGGTTGAATCGTATGATGAGGTTGTCACCAGCCGCCATGTTGTGACGGGGATCGATCCGCACTACTTCGCGATGACGCCGGGCGATGTGCTTTATTACCGCGCGGTGGCACGGTATCGTCGCGGGCAACTGGCGGTGAGTTAACCGCTGCGGTTAGTCATGGCGGCATCGGCGGATGAGGGCGGCGAGCGGGATGAGCTGCGCGAAGCGCTCGACCGTGCCCGTGAAGCGGTGGAACGATTGCGCGAGTTGCAAAATCAGGTTAACGATCGAGCCGAGTCGCTGCCCCAGTCGCAGGAGGAGGACGCCTGGGAGGAACTCATGTCGCAGCTTACGGAGGAGCAGCGGCGGGCGTTCGAGGAGATGCAGGCGCTGCTGGAGCAGAAGCGCGAGGAGCTGCAAAGGTTGGCCGAGCAGATGCGTCAGGATGCGGAGCAGGCGAAGGTTTCGCCGCTGACGCCACCCGATGTTGCCGAGGTGATGGAGCAGTTGCAGCAGCTCGTGCGGGAGATGGCGCAACGACAGGAAGAGCGCAACGATGCGCCTGTGCAGGAGCAGATGAACCAGGCGCGCGATCACGCGCAGCAGGCGAAGGACGAGCTGGAATCGCTGCAACAACAGATCGACTCGCTGCAGAACGCACGCGAGCAGTACCAGAGCGATGCGCAGCAGGCGCGCGAACAACTCGAGCGTCTGCGCGAGCAGATTCGTGCGGAACAGGCAGCGCAACAGCTCGACCGGTTGGGCGACCAGATTCAACGGCAGCGACAGGAATTGCAGTCACTCGCCGAGCAAACCCGCCAGCTTGCCGATCGCACGGCCGGTGCACAGAGCGATGAGCAACTGAACGAACTGGGCGGGGAACAGCAGCAGCTCGAGCAGTCCGCAACGGATGCGATGCAGCGTGCCGAGGAATTGATGGGCGAGCGCCCTTCGAAAGGTGAGCGGCGCGACACACCCGCCAACGGCGATGCGGAGGGACAGCAGCCCGGTTCCCGCGAGCAGATACGGCAGCGACAGGAACAGTTGGGCAAGCAGTTGCAGCAGCGCGACAGCGAACTGCGTGAAGTCGGCGATGAAGTGGATGCGCTTGCCTCCGAGCTTCGCGAACTTGCCCGCCGGATGAACAAACCGGGCGAAGACCAGCGTGAAACAAACGACGGCGAAGCATCGGCTGGTGGCGGACCCGATGAAGCACGACGCGAGTTGCGGGAGACGATGCAGTCGCCACGGATGCAGCGTGCAACTGCAATGGCGCAGCGCAAGGTGAATCCCGCTCCGACGGAGTCGGGCGATCAGACGCCGCCACCGCTTGGACAGGCTCAGGATCCGGGGACGCTTGCGCCGCTCATCGATTCGGATCTTACTGCGGCGCTGCTGGACCGATTGACGCCGCAGCAGCGGGCTGCGCTCTATCGGTTACCTGAACAGTATCGCCAACGGTTGTTGCAGGGCATGCACGATCGCGGCCCGGAAGGGTATCAACCACTCATTGATGCGTACTTTCGCCACCTCAGCCAGGAGGCGGAATGATGGGTTGGTGGATGAACGCGCTGGTGCCGCAAATCGATGCGGTTCAGATCGAGCAGGTGCAATGGTTCTGGTCGCGACCGGGTTTCGCATGGGCGGCGTTGTTTCTGTGTCTGCCGTTGATGTGGTGGATCCACCATCGTCATCGTCGGGGGATGACACAGGTGAGCGCATTGGCGCGTCATGTGTTGACGGCTTGTCGCACGTTGGTGGTCGTGTTGTTGTTGCTCGTGCTGGCGGGGCCGTTTGTTCGGTTGACGTATGAGCAGGTGGATCGGCCGGTGCTGGCGGTGATTGTCGACCGGTCGCAAAGCATGGATGTGCCTGCGGGCCCGTTCGAGGACGATGAGATTGCGTCCATGGCGTATGCGGCGGGGTTGATCGATGCGCTGCCGCCGTCGAATGACGAAGCGGATGCGGATGCGCAAACCCCTGCGGCGGTTGAGCAACCCGCGCTTTCGGAGCAACTGCGGCAACAACTCGACGGCATGACGCGGGCTGAGCTTGTGCGTGCGATTCTCGCGACGCATGGCAGGAGGCTTGTTGACTTTTGTCGTGAACGGTTTGATCTGCGCATCTACAGTATGGCGGGGGAGGTGGTCCGCGAAGCGGAGACGATCGACTCGTTGCGCGTTGCAGCCGCGGCGAATGGACATGCGACACCATTGGGCGAAGCGATCGAAAAGGTGCTCGCCGATGCGGCGGGGCGAAAGCTTGCGGGCATCGTGTTGATCAGCGACGGCCGAAACACGGCTGGGGTCGATCCGCAGCAGGTGGTGAGCTCATCGACGTTTGCCGCCACCGATGCGCCGCTGCTGGTGCTTGCCCCGGGTTCGCGGCGGCCTCTCGCCGATGTGGCGATCACACAGGTCGTCGCACCGCAGCGCATCGGCAGGGGCGATCACCTCAACGTCATGGCGGTGGTGGAGTCGCACGGCCTGGCGGGGCGCGATGTCACCGTGTCGCTCATGCGCGGCTCGGACACGCTCGACACCGCGCCGCTCACCCTCCGCGACAATCAACAGCAGCAGGTCGCGCTCACGTTTGAAGCGTCGCAGGAAGGTGCGCAAGCACTGCAGGTTGTCGTTGATGTCCAGCCGGAGGAACGTATCGCCGAGAACAACCGCCACACCTTTCCGGTCGAGGTGGATGCTGCGCCGGTGAAGGTGTTGTTGATCGAAGGTTATCCGCGGTGGGATTTTCGCTTTATTGATCACATGCTGCGGCGTGATGAGGGTGTGGAGGTCACGCTGATCATGGAGTCGGCGTTGCGCGGGGCGAACGAGTCGGGGGAATTCAACCTGCCCGATGACTTGCCGCGCGATGTTGCGGGGTTTGCCGCGTACGACCTTGTGATGCTTGGCGACATTTCGCCTGAGATGCTGCCTCGCGCGGTGCAGGAGCAACTCGTCCAAGCGATCAGTGAGGAAGGCGTGGGATTGATCGTGCAGGCAGGCTTTCAGCACATGCCTCACGCGTTCGTTGCGGGGGACGATGCGCCGCTGATCAGCGCGTTGCCGTTGACGATGAGCGCATCGCCCGGCCGCGACGCGCCGGCTCATGCGCCGTTCACCATGCTGGTGACCGCTTCCGGGGCGTTGCATCCCGCGTTTCAGGTGCATCGCGATGTGGAACGCAACCGTTCCATGTGGAGCGCGATGCCCGCGTTTTACTGGTCGGCGGCGCCGGTGCGGCCACGGCCCGGCGCGACCGTGCTGGCGGAAACGGAATCGGCGCGCCAGCGTGTTGCGTTGATGGCGGAGCATCTGCACGGGCGCGGCCGCGTACTCTTCATCGGCACCGACAGCACGTTCCTCTGGCGGCGTAACGTGGGCAACGCGCTGTTCGATCGGTTCTGGAGTCAGGCGATGCGCCATGTGGCGCGGCGGCGCGATCGCGCCTTGGACAGAAGCTGGTTGGCGGTGCGGCCGGGGCAGGTCGACCTGGGCGAACAGGCGCTGGTCGAAGCGTACCTTGTGGATGCGGCGGGTGCCCCGCTGGAGGCGGCGGAGGTGTCGGTCGACGTGCATGGTGATGGGCGGGCTGGTATGATCACGCTTCGCCCCACGTTCGCACCCGGCCACTATCGCGCCCTTTGGCGTCCCTCCGAAACGGGCCGGGTTGAATTGCGATGCACGGATGGTTCGGGTTCGGTGGTGGCCGCCGATGTGGAGGTGGTTCCATCGTTGCGCGAGCGCGTTCGGCCGGACATCGATTTCGATGGACTGCGTGGGCTGACGACGGCGACGGGCGGCGCAATGCTCGACCCAGCCGAACTGTGTGAGGTGCCGACACGCCTGGAGGGTGCATCGGCGCCTCGACGCCGGGTGATTGAACGTGACGCCTGGGATAACTGGGTTGTCCTGGTGCTGGTGACGGGCCTCTACTGCCTGGATGTGGGGCTCCGGCGGTACCTGGGCGCTCGGTGAGGAAGCTGGAGAAACTGTCCGGTAAGGCCGCCTCCCCGCGGCGTGATCGAAAATTTTGTGCTTTGTTCTAAGTCATTGCAAGAAATGCTCTTGTGCGCATTTTGGTGCGCTTTGCCCGATGAATCGACCGTACGAAAACGGCTGATTCCATGGAGTAATGGTACGGCGGATTGCAGAGCGAGCGAAATATGGGTTTTAGTCGGGAAGAACGCATTCAGGAACTGACCGTTCGCTGGACTCACGCCCAGCCGACGGTGTCTGCGTTCATTCTGTCGATGGTGCCCGACACGCACGATGCGGAGGACCTGTTGCAGAACGTGGCGTTGGCAGCCCTGGCGAAGATCGACACCTACGATGCGTCCCGCCCGTTCATCAGTTGGGCGCTGGGCATCGCGCGGATCGAGGTGCTGCGCTATCGCAGCGCTCACGCCAGCAACCCCCGCATGTTCGATCAGGAGACCATCGATCAGGTGGCGGCCGCGTATGAGGACGTCGCCCCGGAGATGGATGAGATGAAGCAGGCACTGGTCAACTGCACGCGCAAGCTGCACGGCCGGGGTCGGCAGCTCATCGAGCTTCACTATGTGCGTGGCCTGAAGCCGGCACGCATCGCCCAGCAATTGGGCACCACGACGAACGCGATTTTTGCCGCCCTGCATCGGGTGAGACGGGCCTTGCAGCAGTGCATCGAAGCACGTGTTGATCATCTTCAAAGGGGGCGTGCATGAGCGATGTCTCCGAACTGATCAGCGGCCACCTGTTTGGTGTGCTTGAGCCGGAGCAGGTGCGCGAGCTCAGCGACTGGATCAAGGCGGATGCGTCCCATGCGCGTCGCTTTGCCCGGGAAACGCTTATTCAGTGCCACGTGCGGCAGCAGATTCTCGGTGCGTCGAGCCTCCTGCTCGAAGAGGCATCCGAGTGGGCGAGCCCGGCGGAAGACCCGATCAACGAAGAATTCGATCCGACGCTGATCCTGCAGGCGGTGGAGCAGGAGCAGCGTGCATCGACGGCAAGGGCGCGCGAGCAGCGTCCGCAGCCGTCCGCTTCGTTGACATCGTTGCCGATGCGGCGTGTTGCGTCTGACACGGCTGGGCCGCGGCATGTGGTGGTTCCGCGTGCGGTGGTGTATGTCGCGGCCGCGGCGATGGCGGCGGTGTTGTTCGTGGTGCTGCAGGCGTGGATGGGCGATCGGCCCACGACCACGTCGACACCTTCGACGGCGGCACCCGTGGCGCACCTCACCGAAGCGGTGAACTGTGTTTGGGCCGATCCGCAGTTGCCCACGCAATCCGGCGCTGCGTTGCCGGCCGGTCATCTGAACCTGGTGCAGGGCTTTGCCCGGTTGACGTTCAACAGCGGTGCGCAGGTGCTGCTGCACGCGCCGTGTACGTTTGAGATCAAGAACGACATGCGTGGCTATCTGCACGGCGGGCGGCTGACCGCCAACGTGCCACGCCGGGCACGCGGCTTTGCCATTGAAACGCGCAGCGTCCACGTGATCGACCTGGGCACGGAGTTCGGCGTCCACATCGAGCCCGCCACGGGTGAACTGGAAGTTCACGTTTTTGTGGGTGAAGTCGAAGCGCACATGATCGACAGCGAAGGTGCGCCGCATCGCACGCAGCGGTTGAAGTCGAACCAGGCGGCACGGTTTGACACGCCCAACAATCGCATCACGTCGATCGCGGTGGACGAGCAGCTTTTCGTTCGAGCCGCGCCGGTGGCTTCGCCTTACGCGTTGGAAGTGATTTCCGATCGGCCGCTCGCCTACTGGCCGTTGAACGAGTCCGCGGGTGCGGCGATCGTCGAGGATCGTTCGGGCAACAACTTCCACGGTCACGTGGGGCAGGGTGTCGCGCTGGGGGCGGCTGAGGGAATCCTCCCCGATGAGGCGGCCTCGGTGTTCGACGGCACGGGAAGCGTGACGGTGGGTGAGTTCCCGCAGTTCGCGTTCACCAGCAACTTCAGTATTGAAGCGTGGGTGAAGGTGAGCGATCTGGAAGCGCGGGGCGGGTGGCTGATCTCCGCGTATAAGGGAGAAGGCGTCAACCACGGGTGGGGGCTTGGCTACAACTGCCTGTCGCGGTTCAACCCGCGCGATTTCCATCCGGGCATTCGCGTGGGCCTGTTCGACGTGATGGATTACGACTTCCAGGAGGCGACGGCGCTTTTGCAGCGCGATCGCTGGCATCACTGGGTGTTCACCATCGATGACCAGTACGTCGGACGCTTCTATCTCGATGGTCAGCACGTGCAGACCATCACCGGTTTGCAGCCGGCCGTCGCCGATGGCGGTCATCTGATGATCGGCGGCATTCATGGAACGTATTCGCGGTTCCACGGCGCGGTGGCGCACGTGGCGGTTTACAACCGCGTGTTGGGTGAGGATCGCATTGAAAGGCATTACCAGGCGGCGATACGCCCCGAAGGGCGAACACAACCTGCTGATGGCGAATGAGAGACAGCACTGCTCGCTCGTGGCGAGCAGCACCACGCATCACCGGTGAGTACCCGGTTCATGGAGTTTCTTACTAAACGGAGGACTTGATCATGTTGACCAATGGCAAGGCTTGGATGGCGGCGGCGGCTCTGAGTGTGGCGTTCACGGCGACGGCACAGGCCGCTCCGATTACGTACACGTACAGCTATGACACGGACACGGTAAACCTCATTGCGATCAGAGGCGAACCCTACCACACGCCGTCAGAGATGAACGACGGCATCATCCCGGTCAGCGACGTACCGTGGGACGAGAACGGCGCTATCTTCTGTATTGGTGATCCCAGTCTGTACGCCCCGGACGCACTCCCGAAGCCTCGCATCATCATCGACCTGGGCGGCGAGTACGACCTGGGTTCCATCACCATCTATTACATGGTGCGGCAGGGATCCGGCGTGAATGCGCCCGTGAGCGTGGACATCAAGGTTGATGACGCAGTGGTGCCGCAGTTCACCGGATTCGACAACAGCCCATTCGTGGAGGGCAACGCGAACCGTTCGGTGACGATCGACCTGACCGGGTACACCGGCTCGACGATCGACCTCGATTTCCGCCACAACCACACCGAGTGGCTGGGCTTGTCGGAAATCATCGTGAACGACATTCCCGAGCCCGCGTCGCTGGCGCTGATCGGGCTGGGTGGTCTGCTGATGTTCAAGCGTCGTCGCCATTAAGGCGATTGACCCTTATGTCCGCTCGCCCAGGCAGCGAGCGGACGTTTTTGTGATGCGATGGCCGATCCATGTGTGTCGGGGTCGGTTGGGCCGTGGCGCGACATGTGCGTAAGGAGAGCAGCCATGCGGCAGCGTAAAGGATTCACCCTCATCGAGCTCCTCGTTGTGATCAGCATCATCGCGCTTCTGATCGCGTTGTTGCTGCCCGCGCTGTCCCGCGCGCGGGAGGCGGCACGCTCGGCGCAATGCCTCAGCAACCTGCGGCAGATGACGCTCGCATGGTTCAGCTACGCCATGGAGAACAACGATGTGCCGGTCACCAGTTGGGAAACCGACCGGGCTCAGTGGCTGGTGAAGCTGCGCAGCTATTGGGTGAACAACGAGGTGCGACATTGCCCTACGACGGAGCGCGCGCCGTTCGATTACGGCGTGGGCACGGCCCGCATGAGCTGGGCCATGGACGATCCGGGCTCGCAAAAGGACGTTCGTGACGGCGACAGCGGCAGCTACGGTTACAACAACTACTTCGAGAACACGCCCGAAGCCTGGTACCGCGCCAACAACGACGCCGAGTTGTTCTATGGCACCATCCACGATCAGGCGGTCCCCAGCCACACCCCCATCCTGGCGGACTGCATCTGGGCGGAAGGCGGCTGGGCGCTCAACCACGTGCCGCTGAATCCGTCGCATAATTACGACATGGGCGACTACGGCCACTCCATCGGGCGCTTCGCCCTGGACCGCCACGGCATGGCGGTGAACGTGTCGGTGCTCGACGGCTCGGTGCGGCTGCAGGCGGTGCGCGATCTGTGGCAGCTGCGCTGGCACAAGAAGTGGGAACCGCGCGACATGCCGTGAGCCTGTTCGCGAAACGGACTTCCTCACCACAGGGATTCACCAATGCGCGTCATGGGGTGCCTGATCGCGAGTGTGCTGTTGCTTGTGCCGACGGCGGCACAAACGCAGCCTGCATCCCCACCCGACGCTCCCGCCGACATCGCGCGGATTGAAGCCGCGGTCGATCGCGGTCTGGTGTACCTGGCGCGTCATCAGCGGGCGGACGGGTCCTGGCCGTGCGTCTACGGCAACAACACGGGGGTCAACGCGATCTGCGCGCTGGCGTTCATGGGACGCGGTCACGCCCCCGGTCGCGGTCCCTATGGCGAACTGGTGCAGCGGACGATCCGTCTGATCCGCGACCATCAGACGGATGCCGGCCTGTACACTTCCGTCAATGACTCGCGCGGGACGATGTACGAACACGCGCTGGCGACGCTGGCGATGATCGAAGCGTACGGCTTCATGCCCGATGAAGCCATGCGCAGCAGCATTCAGAAGGCGGTCGATCTCATCGTCAAGGCGCAGAACCCAGAAGGCGGCTGGCGGTATCACCCGATCCCCGCGGATGCGGACCTGAGCGCCTCGGCCATGCAGATCGTCACGTTGCGTGCGGCGATCAACGCCCGCTTCACCGTGCCGCAGGAAACGCTCACCCGCGCGCTGGCATACGTGCGAAGCAACATCGTGGAGAGCGGCGGATTCACCTATCAGCCGGGCATCGCCCATCGCGAACCCGTTTCCGCTGCCGGCTGCCTCGCCATGCAGTTCCTCGATGCGTTCGATGACCCGGCCGTGGCGCGCGGGCTGGAGTATGTCCGCAAGGATGGCGTGAACACCAACAGCTTCTGCTTCTGGTACTTCGCTTATTACGCCACACAGGCACACTTCCAGGCGGGTGGTGAGCACTGGGCAGCGTGGCAACCGCAGATCAGCGCGTTCATGCTGGAGAACCAGCGTGCCGATGGAAGCTGGACCGATTACGGCGCGTACGCGCTCAACGACAGAACCAACTGTGCTTCGACGGGCTTCGCCCTCATGTCGCTCGAAGTTTTCATGCACTACCTGCCGGCGTACCAGCGCTGATCGATGCCGTGCGGCGCGGAGGTGGTGGCATACAGGTGGATGGCGGACCCGGGTGCCCATATCCGCGCCATGCCGGAGGTCGGCGGCTTTCGATTAAACTGTTCGGATGAACGAGACGCGGCACGCGGCGGAGGTTCAGGCCAACGAACAGCAGGGCGGCGGTTCACGGTGGCTCGATCGCATCGAGCGGGTGGGCAATCGACTGCCCGACCCGGTCACGCTCTTCGCGTTGGGGACGGTGGCGGTGATGCTGCTGTCGCACCTGGCGGTGACGCTGGGTTGGGCGGTGGAGCTGCGCCTGCCGCGCGTGGATGAACAGGGCACGCTGTCGTGGATCTCGACCGGCGAAACGTTTGAACCACGCAGCCTGCTGACGCGCGACGGCTTGAACTGGGCGGTGAGCAGCCTGGTCGCCAACTTCATGGCGTTTCCGCCGCTGGGCGTGGTGCTGGTGGGGATGCTGGGCATTGGCGTGGCGGAGCGGACGGGGCTGATCGCCGCGTGTCTGCGCGCGTTCATGCGCATCGTGCCGCTGCGTTTTCTGACACCGGTGACCGTGTTTGTCGGGGTTGTTTCGTCGTTGACGCTCGATGCGGGATACGTCGTGCTGCCACCACTGGCGGCGGCGATCTATGCGGCATCGGGACGGTCGCCTCTGGCGGGGCTGGCGGCGGTGTTCGCCGGGGTGTCGGCCGGATTCAACGCCAACCTCGTCCTCACCGGGCTCGACCCCATGCTCGCCGAGTTCACCCGAACCGGGGCACGCATCATCGATAACGACTATCACATCAACCCCGCGTGCAACTGGTATTTCATGATCGTGTCGACCGCGCTCATCACGCTCACGGGCTGGGCGGTGACGAGCTGGTTTGTGGAACGGCGACTGTCGCTCAAGCCGGCGGATGAGGGCGGCCCGCCCACGGCAGGGCAGGCGGCCGGCGCGGTGGCGGGGGAGGACCTCACCGCGCCGTTGACCGGGGAGCAGCGTCGCGGTTTGCGTTGGGCGGGGGTGACGGTGGCTGCGCTGGGCGCGGTGGTGGCGGCGGCGATTCTCGTGCCCGGCGCGCCGCTGTACACCTACACCATGCCCGCGCCCAACGATGCCGAGCAGGTCATCACCGCGGAGGTGTGGGACGGCCAGGGCGAGCGACCCGCCGCCGCCGTCGAGGTGGACGACATCGTGCTGGTGCCCAGCGCCAAGCCGTTCGCCCGATGGGTGAGCGCCATTGTGCCGCTGCTGTTTGTGATGTTCCTCGGCGCAGCACTGGCCTACGGCATCGCCGCCCGGGTGATCCGAAGCGATCGTGATGTGGCGAGGCTGATGGTGGACGCCATGGCGTCGATGGCGCCGATCATCGTGCTGGCGTTCGTGGCGGCGCAGTTCATTGAACACTTCCGTTACTCGGGGCTCGACCGCATGCTCGCCGCCGGTGGCGGGCAGCTTCTCGCTTCGGCGCAGCTCAGCCCCGTGCTGCTCATCGTGGCGTTCATCGCGGTGACGATGGTCTTCAACCTCTTCATCGGTTCGATGTCCGCCAAGTACGCGCTGATGGCGCCGATCTTCGTGCCCATGCTCATGATGGTGGGCATCAGCCCGGAACTGACGCAGGCCGCCTATCGCATCGGCGACTCGGCGACGAACATCATCACGCCGCTCAACGCCTATCTCGTCATTGTGCTCGTCTTCATGCAGCGCGTCGCTCCGCGAGCCGGCATGGGCACGCTCATCGCCACGATGATGCCCTACAGCATCGCCTTCGCGCTGGTGTGGACGCTGCTGCTGGTCGCCTGGATGACCTTGGGCATCCCGCTGGGGCCCGACGGCCCACTGAGCTACATCGTGGGGCAGTGACCGGCCGCGCCGTTGCGTCAAACGTGCACGTTACTGCGGTTGAACCCACTCCTGGAGCGACTTGCCGGTGCGTTCTTTGATGAACGTACCAGCTTCGTCGATGGGAAGTGATTCGACGTGACCGTCCGCGAAACCAATCGCGACGCGTTCGGCGTTCGGTAGCGATTTTTCGATGAACAGCACCATTTTTCCCGTGTTTGTGAGGGTGCTGAACTTTCGATTGGGGTAGGGCACGAGAACGAACGAGGCGTGTCTGGCAAGCCAGTCGCGACGTTTGGGTCCATCCCACGCATCGAAATCGGCCGGCAGCGTCGTGTCCGACAGCGGCGAAAGGAAAATCGCGCTGCTCACGTAAGGGCGGAGCTGGTCGAGTTCGGTCGGAAGCGTGTCGTTATCCATGGCGAAGGTGAGGGCGGCGACGGTGAGCTGTCGGACTTGCGCAACGGTTTGCACCTGGCGCGCAGCCGTCCGCGCCGCCTTCAATGGCTCGACGAACAACGTAAGCAATCGCTCGCTTTGCGCGTGATCCAGTGCGATCGTCACCTTGTCTTCCGCCAGCTTCGGTGTCAGCAGGCGCATCGCCTCGGGCACGGCCTTGAGCGGGGCCGGTTCAGCCTGGTTGACTTCGACCACACGGTTGAACATTCCGTTGATCACCTCGTTCAATCGCCCCGCAGCCTCCACGCTCTGACCCTGCATCACCAGTTCAAACGACAGCTTCGGCCAGGGGCTGAGCGACAGTTGCGTCACCTTCATGTCCTGCGTGATGGTGCTGGCCGCGTGACGCGCGACATCGTCGGGAATCTGTGTGGTGAGCAGCCCCATCATGCCGCGCACCCCCATGCTCGGCGCGAAAAACAACTCGATCGGCGACCGCTGCGGCGAGCGAAGAAACGCGGCGATCTCCGGCCGATCCGCCGGGATGAACGCCTCCATCGTCTCCACCATCTGCGGACTGCTCGCCACCACACAGTTGTGAAGCACGACCGCCTCCGTTTGGCCTTCGCCGCCGAACGCTTTCATGACCGTGATCAACGCATCCTGATCGGCCCCGGGCGCCATGGGCACAACGATGAACGGCTCCTGCACCGGCCCGACGTGCATGTGGAGGTACATCGCCTTGCCGCCCGCGGCCGCGAACTGCTCCCGCCAGTCCGCCGCGATCGCCAGGGCCTCCGCCGTTTCCCGTTTCGTTTTTTCACGCTGGGTCTTGAGCTCCTCCACCTGTTCCAGAAATCGCACGAGCCCCGACTCGATCGCCCGAGCATCCAGCGCATGCACATCGAAGCGGGCAACCAGAAACGTGTGCTCCCCGACAAACGGCTCCACCGCATGCCGTTCACCCTGCGCCTGCACGACCGAAGCCAGAACCCACAACACGGAACAGGCGATCAGTTGGAATCGTTGCACGTGATTCTCCTTGATTGAGAATGCATGGGACAGGCCGGAATGGAGATGGCCTATGGTATCAGATGGGTGGTGATTTGGTGATGTGGCGATTTGGCGATTGGGTGATTGATGAGGTGAGGGAACGGGTGATCCTTTTGGCCTCCGGCCGGCGCATTGATTTTCGCATTTTAGACGGGTAAAGTTAAGCAGTCCAGCATCGGATGGTGCGAGGTGGTAGGCGTGCCACCGGCATCGGAAGGGCGGGCCGCGTGGAGCGAGGGGCGAGGAGCGTGGAGCGATGAGGCCGGAGGACGGAAGTCATTTGT
>CAZEFM010000026.1:0-19400 GCA_964511575.1 uncultured Phycisphaeraceae bacterium | reverse complement strand
GGAGCGAGGGGCGAGGAGCGTGGAGCGATGAGGCCGGAGGACGGAAGTCATTTGTCACACAAGTGTTAAGGAGAACCACGCCAGCGAGTCAATTGACAATTGGCAATCGGCAATCGGCACTTGGCAATCGCCCCCCCCGGCCCGTTTCACCCTCTCCCCATGTCGTGTTTGTCGTGTTTGTCGTGGGGGTGACATTGTCTTTTTTCGTTGTAAGGCAATATCAGAATGGTACTTGCATAAAAACGACAGAGGGTCGAGGGGGAGGGGGGTGACATGTCGGCCTGGGGCGAGGAGCGATGGGACGACGGAGGACAGTGGATGGAGGACCGACGTTCGGCCAATTGGCACTTGGCAATCGGCAATCAACATCACCAGATCACCAAATCACCACATCACCACATCACTCATCTCGCGTTATGATGTCGCGCCTTGTTTCATCCCGCTCATTGAAGTGAGCGGGCCCCGTGAGGGGGGCGTTAATTCGAGTTATTGAATCGTTCTGAAAGACAGGAAAGGATCGGAACATCATGCCCAGGCGAGCGAAGATTGCGGTGATTGGCGGCGGGAACGTTGGCGCGTCGTGTGCCCTGTGGGCGGCGGCGAAGGAGCTTGGCGATGTGGTCGTCGTCGACATTCCGCAGCAGGAGAACGCGGTCAAGGGCAAGATGCTGGATCTGCTGCAGTGCGGGCCGATTGAGCGGTTTGATGTGAACATCACCGGGACATCGGATTACGCGGACATTGCCGGGGCGGATGTGGTGGTGGTGACGGCCGGTTTGCCGCGCAAGCCGGGCATGAGCCGGGACGATCTGATCGAGACGAACGTGAAGATCGTCAAGAGCGTGAGCGAGCAGATCAAGCAGGCAGCGCCGGATTCGATCGTGATCGTGGTGAGCAATCCGCTGGACGCGATGGTGTATACGGCGTGGAAAACCACGGGTTTTCCGACGAACCGGATCATGGGTCAGGCTGGGGCGCTGGACGTGGCGCGGTACCGCACGTTCATCGCGATGGAGCTGGGCGTGAGCGTGGAGGACATCACGGCGCTGCTGCTGGGCGGGCATGGCGATGACATGGTGCCGCTGCCTCGGTTCACGAGCGTGTCGGGCATTCCGGTGACGATGCTGCTGCCGGAGGAGAAGATCACGGCCTGTGTGGAGCGGGCGAAGGTGGGCGGCGGCGAGATCGTGAAGCTGATGGGCACGAGCGCGTATTACGCGCCGGCGGCGGGTGTGATTCAGATGGTCGAGGCGATCGTCAAGGACAAGAAGCGGATCATCCCGTGTGCGGCTTACTGCGAGGACAAGTTCAACGTTGCGCCGGGTGAGACGGGCAACGGCTACTTCGTGGGCGTGCCGGCTGTGCTGGGCAAGGATGGCGTGGAGAAGGTGATTGATCTGGATCTGACGGCCGACGAGCAGAAGCTGATGGCCGAGTCGGTGAGCCACGTGAAGGACCTGGTGGCGGTCGTCCGCAAGATGTTCCCGGAACTCGCGTGAGCCACGCGTGGTTCAAGGTACAAGGTTCAGGATGCAGGCACGGCCCGATGGGGGTGCCGGTTGGCTTTGAACGCGTTGAATTGGAAGCGTTGAACGGGCTGTTCAACCTTGAACCTTGAACCTTGAACTTTGAACCTTGAACCTGCCATGCGCACGATTGTTGTGGTCACTGGTTCGCGGGCGGAGTCTGGGTTGCTTGCGCCGGTGTTGCGAGCGGTGGAGGCTGAGCGGTCGTTGCGTTTGAAGCTGGTGGTGGCGGGATCGCATCTCGTTTTGGGGACGTGGCGGGATGTGCGGAAGGCGGGTTGGCCGATCGCTGCGCGGGTGGCGATGCAGCGGAAGGGGCAGGTGGGGCGATCGGCGGATGTGGCGGCGGTGGGTCGCGGCATTGCCGGGTTCGGCAGGGTGTTCGCCGAGCTGGGGCCGGACGTCGTGGTGGTGCTGGGGGACCGGATCGAAGCGTTCGCGGCGGCATCGGCGGCGGCGATCGGCGGGGTCCGGGTGGGGCACATCCATGGCGGGGACCGCGCGGAGGGCGTGGCGGATGAGGCGATGCGGCACGCGGTGTCGAAGCTGTCGCATCTGCACTTCGCCGCGACGGCCCAGAGCCGAAGGCGGCTGATCCGGATGGGTGAGGATGAGCGGTGGGTGTTCGATGTCGGGTCGCCCGCGATTGACGAGCTGGCGCAGGTTGAAGCGGAGCCGAACGGGTTTGATGTGGTGGTGATGCAGCACCCGATCGGGGCTTCGCCGGCACAGGAGCGACGGTGGATGGCGGGGACGTTGGCGGCGACGCGGGGATATGGTCGCCTGCTGATGATGCCGAACCTCGACCCGGGCCGGGACGGGGTGATGGCGGCGCTGGAGAAGGAGCGGCTTGGCGCGGAGGATCGGGTGGTTGGTCACATGGATCGGCCGCGGTTTCTGATGCATCTCAAGGCAGCGCGGGCGATTGTGGGCAACTCTTCGGCGGGTCTGATCGAGGCGGCGGCGCTGGGCGTGCCCTGCGTGAACGTGGGGCCTCGACAGGCGGGACGGGAGAAGCCGGGGAACGTGATCGATTGCGACTACGGCGAGGTGGCGGTGCGGGCGGCACTGGAGGCGGCGATGTCGCGGGGTCGACGGCGGGTGCGGCATCCTTATGGGGATGGGCATGCGGGGCAACGGATCGCCGAGCTGCTGGCGCGGCTGGACCTGCGCGAGGTGCCGACCCGCAAGCGGAACATGTACTGACCGCGTTTCAAACGGCGCGGTGACGATGCGGAGCGGTCGATCCGTTCATCCGACCGTCGCGGACTGACGGCAGGGTCGCAGGCGGCGTTGGTGTTTTGTTGCCCCTCCGGGTAGCCTTGTACGGCTTGCGCGGGGGATCGGACAGGCGGTCGAGTCGAACCCGCGCGGTCGGCTGATCGTATCGATACCGTCGCCCAACTCTGGGCGGGTAAGGGTTCCGGACCTTCGTCAAGCGCGGTCCGCGGCAGCCTTTGGGTCTGCTGTTGGGCCGATCGAGCATTTTTGCACCCCGTGTCACCAGGGACGCATCGGCTATGGCACATGATTTTGTCGAAGAAGGCTTGCAGATCGAATCGCAGACCGGCCGCATCAGCTTGCAGATTATGGCGACGCTGTTCGGCGGGGTGCTGCTGATCGCCTCGTTCGCCGCGGCACTGCTCTTTGAGGACCGCGAACAAAGCGACCTGCTGGCGATGGTGTCGGCGATCCTGCTGGGTGCGCCGCTGGTCTGGGTGGCGATCAAGGATCTGTGGCACGGGCACATGCACTTCAACGAGCTGGTGGCGCTGGCGGTGGCGGCGTCGTTCGCGATGGGTCGGCCCGAAGGATCGGAAGATGCGCTGTTCAGCGGGTATCACGAGTCGGCGTCGATCGCGTTTTTCATGATCATCAGCGTGTTGATCGAAAGCCGCACCGCGCTCGGCGCGCAGGCGAGCATCGAGTCGCTGGTGAAGATCACGCCGACGCGTGCGCACCGTGTGGTGGACGGGGTGGAAAGCGAGGTTGAGGCGAAGGATCTGAGGCCGGGCGATGTGGTGCGGGTGCGTCCGGGCGACGCGTTGCCGGCGGACGGCCGGGTGGTGAACGGCACGAGCACGATCAACCAGGCGCCGATCACGGGTGAGTCGCTGCCGGCGGAGAAGTCGGAGGGGGACGAGGTGTTCGGCGGCACGATCAACCTGACGGGCGTGCTGGACATCGAGGTGACCAAGGCGGGCGAGGACACGACGCTCGGCCGGGTGAAGGAACTGATTCTGGAGGCGGAGCGGACGCGCATTCCGATCATGCGGATGATCGACCGTTACGCGGGCTGGTACACACCGACGGTGTTGATGCTTGCGGCGATTGTGTGGTTCTTCTCGCGGAAGATGGGGCTTGAGAATCCTGAGGAGCGTGTGATCGCCATGCTGGTGGTGGCGTGCCCCTGTGCGCTGGTGCTGGCGACGCCGACGGCGATGGTGGCGGCGCTGTCGTCGGCCGCCCGACTGGGTGTGCTCATCAAGAGCGTGGTGAACCTGGAAGCGGCACGCAACCTGACGGCGATGATCTTCGACAAGACGGGCACGCTCACGACGGGCGAGCTGCAGGTGATCAAGCTCGCTCCGGCGGAGGGCGTGGACGGGGCGGACCTGTTGCGGACGGCGGCGGCGCTGGAGCAGAACTCGCGGCACCCGGTTGCCAAGGCGGTGACGGATGTGGCGCGCAAGGCGCGGCTGCAACTGGAGACGCCCGAGCAGTTCGAGGAAGTATCGGGCCGAGGCGTTCGCGGTTATGTGGGCGGCAAGCTGGTGGCGGTCGGCCGGGGCAACTGGCTGAGCGACGAAGTGAAGGCGGGCAACGGCACGGTGGCGGCGGCGATCGCCGAGGCGCAGCAGAGCCCCGACGCCGAGGGGCTGAGCACGCTGTTCGTGGTGCGTGACAATCAGTTGCTGGGCTGGATCGGTCTGGCGGACAACGCCCGTACCGGTGCGCCGGCGGCGATGGACAAGCTGCGGGAGATCGGCATCAAGCGGCTGATCATCGTGACGGGTGACCGCGAATCGGTCGCCAAGCGCGTGGCCGCCCAGCTTCACACGGAATATGAAGCGGAGGTGCTGCCGCACCAGAAGCTGGAGATGGTGGACAAGCTCAAGAGCAAGGGGCATCGCGTGGCGGTGATCGGCGACGGCGTGAACGACGCGCCGGCGCTGGCGGCAGGCGATATCTCGATCGCGATGGGTGCGGCCGGGTCGGACGTGGCGATTCACTCCGCATCGATCGCGCTGATGAACAACAACCTCAACCGCATTCCGTTCCTCATCGAGTTGTCGCGCAAGACGACGTCGGTGGTGCGGCAGAACCTGCTCATCGGGTTCGGGTTCATCATTCTGTTCGAGGTGCTGGCGGCGGCGGGACAGATTTCGCCGATTCTCGCGGCGGTGCTGCACGTGGTCAGCGGCCTGGTGGTGATCTTCAACTCGGCGCGGCTGGTTCGCAGCGGCGAGGATATCGAAATGGCGGAGGCGGCGGCGCTGGAGCAGGCCGCCCCGACGCGTCAGGTGCAGCCGGCCGAGCACAGCCACTCGCATCATCACGCAGCCGCGGCTGTGTGATCGCGTGGTTCTTCGTTGACGGGATAAGCCGGCGAATCGTCGGCTCAGCATCGTTCACCACTCATTTATACGCACACGCACTCTCTGGGCATGACACGACGCGCCAACGACCAGCATGTGATGAACGCGATGGGCGGGATGATTGTCCCGGCCGTTGTGGGTGGTCGCATGATGGGGGTTGCGTGTCGCGACGACGCAAGCGTGGGGGGGACGAGTGTAGAGCGTGGTGCGGCGCGAGCCGCGATTCGATTCGAGGCACGGAGGCACGAAGGCACGGAGGCACGAAGGGGAGAGCAACGGAGCGATGGTGTGGCGGAGGGATACTTCCTCAATCCGCCATCCGAAATCCGCCATTCGAAATCCGCACTGGGTTCATCCGACTTCGCGGGTCTGGAAGAGGGCGACCGCCATGCTGAGGATGGACGTGATGAAGAGGATCGCGTAGGCGGAGACGAGTCCGACGTGGCTGAAGGTGAGTTTGTGGCCCTGGGTGAGGGCGTCGGCGTGCCAGAGGTATTGAAGGTTGGGCACGATGTTTCGCAGCACCATGGCCCAGCCGGCATCGGTCTGGCTGTAATCGATCATGGACGCGGTGAGCAGCGTAGCGAAGAACGCGCCGACGCTCACGAGGATGGTCATCAGTTGTTTGAGTCGCGTCGACGTCGCCACGGCGATGGCGGTGAAGATGAGCATGCCCTGGAAGAGCAGCAGGATCGCCAGATGCAGTTGGCCGAAGACGCTGTCGGGCGCGGTGAATTCGGCGGTAATGGGCTGCAGGTCCCAGTGCTTGTCGATGACGAGCACCAGCAGCCAGGCGACCGTCTGCAGGATGGCGAACCAGACGACGAAGGTGGCGCTGAAGACCCAGTGGTAGAGGTAGTTCATGGCCGTGGCGCCGAAGAGGGCGATGAGTGCGGCGATGACGGAGAAGGTGACAACCGGGCCATCGATTCGGTCGCTGGCGGTGGTCATGACGCGGTGGCGTACGGTCATGAAGAAGATGATGACCAGGATCCAGAACGCCAGCGCGATCGCGCCGGAGACGCCGATGTACTTGCCCAGGACGAAGATCGGCCTTGCCACAGGCTTGCTGACGGTGGTGAGGACGGTTTTGTTTTCGATTTCCTGGCTGAGGACGTTGGTGGCGGTGAATGCGGCGAGGAACAGGCAAGTGAGCATGAGCGTACTCATGCCCAGGTCGATCAGCAGCTTGTTGTCGTCGCCGAAGGCGAAGGCGGCCAGCTCGATGTTGAGCGCCATGGCGATGGTGCCCACCATGACCAGGGTGACGAAGATGGGCTGGCGGATGGACTCGACGAAGGTATTGCGGGTGATCGTCAGCAGTTGTTCAAACATGAAGCAATCCTCAGGTGATCCCGAACGTGAGATGATACGTAGTTTGGGCTGAGGAGGTTTGGAACCTTGTAGTTGAGCCACAGATATATACAGATGAACACGGATGAAAGGCAGAGGTGAACGGAGCGACACGGAGGCATGACGGCGGCGGGGATGTGCGGGGAATGTTCCGGTGCCCACCATCCACAAAGCCGATTCGCATGCTCATCTGTGTGCATTTGTGTTTATCGGTGGCAAAGAACGCGGCTCGCGGGAAACGATGATGACACACGATCAACAGACGTATCGACGTGCGGCCAGTGCTGCCCTGACGGGGCTGATTGTGCAGGGGGTGCTGGCGTTGGGGGTGCTGGTGCTGGCGATGTGGGCGCAGAGCCCCGCCATCACGGCGATGACGTGGCACTTCTTCGCGGGGCTGCCGATTTGGGTGGTGCTGTTGATGATCTATCACCAGCACCGTCTGGAGCGTGCCGAGGCGTTGGAGACGGAGCAGTACGCTTCCCGTGACGCCGCCGCCGCCGCCATCTTTGATGAGCGTGCCCAGGACCTGCACGTGGCCCGGCGACGGCTGGAGCGGCTGTACAAATGGGGTCTGGGCGGGGTGAGCGTGGGACTCGCGGTCTACCTCATGCTGGTGGGGTTCATCGCGCTTTCGCGCAACTACAACGCCCTGCAGGACGAATCGCTGGTGCGGACCGCCATCCGCGAGGACATCAGTGCGGCTCCGCTCGTGCTGGCGGCGGTGGCGTTGGCGCTGGTGGCGTTCCTGGTGGCGCGGTACGTCGCGGGCATGACGCGGGTGAAGGAGTGGCAGCTTCTGCGGGGCGGGGCGAGCTACCTCATGGGCAACGCCCTCTTTGCCGTGCTCGTTCTTATCGCTGGCTGCTTTGCCGCATTCGGATATCAGCTTGGGTTTGTCATTCTCGCGCTGGCGGTGCCGGCGATCATGGCGGCGATCGGGCTGGAGATCATCACCACCTTCCTGCTGTCAGCCTATCGACCGCGACGACCGGGCGAGGTGCCGCGACCGGCATTCGACTCGCGACTGCTCGGCTGGACCACCAGCCCCGAGTCGCTGGGTCGCATCATCTCCGACACGCTCAACTACCAGTTCGGCTTCGAAATTTCGCGAAGCTGGTTCTATCGGCTGTTGTCCAAGGCGATCACGCCGCTGATCGTGCTGGGCCTCATCTCGCTGGTGCTGGTCAGCTCGGTGGTGGTGGTCGAACCGCACGAACGGGCGGTGATCATGCGTGGCGGCAAGGTGGTGCGGACGGTTGGTCCGGGTCCGCATCTGAAAATGCCCTGGCCCCTGGGTCGGGCGCAGAAGTATGAGGTGGACCGGGTGCATCAGGTGATCGCGGGTTCCACGGCGTCGGGGGTGAAGGAGGACGCGGCGGCGATCCTCTGGACCGGCACCCACACCGATGAGGACGAGCAGTATCTGGTGACGGCTCCGACGCAGTTGCGTGCGGTTGCCCCGCCGGGCGCTGAGGGTCAGCTCGAGATGATGGAAGCGCGTCTACCATCGGATGAGCAGTCGGCGGATGTGGGCGTGGCGCTGCTCGCCGCTGAATCGGCGGTGCAGTACAAGATCAAGGATCTGGACCAGTACATCCAGGCGGTGCAGAGCGATCGGCAGATGCAGGAGATCGTCGCGGCCGTCGCCGACCGCTGCATCGGGCTTTACTTTGCGACGCACGACATCGACACGCTGTTGAGCGATGGTCGCACGCGTGCGGCCCGGGAGCTGCGCGAGGCGATTCAGCGTGAGGCTGATGCGCTGGAACTGGGCATCGAGGTGGTGTTCGTCGGCATGGCGGGGGTTCACCCGCCTCAGAAGGACGGCGTGGCGGAGAGCTTCCACCAGCAGATCGCCGCGTTCCAGGAAGCGCAGAGCACGATCAACGATGCGGAGAAGCAGGCGGTGCAGATTCTCACCGAGGCGGCGGGTTCGAGCGAGATGGCTCACCGCATCGACGATGCGATCCGCAACCTGCAGAACCTGAAGATCAACAACGCCGACGCGGCTGAGATCGAGGAAGCGGAACTGGCGTTGCGTCGCCTGCTGGAAACGGAAGCGGTGGGTACGGTGGCGCAGACGATTCACGAAGCGCGGGCCTATCGTTGGCAGCGTGAACTGGCGGCGCAGGCGGACGTGCGCAACTTCATCGCCGCCAAGGCCGCCTACGATCGAGCGCCGCAGTATTACATGGACCGCGCGTGGTACGAAGCGCTGGCGAAGCACCTGCCGCGGACGCGCAAGTTCATCGTCGATACCGACAAACTCGAATCACAGGTGTATGAAATCAATCTGAAGGAATCGTCAGGCGCGATCGGCAGCCTGTTCGAGGAATAACGACGCGACGGTTACACACAAACTCACGGATACGACTGACCGCAAATACTTTTCATCCGAAACGCGGCACGGCTCGTCTCGGACACTCGAGGATCTGAATCGATGAAAAACTCCTTCGCCATCCTGATCGCAGCACTGGTGGTGCTGGTCCTGCTGGTCAACATGTTCTGTTTCCAGGTGCGCTACGACGAGGTGGCGGTGGTCACCACGTTCCAGAAGGCGGACGACACGAGCGTGCGCGATGAGCCACGCCTGTACTTCCGCCTGCCCCCGCCCATTCAGTCGGTGACGAAGTATCCCAAGCGGCTGCACCTTCTGGAAACGAAGATCGAGGAGTCGAGCGTCAGCGATCAGAACAACGTGGCGCTGTCGGTCTACGTCACGTGGCAGATCAGCAATCCGCTGGAGTTCTACCGCAACTTCAAGACGATCGCCCGCGCGCAGGAGAACATCGAAGCCAAGACGCGCAACGCGCAGGCCATCGTCACCCAGTACAAGCTGGAGGACCTGGTCAACGTCGATCCCACCCAGGTAAAAATGGCGAAGATGGAAGAGGAGATCACCAAGGCGCTGGCGGCCGAGCTGGCGAACGAAGGGGTGGCGATCAAGAAGGTCGGCGTCCGCCGCATCATGCTGCCCGACCCGGTGACGCCCGCGGTGTTCAAGCGAATGATCGGCGACCGCGAGAAGCTGGCGCAGGCGATGCGATCGGCTGGCACGGCCCGCGCCAAGAGCATCGTCTCCGAAGCCGAGCGTATCCGCGACAGCATGATGACCCATGCCGAGCGTTACGCCCGCGCCGAGCGCGCCCGCGGCGATGAGATGGCGGCGGCGCAATACACCGTCTTCGCCCAGAACCCTGAACTGGCGAACTTCCTCAAGCGGCTGGAGTCGATCCCCAAGATGATCGGCGAAGGTTCGACGCTCATCCTCAATGCCAACATGCTCGACATGCAGCCGCCTACGGCGAAGCAGCCCGTGCCGGTGCGCGACGAGCCGGTGATCGTTGTCGGCGAACAGGATTGAGCCTTGCGCGAATTCCCATACTCCATCACGAATATCTGATCATTCATCAGGACCGCTCATGAGTCAGAAACCCTTCAACCCGTTTGAGCATCATCATCCGCATCACCACGATGATGAGGATCAGTTGGCGCTGGACATGCTCGATCCGGCTCAACAGTCGCTCAACGATGCGCTGCGCGTCAGCTTCGGGCTGCTCAAGATCGTGATGCTCGGCGTCGTGGTCGCCTACTTCTTCACCGGTGTGTCGATGGTGGGCGAAAACGAGCAGGCGGTGAGGCTGCGCTTCGGCGAGGTGGTCGGCGACGGCGAGAACCGCATCCTCCAGAAGGGTGTGCACTTCGGCTGGCCGTTCCCCATCGAGGAAGTGATCAAGGTGCCCAACGATCGGCGCAGCGTCGATCTGGCTGAGCAGTTCATGTACAGCATGACCGATGAGGAACGCGCTCTTCCCATCGATCAACGTGCCGAGCGACGACAACTGCAGAACCTCGACCCGGCGAAGGACGGCTCACTCATTACGGGCGACGTGAACATCGCCCACGGCGAGTGGAAGGTGTTCTACCGCATCGAGGATCCGGTGAATTACCTGGAGAACGTGGGCAGCGAGGAGGCCGCCGCCGAGCTGGTGCGTGTCGCCGCGGAGCACGGCATCGTTCAGACCGCCGCGCAGGTCAGCGCCGACACGCTGCTCTCCGCCAACGACACGATCCGCACGAGCCTGATGTCCCGGATTCAGGATTCGCTCGATCGCATGGATTCGGGCATCCGCCTGCTGGACGTGAGCGGCACGGCCATGGTTCCGCTTCAGGTGCGCAACGCGCGCAACGCGGTCACCAGCGCCTCCAGTGAGCGCGCTCAGGCGGTGCTCGAAGCACAGCGCGAACACGATGAGCTGCTCGGCTCGGCGGCGGGTGCTGCGTGGGAGCAGTTGTGGCAGATGGTGCAGGCTTACGAACGGGCCCGACTGTCCAACGATGCCGAAGCGCTGCAGCAGGCCGAAGCCGACCTCATGCAGGCGTTCGAAACGCTGAACACGGGTGAGAAGTACGGCAACATGCCCATCGGCGGCGAAGTCGCCCAGGCGATCCACCAGGCGCGCACCTATCGTGCTCAGGTGGAGGAACAGACCCGCGCCGAGGCGGACTATTTCAAGGCCATGCTCGTCGCCTACAACGAGAACCCGCAGGTGTTCGTGCAGCGCGCCTGGACGGAAATGCTGGCGCAACTGCTCGACTCGGAGAAGGACATCGAGGTGTATTACGCGCAGGAGAAGGGGCAGATTCGCATCCACCTGCACCGCGACCCACAGCTTCAGCGTCGCCGGGACGAGAAGCGCATGGCTGAGGAGCAGGAGAGATTTCAGAAGGCGGCAGAGGAACGTCAGCGCAACCGCGGCCGCTGACTGCGGGCCCGTTGATCGCGTTTCGAAGCCGCGTCGCGCCTCGCCGCATCACGCAACAGGACAGGTAACGCTCGCATGGTCGACACCGCAGTACAACCCGTCGAGAGCAAAAGCACGCCGGACTACGGCGATGTGCTGGTCAAGTGCATCAGCCTCACGAAGATCTTCCGCGACTTCTGGATGAGGCCACGCGTGCGCGCGGTCGACGGCATCGACCTGGAAGTCCGTCGCGGGGAGGTGTTCGGCCTGCTCGGACCCAACGGCTCGGGCAAGTCGACCACGATCAAAATGATTCTCGGCCTGCTGCAACCCACCAGCGGTCGCATCGCCGTGTTCGGCAAACGCCCCGACGACGTCGCCACCAAAGCGAACATCGGTTACCTGCCTGAAGAGTCCTACCTCTATCGCTTCCTCAACGCGCGGGAAACGCTCGAATACTACGGCCGACTCTTCCACCAGAACCGCATCAAGCGCAACAGCCGCATCGACATGCTGCTGGAAATGGTCGGTCTGGAGGCGGTGCAGCGCCGCCCCGTCGGCGAATACTCCAAGGGCATGCAGCGCCGCATCGGTCTGGCGCAGGCGCTCATCAACGATCCGCAACTGCTCATTCTCGACGAGCCGACGACCGGCCTGGACCCGATCGGCACGCGGCAGATCAAGGACCTGATCCTCACCCTCGCAGAGCGCGGCAAAACCATCATCCTCTGCTCGCACCTGCTGAGCGATGTGGAGGATGTGTGCGATCGCGTGTCGATCATGTTCGGCGGCAAGGTGCGCGCCCACGGCACGGTTGAGGAACTGCTCACCAAGCAGGACGCCACAACGATCAACACCGCGGCGCTCGATGAATCGACGCGTCAGGCGGTGATCGAACTGCTGGAAAGCCGGGGCATTCGTGTGGACAAGGTCGAGCAGCCGCGCCAGCGACTGGAGGACCTGTTCCTCGACATCGTGGAGCAGGCGCAGAAGCAGGGCGTGGCGACGAGCGGCGCGCGATCGGGCGGTCAGATCGCTCAGTTCCTCACCGAAGGCGGAGCGCCCGAATCGACGACATCATCGGCGTTGCTGGAGGAACTGATGTCCGCGTCCACGCCGACGGCTCCCCCGCAGCCTGCCTCGCAACCGGCGAAACCACAGCCACCTGCCGCGCCGGAGCCGGACACTTCGGTGTTGAGCGCTCTGACGCAGCCTGAGGAGGCGAAGCCGCAGCCGCCGCAACCGCAGCAGCAGCCCGACCAACCCGCCCAGCCGGAGCCGGACCGCAGCGTCATCGACTCGCTGCTGGACGATTCCTCGGACCGGAGAGCGTGACCCGTGATCAAGCGTTGGCTGGAAATCCGATGGGTGCAGACGCTGGTGATGTACCTGGGCATCACGGTTGCTACCGCGCTGCTGATCGTGTGCGCACTTTTCGCCGAGCGCCTGCTGCTCGCCTGGGCGATCGCCATTGCCGGCGGGATGGCGACCACGTTCATCCTTGGCCTCGCGTTCATCCGCTTTGTGCTCTCGCCGGGGTATCCCATCCTTGGCGTGGCGCGCACGCTCATCGATGAAGCCATTCGCATGAAGGTGGCGCTGGTGCTGCTGCTCATGCTGCTCTTCATCGTGCCGTTCATCCCGGTCATGCTCGATCCCAACGAACGGCTGAGCTATCGGCTGAATACGTTCATCACCTACGCCATGATGATCACCAGTCTGTTCCTCAGCCTGATGACCATCTTTCTCGCCTGTGGAACGGTGTCGAACGAGCTGCGCGACAAGCATGTGTTCATGTCGCTGACCAAGCCGATCGGCCGGGGACAGTATCTGCTTGGCAAGTGGCTGGGCATTGTGCTGCTGAACCTGCTGCTGATTTTCACGGTGGGTGGGGGGATTTACCAGTTTGCCGTGACACTTGGCAAACTGGGCCGCCCCGTCGATGAGGTGGACGCCGCGATTGTGCGGGAAGAGGTGCTCACCGCGCGGGTGTCGATGCTGCCGGAGTTCCCCGGCGACCTGGAGCGTGCGGTCGACGCCGAGATCGAGCGGCGCGAACGTGAATTGCCCCACGCGTTTGCGGACATGACGCCTGATGAGGCGCGCATGCGGGTTCGGCAGGAGATCATCATGCAGTGGCATGCGATCGCGCCGATCAACCATCAGACATACGTCTTTCGCAACCTGCAGCCGATCAAGGAACGCGGGGGGTGGATGCAGCTTCGCCTCAAGCCGCGCCAGGGCTCGGGCACGGACATGGTCCACTTCCGCCTGCGGTTGAACGGGTATGAACTGCGTCTGCCGCCGGTGGCGAACGACACGTTTTACCGCCTGCCCATCCAGACCGACCTGATCAACGACAAGGGCGAGTTGGCGGTGGCGATTCGCAACGAGAACCCCAACGACCCGCGGTTCACCCCCGCTGCAACGCTGGAGTTTGAACCCGGCGAAGGGCTCGAACTTCTGACGCAGGTGGGGACGTTCGGCCCGAATCTCGCCAAGGGATTCTTCGTGCTGTGGGTGCGGCTGTGCTGCCTCGGCATGCTCGGCCTGGCGGCGGCGACGTTCCTGAGCTTCCCCATCGCTTCGATGTTCACGCTGCTCATCTACTTCACGGCAGCGTCCAGCGGGTTCATCTCCGAGTCGCTGCAAACCTACGCGGCGTTCGGCTTCAGGGAAGACACCCTGCTCATCGAACGCATCGGACTGGTCATCGGCGAACTGATATCGCAACTGGCAAGCGGCGACATCGGTCAGGTGTTCAAGTTCGTTCTCAAGGGAATTGGTACGACGTTCATGGCGCTGGTGCCATCGTTCGGCGAACTGGACCCGGTGCCGATGGTGTCGGACGGCCGCGTGGTGCCGGACGCCATGATGTGGAAGGCGCTCCAGGTGGGCGTGTTCTGGACGGGACTTGCGGGAGTGATCGGCTGGCTGATTTTCCGCCGTCGGGAACTGGCGCGCGTGATTGTTTAACCGATGGATGTCGATGCACGGAGATGAAAAGAGGCGGAAAAGCCACGGATGACACGGGCTGCAAAAATGTCTCTGTGAGAGATGTGGTGTCTTCGTTTCGTCGACTGAAGGAACAGTGCGGTGACGGTTAATCGCTGGATTCAATTGGCCTGCTGCCTGGTGAGCATCGCATGCATTGCGGGTGCGGCGATGCTGGCGCCACGCATCGATCAGCAGCGCAAGGAACTTCAGCTCACGTTCACGCTGGAGGACGGCCACAACATGCCGCCGATGGAGGCGATGGCAACGGTGGCGCTGGGATCGTTCCGCGGGTTGCTTGCGGACGCGGCGTGGTACCGCGCCACGCAACTGCATCAGGCCGGCCGTCACCACGAAGCCGACCAGCTTGCCCGCTGGATCACCACGCTGCAGCCGCGCTTCGGCCAGGTGTGGGTGTTCCAGGGCTGGAACATGGCGTACAACATCTCCGTCACGAAGCAGACGGCCGAAGAACGCTGGGAGTGGGTGAACAAGGGCATTCGTCTCGTTCGCGACAAGGGCATTCCCTACAACGAATCGAACGTGCTGCTGTACAAGGAACTCGCCTGGTGGTTCTTCCATAAGATCGGGCAGTACAGCGACGACATGCACTGGTATTACAAGATCAAGTTTGCCGAGGAATGGCAGATTGTTCTGGGCAATCCGGTGCCGGGCGCGACCACGCAGCAGACGCTCGATGCATTTCGCCGCATCGTCGATGCGCCGGACACCGTGGCGGAACTCGCCGAGCAGGATCCGGAGGTGGCGAAGCTGCTCGAACGGCTTGCCGAGTTGGGCTGGAAGCAGGACCGTCAAGGCAAGTTTCGGCTTGAAGGCAGCGAGCTTCCCCTCGGCGGAGACGACGGGCAGGGACGGTTGCTGCGGAACTTCGGCCGCATCATGCTCTTTTCGAGTTCAGGCAGCTTCGACCTGTACTCGCAGGATTACCTTCTTCGCGAGTTGGAACGTCAGGGCGTGGACCTGCGACTGATCTCGCTGCTCAACGACGCCTCGTTGCGTGCTCCGATCCAGAAGCTTCTGTACACCCTGCGCAAGCGGGAGTTGATCGACTATTACCACATGAGGCCGGACTACATGATGCTTGTCATGGAAGGCCGCGCGGGTGGCACGGAAAACCCGGTGCCGCTGCCTCTGGACTGGCGTCATCCCGCGGCGCATGCGATCTACTGGTCGCAACTCGGCGTGGACAAAGCGATCTACCTGCTCAATAAAAAGAACGTGGACCAGCTCAACACGTACCGCCAGTACATTCACGCGGTGCAGGCGATGGTCTATTCCGGACGCATTCAGTACGACCCGCTGCTGCAACGCGAGCAGGACGGACGCTTCGGCCGTATCGATCCGCGACCCGATGTGCGCTTCTTCGAAGCCTACGACCAGGCTGTCGAAGCGGGCAAGGAGTACGTGTCGCTGCATACGGAGATGTTCAACGACCCCACCGTCGACAGCTTCGACATGGGGCACGAGAACCTGCTGATCAAGGCGGTGGTTTTCTCGTACATGTACGGCTACCCCGACAAGGCGGCGTACTTCTATGAGAAGGTGCGGCGACTGTACAGCCACAAGCCGGAGAACCGGCAGACCGGCCGATACCTTATGCCGCTGGAAACGTTCGTCGAAGTCGAAGCGCCTCAGGCGTGGGACGAATACGTCGGCAAGGTGCAGTTTGTGGACGCGATGCTGATCCACGCTTTCCGCGATGGCTTGGGGCACCGCGATCTGGAGACGTATCACCGGTTCCGCCGCATCGCCGCCCGCGCGTTTGTGAAGTTCAATCAGACGGGCAACACGATTGCCGATGCGGTGCAGGATCGCATGGCGATTGCCATGGGCGCCAACGATGAACGCGCGTTCGTTGAGCAGGAAATACAGGCGTTCGCCAACTTCATGACGTATCAGGGGCAGCATCTGCTGGCGCGTCATGCGGCCTGGCGCTACGCGCCGGACGTGCTCAAGCGCGGCGCGTACGATCTGGTGCGTGGTCCGCTGCAGGCACAGTGTGAAGCGATGCAGATTCCTTTTGAAACGTTCTTCCCCGAACCCCCGGGCATGGCGGAGTACCGCCGGGCGCGCGGTGCGACGGAACCGACGACACCGCCCGGAGGCCCAGCGCCCCGCATCGAACGGCAGTGATCACACCGTTCCCGCGACCGCCAGGTGGCACGCCATCGCATGCGTCGCGCCGGGGGCAAGCGTGATCGCGTTCTCACCGATGTTCGCCGTTTCGATGCAAAGCATCAGCCGCCATTCATCATCGCCCAGATCACGAAGTGCAACTGCCTTGTCGCGCCACGGGTTCCACACGACGGTCGACAGCGAATCGCGTTTTGTCACGGTGATCCGCCGTTCGAGTACCGGGTCGTCAATCACGCACGTCGCGTCGGTGTCCATGTAAACCCGATCGGTTTCGCCCGTGATGCGAAACGCTTCGTCGCCGCTGCGCTTGATCTTGAAGCCATCAACCTTGTCGATGTAGCGCGTGCCTTCCAGACCTGACACGCGAACCTGTTCGATGTTCGCAACGGCGAGATACGTGTGCAGCCCCGCTTCGAAGGTGAACGCTTCGTTCGCGCGGCTTCGGACTTCGAGCGCCATGTCCAGCTCAGCGCCGATCACCGCCACCAGCCGCAGGGTGCAGGGATACCGCCAATGCGGCGAGGTATGTTCCTCCAGATCGAGTTCAAGCGTGATCGTCACGGCATCATCGCATGGTTCGGTGTGCGCGATGCGCCATTCGCGCTGCCGTGCGAGGCCGTGCATCGGTGCATCGCGATCATGGGCATGCGGCCCGAACCACGGAAACACGATGGGCACGCCCCCGCGAATCGGACGGTCCAGCGCATAATCGCTGCGATGACTCGTGAACAACACGGGATGGTGGGCGTGCGGCTGCCAATGCGTGAGGTGCGCGCCATGCAGGTAGAGCACCGCTTCACACGTGTCGCTGTTGATGTGCATGCGCGTCAGGTTGCCCTGCCCACGCTCAAACTGCAGCAGACCAGCGATGGCGAAACGCTCGTTGAGTTCGCGAAGGTTCATTCGTTCGTGTCATCGGCAGCGGCGTCGGGCTTCGCCTCGGCTTCCGGATCGAACAACCGCACGGTGATGATGCGGTCAAGCTTCGGGAAGTCGGCATCGAGGTACGCGTTGCCTCGCATCTGAATAAAGTCCTGCCGCGGCCCGCGCCCGCGCGGCGCACCTTCGCCGTAGCCACTGTGGATCGCGTCCACCGCGTTCATTCCCTGGACCACCACACCGAACGGGGCAAAGCCCCTTCCGTCGAGGTTCGCGTTGTTGCCGAAGTTGATGAACAACTGCGTGGTGCGTGTGTTGGGCCCGGCGGTGGCGAAGGTGACCGTGCCGCGCGTGTTGCTTTTGATGACAGGATCATCCGGGATGTGTGCTTCGCGCCACGCCGCCGAGACGCGCGGCTCGCCATGAATCCCGAACTGCGCCATGAAGCCTTCGATCACCCGGAAGAAACGCTGGTCGTCGTAGTAGCCGTTGCGGACGAGGTTGTAGAACCGATCCGCCCCGCGCGGCGCCCAGTTCCGCTGCACCAGCACCACGAAGTCGCCTGCCGTCGTATGGAACTTCACGTGAAACGTATCGGGCGCCTTCTGCTGAAACCGCTCATCCTGCGGATCAAGCAGATGCGCCACCGCGTCCTCGGCCTGATCGGCGGCCGCGTCGGATGTCGACGTCGGTGACGGCGGCTGCGCCTGCGGTTGGGACTGCGGCTGAGCACTCTCCACCCGTGTGGATGTCGTGCCGGCTGTGGAACGGTTCGCCCCATCGCCGCACCCCAGCATCACGCCCAGCATCACCACCACCATCGTGCTTGCATAACGTTTCAAGGCAGTTCCTTTCCCATCACCAGTCACGCCGCCTTCGGCTGGCACCACCAGCCCGACCGGCATCATCGTCACAGGCATTATAGAACAACCTCGCCCGCCACCGCATACTTCCGGCACGATCCGCAGCGATCGCCCGGTTTCACCGCGGATGTTGACGATAACCTCAAGCGCCATGGTTATTCGGCCGAAGGCAGGTGATGGAACGGAGAACGTGCCCTCATGCTTCGCGTCGATATTGCTTCCGCCAAACCCGGTATGACCCTTGCGGTCCCGGTGACCCACGCGCGTTACCCCACGCGCGTGCTGCTCCGTGCCGGCTTCGTGCTCAACGAAGCCGCCATCGCGCGATTGGCGGAGCTCAACCATCGCACCATCTGGGTCGCGTACCCCAGCCTCACGGCGATCATGAGCTTCGTCAACACCGACGCCATGCGCACGCAGGCGCACCTGAGCGAACAGATCACCGAAACCTTTGAAAAAGTGCAGCGGAACTCCAGCGCCAAGCTGCCTTATGCTGAGTATTGTCGTTCCGTCGCCAAGCTCATTGACGATCTGGTGTCGCATCCCAAGGCTGCGATCTTCCTCGATGAACTGTCCAGTTCCGGCCACGACGACATCATGCGGCACAGCTCGACGGTCACCTACCTCAGCGTGCTGATGGGCCTGAAGCTCGAAGGTTACCTCGTGCGACAGCGCAAACACGTCGACCCGGCTCGCGCCAAGGAGGTGACGAACCTGGGCATCGGCGCGATGCTTCACGATGTGGGCGTGATGAAGCTGGACCGCGCGGTGTATGAACGCTACATGAAAACGGGGGATGAATCCGACCCCGAGTGGCGCAAACACACGGTCATCGGTTACGACATGGTCAAGGGTCACGTCGAGCCGACTGCTGCCAACACCGTGCTCAATCACCACCAGCGGATGGATGGCTCGGGCTACGGCGGCCGGGACGGTGAAGCGCTGGAAGGCGCGCGCATCCACGTCTTTTCGCGCATCGTCGGTTTGGCGGAACAGTTCGACCGCCTGCGCTGTCCGCCCAATCTGCCGCCTCAGCCCACCGTCTGGGCGTTGGGGGCGTTGCTCAGCGAAAACATGCTTGCCAAGTTCGATCCACAGGTGCTGGCGGCGCTGTTCAGCGTTGCGCCACCTTATCCGCCGGGCTCCATGGTCACGCTCAGCAACAAGCAGCGGGCCGTGGTCATCGACCATCACGTGGCTGACCCCTGTCGCCCCATTGTGCAGCTTCTCGAAGGCAACAATGATCTGGATGGCTCAGATCTGCCGCTGAGCGCGCCGATC
>CAZEFM010000025.1:0-42239 GCA_964511575.1 uncultured Phycisphaeraceae bacterium | reverse complement strand
CATGGTGGCGATCACTTCGGTGGCGTTCATGTTGGTGCTGGTGCCCGAACCGGTCTGATAGATGTCGACAGGGAAGTGTCGGTCGTGCGCGCCCTGGGCGACTTCATCGGCGGCGGCGACGATGGCTTCAGCACGTTTCGCATCGAGCTTGCCCAGCTTCTGATTCGCCTGCGCGCACACGGCCTTGAGATGGCCGAACGCGTGAATCACATCGGCGGGCACCGGCCGACCGCTGACGGGAAAGTTCTCCACCGCCCGCTGCGTGCTGGCGCCCCACAAGGCCCAGGCGGGCACCTGCATCTCACCCATCGAGTCCTTTTCGATTCGCATGTCGCTTTGAGTCATGGCTGTCGATTTTCTTGTCCAAAAGGTTGCACAAAGCCAGCGCCGTTGTCCCGAAGCGCCGGGCAGGTCAGCTTACCAGTCGCGACGTCAGTGGGCCAGCGGGCGGGGCGCCGGTGCAGGGTGACCGATCCACCTGGCCGCCAACGCTACGAGCGAACCCGGCATTCTGCGGCTTCTATGCCTTTTTGTGGCTGAACGGATCTCAGGCGGCATCCTTGGGGAACTTGCCGTTGCGGGTGGCGGCTTCGCGGAGCTGCCGTGCCTTCTCGTTGAAGGCGCGGGCACGGCTGATCACGTCCTCGCCCTTGGCGGCTCGAGGCTTGACCGTCGACGCGGCGACTCGGTCGATCGCCTTGGCGTCCACCACTACCTCGCCCACGGCCGGCGCCTCAGCCGATCGTGCCGCACTCGCCGCCGTCGCGGTGGCAACCCGCCGGTCGAGCTGCTCAACAATGGCGTTCGTCTGCGCTTCGATCTGGCGCAGGCGATCCTGCAGCGTGGACTGCACCTCGCCCATCGTCGTCTGCATCGCCTGCTGCGCCTGCCGTGCAGCCGCGCTGAAGCGAGCCTCGAACGACGCCCGGGCCGCTTCGAGCTCCCGATGCGTCCGCTCGGCGAGTTCCTGGGCATGCGTCTGCAACTGCTGTGCATCGGCAATCGACTTCTCACGCGACTGCGCCACCGCGGCCTCCAGCCGTGCCTCGGCATCGCGCACCGCTTCATCGGTGATGGTCTGAATCCGTGCGGTCTGTTCCGCCACCGTCGCCTGCACCTGCTCCATCGCATCGGCGGCCGCGGCACGCTGCTGAGCAAAACGTGACTCAAGCTCCTGTTGCAGCTTGCTCAGGCACGCATCGCTGCGCTTGTCCGCATCGGCGATGATCCGTGCCAGAGCCTGCGACATCTCTTCCTGCAACGGCTGCAACTGCTGACGCGCCTCATCGAACGCGCCATCCAGTGATTCGCGGATCCAACGTTCCAGTTCGAAACGCTTCGCCTCAACAGCCTGACCGAAGCGCTCGAACTGCTGATCCACCTTGACCAGCGCCGGGCCGATCAGGTTGCTCAGCTTCGCTTCGGTGGACGCCATCGCTTCGCGCAGTTGCGCCTCAATCGGCCTGGCGGCGGCGGCGGCCTGCTCGATCATCTCATCCAGCCGCGCCTGAATGCCCGATTCCATCTCCTCGATCTGACGCAAACGCACATGGATCGGCTGATCCATCCCGGCCAGCCGCTGCGCCAACGCATCGAGCGCCTCTTCCACACACTGGCGACGCTCATCCTGTTCATCCATCATCGACTGAACCCGTGCTTCGATCGGTGTGGCGGATTGCTGCGCTTCGGTAACCCACGCATCCAGCCGCTCCGCGAGCGACGCCTCAAGCTGCTGCTTGGCGTGAGCCACGTGCTTTTCGAATCGGCGCACCTGTTCGTCTACGCTGTTCACCGCCGGGCTCACCAGGTCAGCGACCTTCGCCTGCACCTCGCTGAGCGTGCGGTGGATGTGTGCCTCGATCGGCGCGGTGGTCGCCTCGGCCTTGCGGCGGAGCTCGCCCAAGCGCTGCAGCGCCTGCTGCTCCACCACCGCCACTTCGGCGAGGCGGTCCTTGATCGGTTCATCCATCGCGGCAAGCCGCTCGTTCAGTGTTTGCATCGCTTCGGTGACGCGGTCGGCAGCGGCTTCCTGCTCGGCCATCACCTGCCGAATCTGCTCCGCCACCGGGGCGGCCAGCTCCCGTGCCTGTTCCACCCATTCGTGCGACTGTTCAACGAGCGAAGCTTCAAGCTCCTCGCGCATCGCCTGAACACGTGCATGGAAGCGGGCGACGTGTTCCTCCAGCTTCGCCACCTGAGGCGAGGCTGCGGCGTTCACATCGTCCGCCATCCGTGCGATCAGCGATGCGATATGTGCTTCGATCGGCTTGGCAGCGTCGATCGCCTGCTGATGCAACTGCTGCACGCGATCGTGCAGGTTGGCTTCGAGTGTGGCGATCGCTTCCATGCGCTGGGCGATGGGTTGCTCCATCGTGGTCAGCCGGGCGTGCATCTCCTCGATGCAGCCGTTCAACTGCTGCGCCAGCGCCTGTTGCTTGTCCATGAGTTCGGTGATCTGCGCTTCAACCGGCGCAGCCAGATCGTGTGCCCTGTCGCTCCACGCCTCGGCACGCTCCGCAAGCGCGGCTTCGAACTGCGCCTGCGATTGAGCCAGACGTTCGTGGAAGTGCTCTTCCATGCTCGCCAGATTCTGCTGCTGCGCCTCGATGAGAGCCTCGGCGTTGTCGGCGGCTTCCTGATGCTGCTTCACCAGCGCCCGCAACTGCGTGCGCACCGGTGTGGCGATCTCGTGGGCCTGATGCGCCCAATGCTCCGCAGCCTCGGCGAGCGACGCTTCCAGCTCGCGACGCGTGCCTTCGATCCGTTCGAGCAACTGCTGCTCCAGGTCCAGCAGCGACGTCTCCTGAGCGCTGAGCATCGCCGTCGCCTGCTCCGATGCGCTTTCCTGCGACCGGGCCAGTTCGCGAAGCTTCGCTTCCACCGGCGCGGCGGCTTCCTGAACCTGTGCTGTCCACGCGGCGACCTTCTCATCGAAGATGCGGCGCAACCGATCCGCCACATTGTCGAGCTGCTGGGCGAACGTTTCGTCGAGTGCCGCCACACGGTCGGCATGTTCGGCGAGTTCCGCGTTGATGCGGGCGGCGGCGGCTTCCTGAGCCTCCTTCATTGCAGCCAGACGCTCGGTGATCGGCGAGGCGATCGCTTCCGCCTGCGCGGCGAAGTCGTTGACGCGTTGCGTGAGCGCGACGGTGACATCGTCCTGAGCGGCATCGATGCGCGACAGCACCGTATACTGCAGCGACTCGAGCGACGCCTTGCCCTCCGTAATGATCGCCGTCGCCTGCGTCGCAGCATCCTCCTGCTGAGCGACGATCTGACGGAGCACCGATTCGAACGGCGCGGCAATCTCCTTGGCGCGGCGCGTCAGAGCATCGGCTTCCTCGCTGAGCGAACGCACCAACTGCTGCTGCACTTCAACGAGGTGATCGGCCATCTGCTGCTGCAACGTGTGCAGCGATGCTTCCTGAGCAGCAAGCCGGTTCGTGGCATCCTCCGCGGCAAGCGCCTGGTCCGCCACGATGTCGCGCAGCTTCGCTTCCACCGGTGCGGCGATTGACTGTGCCTGCGTTTGCAGCGCTTCGAGTTCCGCAGCAATCGCCTGCTGAAGCGACTGTTGCACGCGCTGCGTCTCGCTGTGGACCTGCTGTTCCAGCTTGCGCAGAAGATGCTGCTGCGCGGCGAGTCGTTCCGATGCGTCCTTCGCAGCGGCAGCCTGCACATCGACGATCTGCCGCAGTTCCGCTTCGATCGGTTGCGCCAGCGACTGAGCCTGCTGAACAAGCGCTGCACCGCGTTCATCGAGCGTGCTCGTCAAAGCTTCCTCGGCGGCGGCAAGGTTGGCTTGCAGCGTCGACTCAAGCTCCCGCAACGCCTGCTGCTGAGCGGCAAGGCGGGCAGTGCTCTCCTCGGCGGCAGCGCTTTGGTCGGTGACAATCTGCCGCAGCGATTCCGCCAGCGGCGCGGCGATCGCCTGCGCCTGCTGCGACAGTCGATCGGCCTCCTCGTGCAGCGAACGTGTCAACGCGTCGCGTGTCGCCGCAATGTTGGCACGCACCACTGTTTCAAGCTGCTGCAGCGATTCGCGTTCCGCTTCGATGCGCTGTGCCGCTTCCTGAGCGGCCTCCTCCTGCTGGGCAACGATCGACTCCAGCGATGCGCGAATCGGCATCGCCAGTTCGTTCGCGCGGGCGCCGAGGCGATGCGCCTCCTCGCTCAGCATCTGCTTGAGCCGATCCTCCGCGGCGGCGACGTTCGCCTGCAACTGCGACGCGAGCTGCCGCAGCGCATCCTGCTGATTCGTGAGGCGCGTGGCGGCTTCATCGGCGGCGGATTCCTGATCCGTTACGATCTGCCGCAACCGTGCTTCGATGGGCTCGGCAACGGAACGCGCCAACTCCGCCAGTTCACTGGACTGTGCTTCGAGCGTTTGCGTCAAGCGCTGCTGCGCTTCGAGCACCTGTTGTTGCAAACGGGCTTCGATGGCCGCCAGTTCATCCTGCTGCTGCACCAGTCGTGCGGCGGCATCGCGGGCGGACACATCCTGCCGGCTGACAATTTCACGCAACGCCGCTTCAACCGGCGCGGCGATCTGTGCAGCCTGTTCCGTCAGTTCCGCAGCACCCGCCCCGATCGTTTCACGCAGCGATCGTCGTGCGGCCTCCAACTGGGCCGACACCTCCGCCTGCAAACCTTCGATCACCTTGCGCTGCGAGGCAAGCTGCGCCGAAGCAGCGTGCGCGGCGGTTTCCTGATCGGCAAGCAGTTCCTTCAGCGATGCTTCGATGGGGGCAGCGATCGCCTGGGCATCGGTGGTGAACTGCGCAGTCTGTGCCCGCAATGTTTCCGCAGCGCGCTCGCGCATCGACGCCATCGTTCGCGACAGCTCGTCGTGCAACGCTTCCAGGGCAGACCGTTCCTCCGCAAGCTTCGCCGACGCTTCAGCCGCACGCTCGCCCTGCATGGCAACGATGTCGCGCAGCGTGGCTTCGATCGGCTCGACCGTTTGTCGCGCCTGCTCCTGCAGCGCCTCGGCCGACTCGCGAATCGACGCTTCCATCGACATGCGTGCCTGCTCGATGCGGTCACGCACCAACTGTTCCAGCTCGCCCAGCGATTCGCGTTCCGTGGCGATCAGCGCCATCGCTTCGTCCGCGGCCTTCTCCTGTCGCTGCGTCGTTTCACGCAGCTTCGCTTCGACCGGCTCAGCGATTGTCTGTGCCTTCTCTTCCCACGCGCGGGCCTGCTGCGACAGATGCGATTCAAGCTCCTGGCGGGCGGCATCCAGTCGCTGTGTGAACTCCTCTTCGCTGCGTTCAATTGCTTCACGCTGCGAGGTGACGAGCACGGCGATCTGCTGCGCAGCGTCTTCGTGCTCCTCGAGCAGCGAACGCAGCTTCGCTTCCACCGGGGCGGCGACGTCCTGCGCTTCCTCCGCCCAATGTTGCATCCGATCAGCCAGCGCCGCTTCCAATTGCTGACGCGTGGCTTCAATGCGTTCGAGCCATTCACGTTCAAACGTCGCCAGCGATTCACGTTCCCCGGCGATCAGCGAGAGCGCTTCCTGCGTCGCCTCCTGCTGATGCGATGCCAACTCGCGCAGATGCGCTTCGATCGGCATTGCAGCGGCGTTTGCCTGTTCCGTCAGCGACTTCGCTTCGTCCGCGACACGCTGCTGCAACTGCGTGCATGTCGCATCGACGTGGCTCTCGAACTGTTCGCGCAGTTCGGCCAATCGTTCGCGACCAGCGGCAAGACGCGCCAATGCCCGCTCCACCTCCGCCTGCTGCTGTGCCAAGATGTCCTGCATCGCACGCTCGAGCGGTTCGGCCGCGGCGTTCGCCTGTGCCGTGAGCGACTTCGCTTCGTCCGAGACACGCTGCTGCAACTGTGTGCATGTCGCATCGACCTGGCTGTCGAACTGTTCGCGCAGTTCGGTCAACCGTTCGCGACCTGCGGCGAGACGGGACAACGCCTGCTCCATCTCCGCCTGCTGCTGAGCGATCGCCTCCTGAATCGCGCGTTCGATCGGTTCGGCGGCCGCCTTCGCCCGGGCGTCCAGCGCACCGGCGCGCTCCGCCAACGTTGCTTCAAGCGCCTCCTGCGCCGATGCCACGCGTGCCTCGACCCGCTTCTCCACGTCCGCCAACGTGGCCTGATGACGCTTCAGGAGCGACATCGCCCGTTCGGTGGCTTCCTCCTGTTCGCTCGCGATGCGGCACAGTTCCTCTTCAACCGGTGCAGCCACAGCCTCAGCCTCCGCCTTCCAGCGCGCCAAGGCTTCTTCCACCTGCGTCTGCAGCCGTTCACGCGATGCGGCAAGCTGCGCTTCGAGCGATCGTTCGATGGCAGCGAGTTGCTGAGAATGCTGGGCCACCTGCTCCTGCACGCGCGCGGCAAGCGTGGTGTGCTTCTCGGACAGTTCGGCAATCTCCGCTTCAACCGGGCTGGCGATGTCGCGTACCGTTTGCGCGAACGCTTCCGCACGCGCGGTGAGTGATGCCTCGGTTTCCTCCTGCGCTGCCTGTGCCTGCGCAAGGCAACGATCAGCAGCCGCGCGGAGGCGTACCTCATGCTGTTCGGCATCGGTAACGGCCGACTCCGCCAACGCCCGCTGCTCATCCAGCTTCGCACGCAGTTCATCGGCGATCGGCCCGGCGAGTTCCCGCGCCTGCGTCAACCACGAAGCACTCGCCTGCGCGAATTCGTCTTCCACCTGCTGGCGAGCCTCATCGAGTTGTGCCATCAGGCGAGCCCGTGTGGCGGCGAGCGTTTCACGCTGTTCCTGAAACGCCGACTCGACCTCGGCGAGGTGCTGCTGCTGCTCCCGGGCAAGCGTCTCCTGCTCAACGCGGGTGAGTTCCGCCCATTCGCCACGGCTCTGCGCGAGCGATTCGCGGAAGTCGGCCTCCAACTTCGCCAACTGTTGACGCTGCTGCTCGACGGCGTCAAGCGCAGCCTGAGCGATGCGGTCCTGCGCCGACCGAATCGCCGCTTCGGCACGATCGTGTTCGTCGCGGATGCGCGCAGCCAACTTCATCTGTGCGGCATGGGTCTGATCGGCGAGCTTCTGCTGCTGTGCCAACGCGGCGTCGATGGCCGTGCGCTGTTCCTCAAGCAGTGCATCCGCAATGCGCTGCTGTTCGATGAGCGCTTCCTGGGCGTGCTTCTGCTGCTGCGTCAGACCGGCCTCCAGATCCTCCCGCAACGGTGCCGCCAGTGACTCGGCTGCATCGCGCCACGCTGCGATCTGCTGTTCGAACGAGGCCTGCGATTCCTGCCGAAGCGATTCCAGTGCCGCGACGAAGCGAGCCTGCTGCTCGGAAAGGTGCTGCTGCTGTTCCTGTGCGACGGCGTCCGCCTGTTCGGTCAACTGTGATTGCAGTTGCGCCAAGGCAGCCTGCTGTTCCGCCACGACGTTTTGGGCGCGTTCCGCCACCGACGAGTGCTCGCGCATCAGTGCCGCGACACGATCCTCGACCGGTACGGCCACCTGTTCCGCCTCCGCCTGCCACGCCGCCACCCGGTGCGACAGCGACTCCCGCAGCGAACGCTGGGCGCGTTCCACCTGCTCGTGGAAGGCGGCAAGCTGTTGCTCGACCTGTGCCAGTGCCGGCTCGGCGATCCCCGCCACCTTGCCGTCCAACTCCTCGATCAGCGACTGCAGCTTCTGCTCGATCGGCGCTGCCGCCGCCATGGCGTCCCGCCGCAGCCCCTCGATGCGCTGCATCATGGCGTGTTCGACGGCATCGATCTGCCGCAACTGCTCGCGGGCCGGTCCCTCCACTCCCGCCAGCCGCTGCTCCAGTTGCTCGATGAGCGATTCCACATTGCGGGAGGCCTTCTGCTGGTTGGCGGTCAACTGCCCCAGCTTCGCCTGCAGCGCCGTCGCCAGCGTCTCCAGTTGCGTGCCGCAGTCGTCCACCTGCTGCGCCATGCGGGCTTCCAGATCCTGCCGTGCCGTGGCGACCAGATTGTCGAACCGGGCGCACGCTTCGTCGATCTTCGCCACCGCTGGGTCGGTAAGTTGTTCGATGCGTCCCTGCACGTCATCGGCGAGCGACTTGAGCCGCTTCTCCACGGGTTCCGCCGCGGCCGTGACCTGCGCCTCGAGCGCCGCAAAGCGTTCGGCGATCGCCTTCTCATGCGCCGCCAGCTTGTCCAGCCGGTCGCGCATCGGGTCCTGCAACCCGGACAGATGATCGTGTGCCTGCCCCAGCAGGTCTTCCAGATCGCTCTTCATCCCCAGCACGACGTCACGGGCGGGCTTTTCCACATCCGCCAGACGACGGCGGGCGCTGATCAGGATTGCATCGACGTCATCCTGAAGCTCCTGCTTGAGTTGCGTCAACCGCTGCCCGGCGGGTTTTACCTCCTCGATCTGCCCGCGCAGCACCTCCGACAACCGCGTGAGGCTCGCCTCCAGCCGCTCCATGGATTGCACGCGCACGCTGACCCGCTCATCAGCCTCACGCAGTTCCTCCAACCGCTGATTGATCCAGGCATCGATTCGGTTGACACGATCGCTGGCGGAAGGTGCCGAAGTGGACGAAGGGAAGTGACCGGCCAATGTACGCCTCCGGTAAGGGTTGATAACTCGGTATCAATAAAGATCGGCCGCCGCACGGCTTGCGGATGCATTTGTTTGGTCCGATTTCGCTTATCGGAAGTTGCCCTCCAGTTATCGGAAGCACCTCGCCTCGGCTTCGCGGCCTTCGGGCGGAAAGGCTTCTTCAAACGGCCGTGCCACCCCCTCGTTCCACGGCCGACCAACCGCGCACGAACACGTCAGCCATTTGGCGCAAGTCGCCCTGTGCGGTACAAATGCCGATTCAATCGGTAACTTGGAACGATTTGACCTGGATCGGGAACGACACGGATGGCAGCGAACTACAGTAACGGCACGCACCTTTTCACCAGCGAATCGGTTTCGATGGGCCACCCGGACAAGGTGTCCGATCAGGTCTCCGACGCGGTGCTCGACAGCCTCCTCAAAGCCGACCCGTATGCCCGAGTGGCATGCGAAACCCTGTGCACCACAGGTCTTGTGGTCGTTGCCGGCGAGGTGACGGTACACAACCGCAAAGCCATTGAAGCGCTGGAGCAGGTCGAGGCAACGGTGCGTCAGACGCTGCGGGAGATTGGTTACACCGACCCGCGGATGAAGTTCGATGCCGACAGTTGTGCCGTCATCCGCACGATCCACGGCCAAAGTGACGATATTGCCATGGGCGTCGACCGCGAGGGTGCCGGCGACCAGGGGATGATGTTCGGCTTCGCCTGCCGCGAAACCCCGGAACTGATGCCGCTGCCGATTCACCTGTCGCACCGTCTGGTGGAGCGTCAGGCGTATGTGCGGGAGAAGAACATCATCAAAGGTCTTCGCCCCGACGCCAAGAGCCAGGTCACGGTGGAGTACAACGGCAACAAGCCGATGCGCATTCACACGGTCGTGCTGTCCACGCAGCACACGCCCGATTGGAACGGAAAAGCGAAGCAGGAGAAGCTTCGCCGCGAGGTGATCAAGCATATTATTGAACCTGTCATGCCCAAGCGGCTGTATGACGGTAAGAACGTGATCATTCACGTGAACCCGACGGGCCAGTTCGAAATCGGCGGGCCCCACGGCGACACGGGACTCACGGGACGGAAAATCATCGTGGATACGTACGGCGGTCGTGGATGCCACGGCGGCGGCGCCTTCTCGGGCAAGGACCCGACCAAGGTCGACCGCTCCGCCAGCTACATGGCACGCTACATCGCCAAAAACATCGTGGCGGCGGGTCTGGCCGACGTCTGCGAGGTGCAACTGGCTTACGCCATCGGCGTGAACAAGCCCATCAGCGTCCTCGTCGACACGCAGGGAACCGCCAAAATTGACGAAGAGAAAATCTCCCGCCTGGTCGCCAAGCACTTCCCACTGACGCCCAAGGGCATCATCGAGCACCTGAAGCTGCGTCGCCCGATCTACAAGGAAACGGCACGCCACGGGCACTTCGGACGCCCCGGCTTCAGTTGGGAAAAGACCGACATGGCCAAGAAGCTGGCGCGCGAGGCGGGCATCAAGTGAGTCCAATGGAGGCAGCGGTGGGTGACGCAGGGTTTCCATAACCCGCAGCCTTTACCGTTGCGCCGCTCACCACAATCCTTTGCATGCAGATCGAACGAGGCATTCAGGCTTCTCCCGGCGTGGCGATCGGCCGCGCGGTGGTGCTTGACGCCCAGGACCAGCCCATTCCGCGACGCCTGGTGCCGGCGTCTGATGTGCCGTTGCAGATCCAACGCTTCCAGAAAGCGATCGAGGAAAGCAGCGCCGACATCGGCCGGTTGCGCGACCACACCGCCAGCGCGCTGGGACGGGAGATGGCCAACATCTTCAACACCCACCTGGCGATGCTCCAGGACAAGTTCCTGGTCGCTCAGGTCGAGCAGATGATCGAGCAGGAGCAGGTGACGGCCGAGTACGCCGTCTATGCCGTCATGCGCCGACAGGCAGGCATGTACGAACAGCTCGACGATCCCTACATCCGCGAGCGCGGCAAGGACATTCTCGACCTGGAGCGGCGGATTCTCAGCCACCTGATCGGCTCAACCCGCCAGCAACTGGCGCAGATCCGCCACGAATCGATCCTCATCGCCCACGATTTGACGCCCAGCCAGACGGCGTCGCTGGACACGAGCAAGATCAAGGCGATCGCCACCGATCTGGGCGGCCGCACCAGCCACACGGCGATCCTCGCCCACGCGCTGGGCATCCCCGCCATTGTCGGGCTCGAGGACATCACCACCAGTGTCAACACCGACGACACGGTGATCATCGATGGCAATCGCGGCGTGGTGGTCATCGAACCGGATGCCGCCAAGCTCATGGAGTACCGCCAGGAGCTCAAGCACTGGGCGGCGCTCGATGAGACGCTCGATGCGTCGGCGCGGCTGCCGGCGATCACCCGCGACGGCACGGAAATCACCGTGCTGGCGAACATAGAATTCCCCAGCGAGATCGCCGCCGCCCTCAACAAGGGCGCCACCGGCATCGGCCTGTACCGTACCGAGTTCATCTACCTCGGCGCGGTGCGCGAGCCGACCGAGGAAGACCACTACGAGGTCTACAGCGAGGCGATTCGCCTGCTCAAGGGACATCCGCTGACGATCCGCACGCTGGATCTGGGCGCGGACAAGATCCACCCCGGCGTCACCGCCGATTACCACGAGGAGCCCAACCCGTTCCTCGGCTGCCGATCGATCCGTCTGTGCCTGCAGAACCTGCCGCTGTTCAAGACGCAGTTGCGTGCCATCCTGCGGGCCAGCAGCGAAGGACCGGTGAAGATCATGTTCCCGCTGATCAGCAATGTGATGGAGTTGCGTCAGGCGAAGATGATCCTCAACGATGTGATGGAGGACCTGGACGAACAGGGCATCCCCTACAGCAAGAACATTCCGGTGGGGATCATGATCGAAGTGCCCTCGGCGGCGCTGCAGGCGTCGACGCTGGCGAAGGAAGTCGACTTCTTTTCCATCGGCACCAACGACCTGATTCAGTACACCGTTGCGGCGGACCGTTCCAACGAGCGGATCGCCAGTTTGTATTCCGGCGCACACCCCGCGGTGCTGCAGTTGATTCGCGACGTCGTCCGGGCCGCTCAGCGCGCCAAGATCGACGTGAGCCTCTGCGGTGAGATGGGCGGGGAGCCGGAGTTCGGCATGGTGCTGATCGGACTGGGGTTGCGAACCCTGTCGATCACGCCCCCTGCCATCCCGGAGATGAAAAAACTGATCCGTTCCGTGAGCATCGAGCAATGCCGCCGCGTGGCGCGCAAAGCCGGCAGCTTCGATTCCGATCGCGAGGTGATGAATTACCTGCGCGACGAGCTGGCTCGGGTGATGCCCGAGACGTTCGAAGGACGGGCATTCGTATAGGAACGATTTGAAACACCGCGGCCCGTTCGCCGGATGCGATACAGGCCCGCTCCTCATTGAAGTGAGGAGACGTCGACAACCGAAACTCGCGCGGTCCACACCGCGTCTGACGTGAGCAAGTCACCCTCGGGTGCGAGCGTTCGTGGTTGTGTTTCAGTGCGGCCTGACCATCTCACAGGGCCCTGAAACGCCGCTTGCCCCAACCTGCTCCGCGACGCGCGACCCGCACAACACGGAAAGCCCTTCTTATGTCCAAAACAGAAATGTTGATCAATTACGTTCCCGGCGAAGAGTGCCGCATCGCCATCGTCGAGGACGGAAGACTCGAGGAACTCTACCAGGAACGCGCCAGCGCCGAATCGCACGTCGGCAACATCTACAAGGGCAAAGTCACCAACGTCGAACCTTCCATTCAGGCGGCGTTCATCGACTTCGGCCTCGAACGCAACGGCTTCCTGCACATCTCCGATCTTCACCCGATGTATTTCCCCGGCGACGCCCGGGAAGAGTTCGAACGCGTCGGTTCCAAAACGCCACGCCGTGAACGTCCTCCCATTCAAAAATGCCTGCGTCGCGGGCAGGATGTCCTTGTTCAGGTCATCAAGGAAGGCATCGGCACCAAGGGCCCCACGCTCACCAGCTACATCTCCATCCCCGGCAGGTTCATCGTCATGATGCCTCACATGGAGCGGCTGGGCGTGTCGCGGAAGATCGAAGACGACGACTCGCGCCGCAACATGCGCAACATGCTCGCCGAACTCGATCCGCCGCCCGGGTTCGGCTTCATCATCCGTACCGCGGGGATGGATCGCACCAAGGCGGAACTCAAGCGCGATCTGGCCTACCTCCAGCGTTTGTGGAAATCGATCGAAGCGCGCATGAAAAAGGTGCGCGTGGGTGAACTCTACACCGAAAGCGACCTGGTCATCCGCACCATTCGCGATGTGCTCTCGGCCGATCTGCAGCGTATCGTCGTGGATGATCCCGGCGCCGCCAAACGGGCGCACGAGTTTCTCACCATCGCCTCGCCGCGTTCCACGTCCAACGTCGTGCTGTACAAGGATCCCGTACCGCTGTTCCATCGTTATGGCATCGAGCCGCAGATCGAAACGATCAGCGCGCGACAGGTGCCGTTGCCTTCCGGTGGTTCGCTCGTGATTGATTCGACCGAAGCGCTCGTTGCCGTCGACGTCAACAGCGGCAAGAGTCGCGACGCCCGCGATGCGGAAACCAACGCGTACCGCACCAACCTCGAGGCCGCCGACGAAATCTGCCGTCAGTTGCGGCTGCGTGACCTGGGTGGCGTCATCGTGCTCGACCTCATCGACATGATGGTCGCCAAACACCGCCGCGCCGTGGAGCAGCGTTTCCGCCAGAACCTCAAGAAGGATCGTGCCCGCACCCGCATCGCTTCGATCAGCACGTTCGGCCTGCTCGAGATGACGCGTCAGCGCATGCGGCCATCGCTGAAGAAGTCGATCTATGTTGACTGCGTGCATTGCCGTGGCGCGGGTCAGATCAAGAGCAACGAGTCGGTTGTGCTGGATGTGATGCGGCGTTTGGCACTGGTGATGCATCGCCGACAGGTCGCGCGGGTCGACCTCATCGTCAGCCCGGGCGTGGCGTTCCAGTTGCTCAACAACCGTCGTGCCGCGCTTGTTGCGCTGGAGCAGCAGCACAACAAGCGCGTGATGGTGCGCGTGCAGGACAGCGGCCCGAGCGATGAGATTCAGGTCAAAGCGTACGATTCGCGCGACAGCCTGATCGACACCGATGCGTTGGGTCCGTTTGAAGAGCCGCTCTTCGAAACGGTCGAGGCGATGGCGGAGATTGATGAGGAGCCTTACGCCACTGCCGCGGCACGAGCGCCCCACTCCGATCTGGAGATCGTGGAAGAAGCGACCGAAGCCGCCGCGGGCGAAGCCACCGCCGCCGCCAGCGAGCATCCATCCGAAACGCGTGAAGATGACAACGGCGAAGGCGAGGAGAAGCCGCGCCGTCGTCGCCGCCGTCGACGGGGAGGTCGAGGCCGTCGCAAGCACGCTGCCGAGACCACCGAAACATCCGCCGACACAACAACCGCTGCGGACACGGATGCGACTGTCGACGACAGCGACACCACCGAAGCATCGGACAGCGATGGTGCAACTGCGGAGCCTATCGAGGAAACGGTTGCCGCCGAATCGATCGACACCATCGACGATCACGCCACCGTTGAAGCTGAAGCAGCCCAGACGACAGACAGCGTTCAGGATGAGGAGGCATCCACGGCTGACACTACTGACGCCGCGTCAAGCGATGAACCCGCGGCTGAAGGTGAAGCAGCACCGAAGCGCCGTCGACGTCGTCGTGGCGGTCGGGGTCGCGGTCGCTCGAAGACCGCTGCCACCGCGGCCGCAGAAGGTGAAACATCGACCGAAGCATCTGCCGAGCCCACCAGCGAATCGGATGTCTCCCCCGAGCCGCAACCCGACCCCTCGGACAACGGCACGATCAAGGTCGCTTCACGCCAGCCCGCGACCCCACGATCTTCCGATGCCAAAACCAATACGGCATCGCAGGCGAAGTCGGAGCCCCGGTCGACCAGCCGAAACAGCACACGGTCAGGTGGCAAATCCAATCGCGCCGCCGCCGCTCCGTCGCCCAGTCGCGGCTACGCGAACCGGCTCACCGGCATCGCCGAATCGGCATCCAAGCCCGCCGAGAAGTCGGCCGACCACACGACCGAACCCGCCAACGACGCCACCGCCGGAAACGACCAGGCATGACCGACGCTCACCCCACACGCCAACGCCTCATCGTCCTCGGCGCCACCGGCTCCATCGGTGTCAACACGCTGGACGTCGTCGACCACCTCAACGCTGATTGCGGCTACGACTTTCAGGTGGTGGGCCTCGCCGCGGGCAACAACGTTCGCCGTCTCATCGAGCAGGCGACGCACCACCGCGTGCCGAACGTCGCCATCGCCGATGCCAGTCATGCCGGCGTGCTCGCCGAGGCGCTGCCCAACGTGCGGATCTTCGCCGGCCCCGATGCCGCCGAGCAGCTTGTGCAGGCGGTTGACGCGGAAGTCGCCATCGCGGCCGTGGTCGGCTCCGCCGGGCTGCCCGCCACCATCGCCGCCATCAAAAAGGGCATGCGCATCGGCCTGGCGAACAAGGAAACCCTCGTCGCAGCCGGCGAACTGGTCACCCCCCTCGTCCGCCAGCACCGCGTCGAGCTCATCCCCGTGGATTCCGAACACTCGGCCATCTTTCAGTGTCTGGCGAGTGAAGGGCCACGGACCGTGGGCCAGGCGTCGGGCGATTCCAGCAGCGGCGCGGACAGCGAGTCCCTTGGCCCATGGCCCTCATCCCATGGCCCGTCCTCCGTCAAACGCATCGTCCTCACCGCGTCCGGCGGGCCCTTCCGCCGTGCCACCAAGGCCGAGATCGACAACGCCACCGTCGATCAGGCCCTCAACCATCCCACCTGGAACATGGGGCCCAAAATCACGATCGACTCGGCCACCATGATGAACAAGGCCTTGGAGATCATCGAGGCTCACTGGCTTTTCGACCTGCCCGCCAGCCAGATCGACGTGATCATCCACCCTCAGTCGATTGCCCACAGCTTTGTGGAATTTGCTGATAATTCAGTGCTTGCGCAACTCGGCCCGCCGGACATGCGCACGCCCATCCAGTACGCCCTCACCTGGCCCCACCGCCCCGCCGGCTGCAGTCGGGCGCTGGATTGGACGACGTTATCCAAGCTGGAATTTGAGCAACCCGACCACGATCGTTTCCCTGCTTTGAAGCTCGCCTATGATGTGATCAACGCGGGGGGCACCGCAGGGGCGATTTTCAATGCCGCCAACGAGGCGGCTGTCGCCGCGTTCCTGGATCGGCGCATCCGCTTCGGCCGCATCGTCGAACTCGTCGCCGAGGCCCTGAACGCCCTGCCCGCCCAGGCGGTCACCAGTCTCGATGACATCCACCGTGCCGATGAACAGGCCCGGCAATACGTGAACGATGCCATCGAGCATGCCGTAGACCAGTTAGCCGCCGACAACCGTTAACCCCCGGGGGCGGACCTCCGAACCTCGACCGACGCGCAGTGCCATGATGAACATCCTCCCGCAATTCGACACGATCGGCGGCCTCATCGCCCTCATCCTGGGCTTCGGCTTCATCATCTTCGTCCACGAGCTGGGCCACTTCCTCGTCGCCAAGTGGGTCGGCATCCGCGCCACCCAATTCGCCATCGGGTTCGGCCCCTCCATGCTCACCTGGCGCAAAGGCATCGGCTTCCGCGTCGGCACCACTGAACCGGAATACGAACGACGCGCGCTGGAATACCTCAAGAAGCAGGGCGCCAGTTTCGAAGGGCTCACCGATCAGCAAAAGATTGCGACGATCTACGGAGCCGCCGATGCCCTTGGGCTTGGCGAAACCGAGTACCGCCTCAACTACATTCCTTTGGGGGGGTACGTCAAAATGCTGGGCCAGGAGGACATCGATCCCGCCGCCCGTAGCGAAGACCCCCGCTCCTACACTTCGCGTCCCGTCTGGGCGCGCATGGCGGTCATCAGCGCCGGCGTCGTCATGAACCTCATCTTCGCGATGGTCTTTTTCATCATCGCCTTCATGGCCGGCGTCGAGTTCCCCCCTGCCGCCATCGGTGAGATCGGGCCGCAATCGCCCGCCGCCACCACCTACGCCGTCGGACACGAGGGCAACCCCGATTATCGCGGCCTGCGCTTCGGCGATCGTGTCGTGTCGATCAACGGCCGCGAACCCATCGACTTCACCGACATCATGCTCGCCGCCGCACTTTCCGGCGAAGGCGAACAGATCGAACTCATCATCGAACGCGAAGGCGAGGCTCAACCGCTGACCTACCGCATCGAACCCAAGCGGGTGGGCAACCTCTATGCCATCGGCGTCATGCCGCCCGCCTCGCTCGAACTCGCCTCCTCCCTCGCACGCGGCGACAGTTGGCCGACACGCCTTCAGGCCGCCGGTGTTGAGATGGGCATGGTCGCCACCGCCGCCAACGGTCAGCCGCTCGACAACTACAAACAGTTCGAAACGCTCCTGCAGCAAAGCAACGGCGAGCCCATCAACGTCACCTTCACCGATCCTGACACCGGCAAAACCGCCAACTACGCTGTCACGCCCGAGCCGCTCGTCTTCGACAAGAATGGCAAAATCGCCAATCCGCTGGGCATCGAGGCCGTCACCCGCATCGCCGGCGTTCTCGACGACAGTCCCGCGCAGGCGGCGAAGCTTCAACCCGACGACCTCATCGCCATGATCGGCAATGTTCGCTGGCCCACCGGTCGTCAGGTGCAGGAGGTCACCCGCAGCGCCAAGGACACCCCCATCCGCCTGCAGGTGATGCGTGGCAGTGAACTCATCGACCTCAACATCACGCCAAAGGACGGCCGGCTCGGCATCGAGCTGGGCCAGGACAACCGTGGCCATCGCATCAGCAGCATCGACAAGGACAGCCCGCTCGCGCCGCTCAACCTCACGGCCGGCTCACGCATCCTCGCCGTCAACGGCAAGCCGATCGACGGCCTGATCGATCTTCTGCGTCATCTGGGCGACATGAAGGAGCCCGGCACCATCAGCATCGAATACGAGCTGAACATCGCCGACCAACCCGTCGCCACCGAAGAGATCGCCATCAGCGAAGCCACGCTTGCCAAAATCGATCGCATTGAGTGGTACGCGCGCCTGCCCTTCGTCACCGAAAAGCAGCTCATCCAGACCGACAGCCCGCTCGTCGCCGCCGAACTCGGCGTGAAGAAGACGCGACAGACCATGCTCAGCGTCTACGTCACCCTCGCAAGGCTCGTGCAGGGACGCGTCCCGGCAAGTGAGCTGCGCGGCCCGATCGGCATCGCTGACATCGGCACGCAGATCGCCCGCGATCAGGGCATCATGTACCTGATCTACTTCCTCGGGCTCATCAGCGTCAATCTTGCCGTGGTCAACTTCCTGCCCGTTCCGGTGGTGGATGGCGGGCACATGGTCTTCCTCATTGCCGAGAAGATCAAAGGCTCGCCGGTCAACCCGAAGATTCAAATCGGCGCGACGTACGTGGGCCTGGCGCTGATCCTGTGCGTCTTCGTCATGACCTTCTACTTCGACACGACGCGCCTCTTCAGTGGTGACGACGACCAGACCCCGCCCCCACCCGCCAACACCAGCACCGACCGCTGAATGAAATAAAGCCCGGGGAGCTCCCGGGCTTTAAACCACAGCGTCAATGCCCGATTTAATCCTTGACGATTTCCTCGGGACGTGGGCGGCGGACCAGCACGTGATCGCCCGCCTTCAGGCCTTCGGTGATTTCGACATACGTCTCACTGGCGCGGCCGATCTTCACCGGCACCTTGCGGACGCGGTTGCCCGGCGCCGGCAGATAGCAGTAGCGCGAGTTGCGTTCGGTGTGCACCGCATGGATGGGCACCGCCAACGCATCTTCCACGCGGCCGAGCATAATCTGCCCCACGCAACGCATGGCAGGCTTGAGTTCATCGGCAGCCTGGGCGGGCAGGTCGACGCGCACCTTGTATTCACGCAACTGCGGGTTCCACCACCCGCCGTCCTCCGCCATCACCGCGACCTGAGCAACTTTGCCTTCGATCGGTTGGCGCGGTCGGGCATCGATCGTCACCGACACCGTCTGCCCCACGCGCACCATCGGAATCATCGCCTCATGCACGCGCAACGATGCGCTCATCTGACGCGTGTCCGGCAGCAGCAGAATCGTCTCGTTGTAACGCACCGAGGTGCCCTGCTGGATCGCCGAGTCCCGGCGCGATCCGCGCCCGACCGATGTGGCGTAGACCACCATGCCCGGCTGCGGCGCGCGAATCTCGGTGGCGGCGTACTGACGCTCCAACTCCTCCAGACGTTCCTCACGCAGTCGCAGACGACGCGTGCGGCTTTCCAGGTCGGCACGACGCTGCGACAGATCGCTCTCGTTCTTCGTGATCGTTCGCTCCAGTTCCGCCTTGGCCTGCTCCACATCCGAGAGGAACTGCTTCTCCTCCTGCGGGTAGGTGTACTTCTCGTAAACTTCGATGTTCAGTTCAGCGGTGCGAAGCGCCGCCTCGGCTTCCACGAGCGCCAGTTCGTCATCATCCAGTTCGGCACGGCTGATGAAGTCGTCGGCGTAAAGCTGTCGACCGAGTTCCACATCCTCACGAGCGCGCTTGAGTTGCCGCGTCGCCTTGTCCAGCGCCAGTTCCAACTCGTTGCGCTTCTGGACCAACTCACCCTGACGCCACTTTTCCAGTGCCAGTTCCGCCAGCGCCAGCTTGAGCTCCGCAGCATCGTGCGCGCTTTGCGCCTCGCTGACGCCGATGGCAAGATTCTGTTCCGCGGCGATCTTCTCCATCCGCGCTTCTTCGACGCTGAGCGTTTCCTGCTCCATCCGCTCGCGCAGATCGTCATCGGACAGCTTGACCAGCAGATCGCCCTTTTCAACTGCCGTGCCCTCGTCCACGACGAAGACAATGGTCGATTCGCCCTGCACCTCGCTCTTGATTTCGACCTGCCGGGTCGATTCCAGTTCGCCCGAGGCGACCACGGTGAGATCGAAGCTGCGTGGCTCGACGGTGAACCAGTCGCCGCCACCGGCGCGGCCGGTCTGCTCGGCGGCAGCGGCATCCCCCCCGGCAAACTGCTGCAACACCACTCCCCCGATCACCAGTCCCGCCAGCACCAACGCACCCGCCACCACCGCGCCCTTGCGGCTGCGGGTGGGCGTGTGAACCGCCGGAGTTCTGCTTGCTACTCGTGTCATGGCTGTCTCAATCTTCCTGTACGGATCAACGCCTGTTTATCCGGTTTTATTGCTCCGGGTCATCCACCGCGCGGCGACGTCGGGGCTGCTCCGCATTCGCAGGCGCAGCCTCGGCGGGCAGAGGTGTCAACTGTGCCGGCGGAAGCCATTCGCCCTGCGGCCCCACACGCATCTGCCCCGTGTCCAGCAGAAACTGCAGCACACTCACACGCAGGTCCCGCACCGCCGCATCGCGACGGTTACGCGCTTCGAGCAGGTCCTCCTCCGCCTCGATCACTTCGCGCGGCGACTGGCCTCGCTCATCGAGCAGCACGCCCTGCAAACGACGCGTCGCCAGATGCACGTTGCGTTCCTGCAGTTCCAGCGTGAAGCGTGCCTGTCGGATTCGGCGAATCGCGCTGCGCACCTGCTGGGCGACCCGGTCGCGCTCCAGCGTGAACGAACGCTGCGTGCGATCATATGCCACCAGCGACTGTCGATAGCGGATCGTCTCGATGCGACGATCAAGCGGCGCGCCAAACCGCACGCCACCGCTGTAGCTGGAATGCTCCAGGCTCAGGTTCAGCCCGCCGATGTCCGCCGTCGGGTCGGTGCCGAGCGTTGCCCCCGCGAAAACGTCCAGATCGGGCAGCAACTGATTGCGCGCCACCGCAACACGCCGGCGGGCATCATCGATCAGGTCGGCCGCGGTCTGCAGGTCCAAGCGGTGATCGTACGCCGTCTGCACCGCCTCCGTCGTGTCCAGCAACGGCTCGGGCACCACCACTTCCGTCGGCACGATCACCAGGTGCTGCGTCATCGGCATGCCGATGCGAAGCTTGAAGCTGTCCAGTGCGGCAACGTAATTTTCCTCGGCATTGCTCAGGTTGTTCAGCGCGAAGAGCACCCGTGCCGTCGCCTGCTCAGCTTCGAAGAACGGCGAACGGCCTGCCCGCGCCAGCGCTTCGAACCGCCGCGCCAAACGTTCGAGCCCTTCCACCTGCCGCTTCTGGTTCTCGATGTTCTCCTGTCGGGCGATCAGATTGAAGTATTCGACGGCGATGTCGACGAAAAACTCGCGCCGAAATCGCTCGAAACTGCGAGCCGCATAGACAAGGTCACGCTCCGCCTGGATCAGATCCTCCCGCGCGACCATGCCCGCGCCACGCAGCAGCGGAATCACCGCATCGACCGTGATCGCGGCATCCTGCGTGGGGGACGTGCGGTCGGAAGCGTTCTGCAGCAGGTTCACGAAGTCGACCAGCGCGCCAACGGACACCTCACCCCCGTAGGGCAAGCGCTGCGTGATGCGGAAGTCGTTGAGCAGGGAGAAGACCTGATCGTGGTCGCCGCGTTCGGGCGTGCCGCTGAAGGTGGCGACGGTGTCGTTGAAGAAGCGTGGACCCCAGAGGTGACGCTCGATGAGCAGATTCAGCGACGCGAGGAACAAGTCCTCCTTGCGGTCGCGGTACTCCCGGCTGTGCTCGATCGCGTAGGCGAGTACCTCCTCGAGCGTCATCATCATCGCCTCGCCCTGCCCCGCGAGCATCTGCGGCATCGGCGGGTCGGCCAGATGTTCCTGGCCGGGTTCACGGCCCGGCGTCGGGTCGGTCCGGGCGGGCAGATCGTTGACGGAAGGATTGTTGGTGGTGGGCGGCCGATAGTCGCTGTCGCTGGGTGAAACCACGCTCGGGGAAGCGGGGACGGGCCGACCATCGTTGGGGGCATCTTCACCGAGCGTGAGCGCCTGACGCCGTTCGATGAGGCGGGCGGCTTCGCGATCCAGACTGTCGAAGTCCGCACAACCGCAAACCATCGCGAGCATCAGCAGCAAGAACGCACCCGCCAACGCCGAAACGGTGCGGCAGCGCCCTGGGGACATTGCATCGGCGGTGAACAGCGACCGAAGTTGTCGCATGAGAGAGTAAAGCATCGTCGGCATTCTAACGGTTGCTGCGATCAACGCATCGTGCGATAGAATAAGGGGATGAAACGACCGGTTCACGATGATGGCCGCGTCCACGGCGCGATTGTCGGTTGTCCGCGTGCCGATGGACGCTGGCTGCTCATTCGCCGTGCCGCCACGCTCGCCGCAGCGCCGCTGAAAATCTGTTTCCCCGGCGGCGCGGTGGAGGTGGGTGAACACCATGAAGTTGCCGCCGCCCGCGAGTTCCGCGAAGAGCTGGGCGTCCACGTGCGACTGGAGCAGCTCGTCTGGCACCACGTCTTCGATGATCGACCGCTGACCCTATGGGGCTACCTCGGTTATCTGGAAAGCGACGAACTGTCGCCCGACCCGCAGGAAGTGGCGGAAACACTTTGGCTTACCGCCGACGAGGTGACAGCGCACGCCGATGTCCTGCCACGCACCGATGCGTTCATCGCGGCGCTGATGGAGGCGATAAGGAAACAGCCGACCCGGTGAGGTCGGCTGTCCATCGTTTCACGTGTTGTCATCACCCCGTCGGCTTACTTGAAGAACTCGGGCGCTTCGGGCTCGGCTTCCTCGCGCGTCGGGGCGGGAGCAGGAACGAGCTGGGCGGGCTGCACCGTCGTCTGGGCGGGGGTGACGTTGGACGTCGCCGCCATGGGGACGAGATAGATTTCCACACGGCGGTTGGCCTGCGCGCCGCGGGGGCCGTTGGCCACCACCGGGCGGAACTCGCCGTACCCGCCGATCGCGATGCGGTTGGGCGACACACCCGCCTTCTGCAGCACATCCTTGACCGAGATCGCCCGGTGGACCGACAGATGCCAGTTCGTCGGGTGCCGTTCCAGCGTGCGGGGGTTGGCAATGCGGACGTTGTCGGTGTGGCCGACGACGCGCACTTCGTACGGCTGCGCCAGCGGGGTGTTGAGAATCCGCGCCAGGTCGGTCAGCGAGGTCGTCGCGGTGCCGCTCACATCGGCGCTGCCCAGGGCGAAGGTCAGGTCACTGGCGAAGCGGATCATGCCCAGCTTGGGGTCATAGGTCATGAGGCTGGGGTTGGTCGCCGCCAGTTGCATCAGCTCCTGGTTGACGGCATCGGGCAGCGGACCGCTGGGCAGTTCGTTGACGCGTCGCAGCAGGTCTTCGAGCTCGCCCTGCAGTCGGGCGCGGTCGGCCTGGAGCTGCTCAATCTGGGCGAGCAGTTCGGGGCTGGGCTGCGCCTGCTGGGCGCGGAGGGCGGCGATGGTGGCGTCGCGTTCCTCGATCTGCGCCTTGAGGTTGGCGATCTGATCGTCCTTCACGCGGTTGCTGCGGAGCAATCGATCCTGTTCGCCTTGCGCGACACAACCGAACGCAACCACCGACAGAGCGACAAGCAGTAACAGGTGAATGCCTCGCATCTTCACTGTGCAATCCTTTCTGACTGATCGGTCGGGACCGGGTGACTCATCCCTGAAGCGTGGTCGGGTGGCCCCGACGCCGGTATAAGCTAACTTAAGGGCCGCTAAAATCAACGCCACCTCCCCGGGAAGTTATCGTCACGCAGGCGCAATGAGCATGAAACGAAGAATCGGCATGCGGTTTCGTGGGTCGGGCATCAGCGTCTATCGCGCTGCGGCGGTGTGTGACGCCACGGGCATCAACCATCGCCCCGGCGCGGTGGCCGTGCGCAACGGCCGTGTCGTTGCCGTGGGAGACGATCAGGACGTCATGCAGCAGGTGCGGGCAGTGGAGGTGATCGACCTGCCCGACATGCTGATTCTGCCCGCGATGGTCAACGCGCATGCTCACCTGAACCTCACGCCCCTGGGTCCGCGGCCTTACAACGGTCGGTTCATCGACTGGCTGAAGATGGTGATCGCCGAGGCACCGCGAGACGATGCCGCGGTGGCGGACGCGGTGCGTCAGGGCGTGGAAGGCTGCTGGGCCGCGGGGGTGGGCACCGCGGGGGACATCGCGCCCTCGCCCGCCGCCATCCAGGCGCGCATGGAGACAGGCCTGCAAGGGGTGAGCTATCTGGAATGTTTCGGGCTGGGTAAACGCCAGCAACAGACCATCGACGAACTCAACGACCTCTTTGAGGGACATCCTGCTCTGGATCGGTCGCATCCGACGGTGGCGCTGGGCATCGAGCCGCACGCCCCTTATTCCGCCGGCCCTGAGCTTTATCACGCGGCGACGAAGTACGCCAGCAGCCACGCCTATCGTCTGTCAACGCACATGGCGGAGACACCCGAAGAGCTGGCTTTCGTGCGCGACGGCACCGGGCCGTTCGTCGATCTGCTCAAGGAACTGGGCAAGTGGGAGCCGGGGCTTGCGCCGGCCAGGGGCGAGCATCCCATCGATTGGCTGGACGATGTCCTGAAGCACGGACGCTGGCTGCTGGCGCACTGCAATTACGTGGACGATGCGCACATCGAAAAGCTGGCGAAGTATGGTGTGTCGGTCGCATACTGCCCGGTGGCGAGCGACTACTTCGGACACACGGGCCACCGTTATCGCGACATGCTCGAAGCGGGGGTGAACGTCTGCCTGGGGACGGATTCGGTGATCTGTCAGCCGCCGCACGAACCCCAGCCGCTGGGGATTCTACCGCAGATGCGCTGGCTCTATCGGCGGGACGGGACGGACCCGCAAACGCTGCTGCGCATGGCAACGATCAACGGCACGCGCGCGTTGTCGATGATCTCATCCAACGCCACCCTGCGCGCCGGCACCCACGCCAGCATGATCGCCGTCGCCTTCAACCCCGACGATCCCACCGACCCGCTCACCCAGATCCTCGAAAACGACGCCCCCGCCGAACCGCTGATGTACATCGCGTGACGTGTTGAGCCACAGATCAACACGGATAAACACAGATGAAGTCAGGGAACATCGTCAACGCCGCTGCTTAAGCGCAGCGAATCTTCATGAACAGTTTTGTGGCCACGTGAACGCTTGCGCAGTAAATCTGCGTCAATTCGCGTTCATTCGTGGTTCCGCTCACTTGCGCTTCTTCTTGCGCTGGCGTTCTTCGCGTTCGCGCTGTTCCTGCAGTTGCTGGAGTTGGCGCTGGCGTTCCTCGACGGCTTTGCGCATGCGGTCCATGAAGCCGCCGGGTTTGGGTTCCTTCTTCGCGAAGAGCGTGCCAGCTTCCTCCTCGCGCTTGATGTGGCGACGGACGAAGTAGCTGTCCACCATGCCCGCGCCTGTTGACGCCAGGATGTACAGCGTCAGGCCGCTCGGCGCGGAATAGAGAATCAGCGGGAACAGCAGCGTCATCCACTTCATGATCTTCTGCTGCTGTGCGGCCTGCTCGTTGGCGGGCGGGGGCGTCGTCAGCTTCATGTTGAAGTAGAACACCACACCCATCAGCAGCGGCAGGAGGTTCAGCGACGAGTAGTCGATCATGAAGAACTTGCGTTCCTCTTCGAAGAAGCGGATGAAGCGATCGGGCGAGGACAGATCGCTGAGGAAGCCCCACGATCCGCCCGAGATCGTCTGGAAGATGCCGTAGAACGCCGGCTGATGCCGCAGTTCAATGGCGAAGGCGAGCATGGCGTACAAGGCGATCCACAACGGCATCTGCAGGAACATGGGCAGGCAGCCCAGCAGGTTGGCGGGGTTCACGCCCTTCTCGCGGTACAGCCGCATCGTCTCGGCCTGCAGCTTCTGCGGGTTGTCCTTGTACTTGGTGCGGATCTTCTCCATCTCGGGCTGCATGGCCTGCATGGCCTTGCCCATCTTCGTCATGTTGATCTGCGACCGCTTGGTGATCGGGTGCAGCACCAGTCGCACCACCAGCACCAGGATGATGATGGCCACGCCCCAGTCGCGCACCACGCTGTAGATCGTGCGCAGGAACCACAGCAGCCCGCGCGCCAGCGGCTGGAACGTGCACCACGCACAGCCCATCTCGTAGCGGATCATCTCGTTGAAATGCATCCAGCTGTACGGCGCCTGCGCGAAAAGCTGCGGGTCGCGCGGCCCGGCGAACATGGCGATGTTCAGTTCGTCCGTCGCCCCCGCCGCCAGCGTCATCGTGCGGCTCCTGAGCACCGTCACCACCGCCCGGCGATCGACATCCTGCCCCGCCCTGCCCAGCGTCTGCAGACGCACCACGGGAAAATCGCGTTCCAGCCCCGGCACCACCACCCGCTGACGATTCGCCAGTTCCTCCGGCACCGCCACGGGCTGATGCAACGCCACGGCAAAGTAACGGTTGACCGTGGCGATCCAGGCGAGTTCGGTTTTCTCTTCCACGTTCTCGGAAGGCCACAACGGCCACACCCCACCGGCCGCATCGATGCTCTTCACCGCATCGGCACGGTTGACGAGCGTGCCATCGGTGTAGACGCGGAACCGATTGGCGTCCAGGCGCAGGTTGTAGTAGCCGGCGATGAACTGCCGCCGATCACCGAGATAGCCCTGATCGGCTTCCAGTTCCGCCTGGCCGTTCTGGTTCCACTGCACCTGCAGTTCCCGACCGCTGAGGTTGCGGAAGGTCTGGAAGCAGGTCAGGTCGTGTCCCCGCCGCGGCCCCAGATCGCTCAGCACGAAGCGTCGGTCGATGCGCAGCACCGGTTGATCCGCGCCATCGACAAGGGTGACGCTGTAGTGGCCGTCGGCTTCGCGATGCCACCGGACCGTTTCGAGGTTGATCGTCGTGCCGTTGACGGTGACGGATTGCGCCGCGAAGGCGTACGCGCGCAACTGCTGCTCGCCGGCGGGCGCGGTGATGACGTCCTGAATGACCAGCGGCCGACGCTCGCCTTCATGGTCGGTGAGGACGACTTCCTCGTTGAACTGGCTGAGGGTGATGGTCTTGATGGCCGCCCCCCAGCCGGTGAAGTCGACGCGCATGGCGTAGTCGCTGTCGCGGTCGATGGAACCGAGGCTGCTGGACTCGGCGATCTCGGCGGGTTGAACGCGCAGGCCTTCGATGGGGTCGGGCGCTGCGGTGGCGGTGGGCGCGGGACTGGTGGCGGGGGCCGGGGCTTCGTCACCCGCCGGGGGAGCGGCCGGGGTGTCGGCGGGACTGCCCTGCTCGGCGGCCGGGGTGTCCTGCGCGGTCTCTGCCGGCGTGGTGGTCGAAGGTTCGGGTCCCTGGCGCGTCGCCAGCGACACCCCGAAAACGATGGCGATCAGCACCGCCAGAATGGTAATGACAGCTCTCATGGAAGCTATTGATCCGTCTAAACGCGGGTTCCGGGGATGAAGCAGTATGGAATCGGGCAGTATAGGGCGCTGGCGGGAGCCTTGCGAGCGGCGGCGACCACCGTGACGGCACATCGGCGGATCGCGTGTCGGCCCGCGCGGTATTGCGGGCGACTCTTCCCGGCGCGATTCTTTCGCTATCATTGCCTGTTCGGGCGATGCTGCCCGCAATCGAGGAGTTTTAGCGCGATGAAACCAGAAGCGATGGCGCAGTCGGGGGTGGCCAGTGCGTTTGTCACCGGAACGGGCACGGTGCGTGCCTTCATGGACAAGCACTACCTGCACTTCAACAGCCGCGAAACTGTTGCTGCCGCCCGGGCTTATGAACAGCACATCAACGCCGGGGGCAAGATGCTCGTGACGCTCGCCGGGGCGATGTCCACCGCCAAGCTGGGCCAGATCCTCGCCCGCATGATCCGCGAGGACAAGGTGCACGCCATCTGCTGCACCGGGGCGAACCTCGAGGAGGACCTTTTCAACCTGCTGGCGTATCGCGACTACGAGATCATTCAGGATTGGCGAGCCCTCTCCGCCGAGGACGAGCGGGCACTTTATGAGCGTGGGTTCAACCGCGTGACGGATACGTGCATCCCCGAGGACGTGATGCGCGAGATGGAGCGGGCGCTGATCGACCGCTGGAAGAAGGCCGCCGCCGACGGCGAGCGCAAGTTCGAAAGCGAGTTCCTCTTCGACCTGTTCCGCGACGGCAAGATGGAGCCGCACTACCAGATCGGCGCGGAGAACAGTTGGATGCTCGCAGCGATGGAAAAGGGCATCCCCGTCTACTCGCCGGGCTGGGAGGATTCCACGACGGGCAACATGTTCGCCGCCGCCGTCTACCGCGGGGAACTGCCCAACCACCACATGGTCAAGAGCGGCACCGAGCAGATGGAGCATCTCATCCGCTGGTATCTGGAGAACAGCGGGATGAAGGGCACGTCTACCGAGGGCAAGCCGTCCGTCGGCTTCTTCCAGGTGGGCGGCGGCATCGCGGGCGACTTCGCCATCTGCGTCGTGCCCACGATCATCCAGGACCTCAAGCGCGACGATGTGCCCTTCTGGGCTTACTTCTGCCAGATCAGCGACGCCGTCACCAGCTACGGCGGCTACAGCGGCGCGGTGCCCAACGAAAAGATCACATGGGGCAAGCTCGATGTCGACACGCCCAAGTACATGATCCAGTCGGACGCCACGATCGTCGCCCCGCTGATCTTCGCGTACGTGCTGGGTGACTGACCCGGCAGCCGACAGCGTTACCGGGGCGCATCAATCGCTCGCCGCTTCAGCGCCGAACGACTGGTACAACGCGGCGACCTCCTCCGCGGTGATTTCCCGTTGGAACACCATCAGTTCGTCCAGACCGCCGACGAAGTGATACGTCCCCTCCGTGTCGCTTTGACGCAGAAGCTGGTTGTTGGTGCTGGTATCGGTGCGGCGACCGATGCGGAACGGCGCGGTCGTGCGAATGGTGTCGGTCAGCGCATCGTCGCGCACCTGCATCGCGGCGGGTTCACCGTTCAGGTAGATGCGCACGCCCGACGCTTTGCTCGAACCGTCGTACGTCAGCACCACGTGCACCCATTCGCCAACGGTCAGGGGGTCGCGCGCGACGACGCGCACGGCGTTGTGCGGCCGCACATAAAACGAGTGCTTCAGTTGAAACTCGATCTGCATGCCCGTGAGGTACACATCGTACCCGCGGTGCGGTTTGGCGACATCCATCCGTGAAAAGATCGAGGCGTTGGAATCACTGTCCGGCCGCACCCAGAACGCGAAGCTGAACGCGTTGTCGCGGTCGAAGTTCAGCACGTCGCCGAAATCCAGATACGTGTCGCCCGCCAGCAGCAGCGCCTGATTGTCGCGCCCCAGGATGTCCGGGCCTGGCACGAGCCGCATCCCCGTCGCGCCCTGATGCACCCCCACATAGCCGTTCGGATTCAAATGATTGAGCACCAAATCGCTGCGCACATCGGTGAAGCGCCAGTAGGCATCCGGGTTCATCCGGTACACCTGCATCAGATAGGGCGACACGGAAATCCGCCGCACGTAATGCCCGCTCTCACCGCCGCTGCGCTGTGGCTCCAGCGCGATCGTGCCCTCCGCCTCCAGCCGACCGTTCCAGCCCTTCACCACCAGCCGTGTCTCGGTCGCTTCCGCCACTTCCACCGCATTGGATAACGCCACGGCTCCTTCAAACACGGTCGTCTCCGTCGCTCCCGTCTCATCGACCGTCACCCCGAACTCCGTCCCGTGATCCACCAGAATCGCCCGCGGCGTCTGCACGGCGAATCCCACCGCTTCCATCGGCACATGCGCCACGAGCATCCCGCCGTTCAGCCGCACGCGGTTCTCATCGTGAAACGCCAGATCGCAAGGCCCCTGCAACACGATGGTCGCGCCGCGATCCAGTCGCACCTCGGCGAAACCGTCCACCAAATGCAATCGGTCCCCGGCGCGGAAGTTCATCCCCGCCGTGGGCGTCACATCGCCTTCCCACTGAGCGCCATAGGTTTGCGTCAACCGCCCGACGATCGGCTGCGGCGTTTGGACCACCTGCGGTGTCGACGTGGACGGCTGCACATCCTGCTCATCACCGCCGTCGCGCAGGCTGTACCACGAGAGCCCCACCGCCACCAACACCAGCGCCGCCGCCAGCCAGCGTCCCCAGCGACGCGCGCGGCGTTCAGCGTTCGGATTGCGATACAACTGCACGCCCGGCAAACTCAGAATCAGTTGCGCCTGCCGATCGTCTCCGTTGCCGGTGATGTCGACCTGCGTGTGTTCCGGGGATGTCGGCGCGGCCGGCATCGGCGGCAACGCCGTCAACATCGGCTCCGATGTCTCCTCCGCACGAAGCAGCGCTTCCCACACCTGACTGTCGTCCGGCCCCGCCACCACCGCGTTGTGGTTCAACTCCAGAAGCGACCGCGACCCCGCCCCCGTGAACTCATCACGCATCGCCCGGTGCAGCATCAACTCGCGGGCGAACTGCCGGGCATGCTCCGGATCGGCGGCAATCCACTGGGCAAGCTCCTGCGCCTGCTCAGGCGTCAGGTGCCGGTCCAGATACGCGTCGATCAGAGCTTCCATCGTCTTCATGCCAGAAGTTCACAGGCGTGGTGGTTCTTTCAGAAGTTGTGCCCATCGAGCAGGCCGCGTGGGTAATTCCCCACTTCGAAACCCAGTGCCGCGGCGTGCCCATCAAAAAACGACACCGTCTGCGCGTTCATATGACGCGTGCGATCATCGTGCGGCACCATGCGGCACGTCGGCTGCGGCATGCCCGACAGGTAGTGGTACGGCAGATCGTTCCACGTCCAGACGTTCATGTTGCTCAATATGTCCGTGATCGAACCCGATTGCAGGTGCCCCGCGTTGGTTTCCGTCATGAATGCCGTGCTGCTGGGACGATGCGCATCCTCGAGCTTCGACATGGCGGCGTAAGGCGTGCCGGACGTGTTGGTGTTGATCTCACGCAGCGACCCCGTGCCCTCGCGCGTCCAGGTGAAATCGTTGGTGTTCACCGCGTAATGCTGCGGGAATGGGATGTTGAGCGAGGGACATTTATAGATGCCCACCCGGTCCATCCACGCCGCAAATTCGGCGGCCGTAAACCCGCCGTAGCGATCCCGCGGATTGGGCGCTTCGCTTTTGGAAACGCCGAAGTAGTCCGCCATGGCGAAGACGGTGACTTTCCAGTCGCCGTACGCCCCACGGACGATCCAGCCGTCGTGATCAGTGGCGTAGGTGTGCGCGCCGGTGGCAAAGGTTCGCTGATTGGACAGGCACTGTGCCTGCCGGGCCGTGTCCCGCGCCGCCGCCAACGCGGGCAGCAGCAACGCGATCAGCAGCGCGATGATCGAGATCACCACCAGAAGTTCGATGAGCGTAAACGCCGTTGCCCGTCGTTGAGTACTCACGTTGACCTCCCTCGCACGGATTGCCCGCGAAAATGACGGAACGCCTTTCGGCGCACCGTCACGCCCCGTGACCGGCTGCACGCGAGGTGCAACCACACGTCTGAATTAGCGACGACGACGCATCATCAGCAGCACGCCCGTCCCCATCAGCGCCAGCGATGCAGGCTCGGGAATCAGCGCCAGCGCGCCGTTCACACCCTGAACCACATTGCCGCGCTCACTGGTGAGCACGAACGCCAGCGCATCGATTTGAAAGTTCGCCTCCCGGCCCGCGATCTGAAACGTCAGCGTGCCCGGCGCGGCAACGTCATACGTGCCGACCTCCGGCCCGTTGTTGGGATTGAGCAGAAGCTCCTTGAAGTTTGCCGTGAGGTTCACCCAGATCAGCGTGTTATTGGGGATCTGGTTGGCCCCCTGCTGCCACACCTGGCCGTCCAACGTCGTCACGCCGTTGAACGCGTTGTTGAAGGGCGACCACCCGTTGAGGCTGAGCCACTCGGCCGTATTGCCCATATTGGAGCTGTCCCGCACCCCGAAATCGGTGGCGATGAAAAGGCTGTCCGCGCTTGCGCTGCTGGTGGTGACCAGCCGCAGGTACAGGTCGTACGACCCTGCCTGGGTGAAGTTGACCGAATAGGAAGCGACGGTCTGGGGCCCCGAGTTGCCGGCAACCGTGTCCGAGATGACGTTGCCGCCGATCGCGCCTGCCACAGGCGTGATGACGAAATCCGATCCAAGCGTGCCGGATGCCGCATCGAACTGGACGATGGTCGCGGACGCCGTCCCCGTCACCAGCCCAACCACCGCCGCCGCCGCCGCCCACACGTTCGCCACGTTGCTTCGTCCCATGTCGTTCGCTCCTTTAGAACTTGAGTTTCACCAAGCAGGTCCGCGAGCCACACGTGTCCTCGCGGATGAAGTCCGGTTTCACCGTTCCGATTCGAGCATCTCCTGACGAATGCACTTGCGCAGCACGTGCCGCACGCGATGCAGGAGCATGGCCGCCCCGGATTTGGTCATGTCCAACTGTTTGCCGATCGCCTCGAGTCGATAGTCGTGTTCGTAGCGCAGGCGCAAAACGCTGCGTGCCCGGGCGTTGAGCTTTTTCAGACACTGCAGCAGCGCGCCGCGCATCACGTTGTTCTCCGCTTCCACTTCGAGGTGCGCCGCCGCCAGCACATCGAGCAGGCTTTCGCTGAACACGTGCCGATCCCCGCTGCGACGCCGCCGATACCGCAGAATCTCGATCTTGGCGATGCCCATGACCCAGGCGACGAACGGCCGCGACGGGTCGTAGTCCTGCAGCCGGTCGATCGTGGTCATCGCCACCTGCTGGAGGATGTCCTCCGCGTCGTTGAAATCGTCCACCATGCTCGCGATGAACGACGCCACGGCAGGCTGGGCATCGATCCAGCGACTGGCGAGCATCTTCATCTGCAACTGACGATCTGCCAGACCTTCGTCCAACATCAGTTCCATCCACGCACCGGAAACGTCCTACCTATCTCCGCAGCAGACAGGCAAAAGTTCACACCCGGCAAAAAACTTTCTGTTCAGGGGCTCTCTGAAGCGACGCGATCACGAAAATCAGGGCGACACCGGTATTGCGATGCCTCTTGTCCCCGCGGTTACCATACCGCCGGCACGATGGTCCGGTTCCGACAGGCGATTCATTGCGATCCGTACGAATCCGTTTGCCATGGCCGGGTCTGGCGTGGATAATCCCGCGTGAACATCGATTTCAGGGGGCCGATTCCCTCGAATTAGCACTCACCACGGAAGGATCCACCGATATGTCATTCGATTCGACAATTCACGCCAAGGCAGTCGAACTGACCAGGCTCAGCTACGAAATGACCGCGGCGGCGGGGTCGGGCCACCCCACCACCGCTGCCAGCCTGGCGCACCTCACCGCGGTGCTGATGTACACCCACATGCGCTACGAGCCGGCGAACCCCGCACACCCCTCCAGCGATCGCCTGGTGCTGTCCGAAGGGCATGCCTGCCCCATCATTTACGCCGCCTGCGCCGATCAGGGCGTGATGATCGGCCGCAACAAGGACGAGTGGCGTCCCATGACCCGCGAGGACGCCATGTCCCTGCGCGCCATTGATTCGATGGTGGACGGCCACCCCAACCCGATCGAAGGCTTCCCGTTCTTTGATGCCGCCACCGGTTCGCTGGGCCAGGGCCTGTCCGTTGCCGCCGGTCTCGCCGCCGCCGCACGCGTTGATGGCATCGACAAGCGCATCTTCTGCATCATCGGCGACGGTGAAGCGCGCGAAGGTCAGATCTGGGAAGCCGTCGACTTCATCAAGGATCACGACCTCAAGGGCGTGTGCCCGATTTTCAACTGCAACGTCTACGCCCAGAGCGATCAGGTCAGCCCGCAGCAGACCGCCGATGCAATCGTCGCCAAGCTCGAGGCGTACGGTTTTGAGCCGCTGGACATCGACGGCCACAACCCCACCGCCATCAAGCAGGCGCTGGAAGAGCATGCCCGCAAGGTTCACGACCCCGAGGCGCTGCCGGTGGCGATCGTCGCCCGCACCGTCAAGGGTTGGGGCAGCCCGTCGCAGCAGGGGCACGGCCACCACGGCACCCCGGCGACCGGCGACAAACTCACCACCGCCATCGAGGAACTCGAGGCAACCGGTCGACAGCTCGGCGCAGTCGCCGACACAGCGCTCAAGCTCGAACTCATGCCGCCGCGCAAGAGCGAAGCCCCGGTGCACAACCCCGCGCCGTCGTTCACCGAAGCGATGAAGCAGTACGGCCACGAAAAGGCGCTGGAGAAGCGCGCCTTCGCCACCCGTCGCGCCTACGGCGTGGCGCTGCGGGCGCTGGGCCATGCACGCAGCGACGTTGTCGCGCTCGATGCCGACGTGAAAAACTCCACCTTCGCGGAAATGTTCTCGAAGGATCCCGAGCTGGCGTCGCGCTTCTTTGAATGCCGCATCGCCGAGCAGAACATGTACTCCGTGGCCGCGGGTCTGAGCGCCGGCGGCAAGGTGCCCTTCGCCTCCACCTTCGCCAAGTTCGTCACCCGAGCGTACGACCAGATCGAAATGGCGGTGAACAGCGGCGCCAACTTCAAGGTGGTCGGCTCCCACGCCGGCATCTCCCTCGCCGCCGACGGCCCCAGCCAGATGTCCCTGCCCGATGTCGCATGGTTCCGCGCATTCACCACCGTCGCACGGAAGAACGGCTCGCCCGCCTTCTTCCTCCTGCAGCCTTCCGATGCGTTCCAGGCGTACGCCCTGACACTCGCGATGGCGGAATACGACGGCCCCTGCTACATGCGAACCCTGCGACCCGAGGTCGAGTTCCTCTACGGCGAAAACGACAAGTTCACCCTCGGCGGGCACGAGGTCCTTACCGAAGGACGCGACCTGCTCATCGTCGCTTCGGGCTACATGGTCCATGAAGCCAACAAGGCGCTGGAGAAGCTCGATGCCCAGGGCGTCGACGCCACCCTCGTCGACCTCTACTCCATCCCCTTCGATGAGGAGGCCATCCTCGACCTCGCCAACGAGAACAACGGCATGGTGCTGACGCTCGAGGACAACTACGGCGGCGGCATCGGCAGCGCGATCGCCGACGCCTGTGCCGCGGACGGCGGCGGCTTCACCGTCGCCCAGATGTTCGTGCGCAACATCCCCAAGAGCGGCCGAACCCCCGAAGACGTCATGGCCGCCGCAGGACTCAGCGCCGATCACATCGTCGCCCAGGCCATGTCCATGCTCGAACTGTCCGCCACCTGAGGCGGACGGTTCTCGGCCCGCTGACGGGAGATACCCATGCCGCGAAGCAGGTTGTCACAGCAGGAAATCGAGGAGGCGATCGCCACGCTCAAGGGCTGGTCGCTCGTCGATGGCAAGTTGCACCGCGAGTTGGAGTTCAAGGACTTCATCGAGGCGTTCGGCTTCATGACCCGGGCGGCGATCGTCGCCCAGGCCATGGACCATCACCCCGAGTGGTCCAACGTCTACAACAAAGTGCGCATCGACCTGCACACCCACGATGCCGACGGCGTGACCAAGTTCGACATCGAACTGGCGAAGAAGCTCGAAGCACTGATCCACTGACAAAGTACCGGCTTGTCCCCGACGCGCGGAACCACACCTTCCGCGCGTCGGTCGCATGCGCCGAACATCCCCCCCATGCCCGGCCCACCCGGCACATACCAACTCACTCGTTCCACGCCTTGACCTGCTCGATCAGCCGCGGACGGTTGAAGTTGCTCGGCTGCTTACCGTCCAGGTTCGCTTCCAGGTCTTCAAACGTGAGCGCCGGCACGGTGATGCCCTGCTCCGGCACCGTTGCGTCGGCCGTCCACGCAATCGCGTTGAGCACCAGTTTGAGGTGCTCGGGGTGTCCCCAGTTCCAGTGGAAGTGTCCGCCGGTAAAGCCAAAGCCCCGGCCGCCATCCGGTCGCTGCCGCGCCCAGGCCGTGTGCTGCGGATGCTTGTGCTCGAGCACCGCCTTGCGCACGTGCGGGTTGCCGCTGTGCGGACCGTCGGGACGGGTCAGCGACTCGGCCGGCGGAAGCGCCGTGATGATCGCGTCCACCCCCTCCATCCGATCGGGAAAACGCATGTGGTAATACCACTCATCGTTCAGCTCGTAAGGCTCCACCCCGCGGGTGATCGCGTGCGGCTTGCCCAGCTTCATGTCCTTGATCGTCCAGTGCGGGTTCACCGACCAGTGCGGCTCAAAGTATCCGCCGATCCAATCAAGAAAATACTTCCCCGATTCATCCGCCATCACCTCGACCGCATAGTGGATGCACACCAGCCCCACGCCGCGCTTCATCACCACATCGAACGACTGCAGGTGCGGCATCACCGGATGCCCGCGCCCGCCGTCCGCGTAGATCACCACCGAATCCGCGTTGTCGAACGCCGTCGGGTCGCTCGGCCAACCGTTGCGATACACCGTGGCGAAGATGTTGTCCGTGTGCTCGTTGAGCAACCGCGCGAAGAGCATGCACCCGGCGTTGTGCTCGTGCTCGCCGTACCCGTGACTGGGACGCCCCGCCACCAGCACCACCTTCTTCTTTCCTTCCACCGGCACGCGCTTGAGTTCGATGTCCTTGAACGCCACGCGCATCGGAGGGCCCGCGTGAACCTGCAGCGCCAGCACCCCGTGACGTCGCGCCGCCGGGCTCTCATCGATGAGTTCGCTCATCGTTTCGCCGTTGAGCCGGATCGTGATGCGGTTGCCCCGCGCGATGATGTGGTAATCGTTCCAGTCGCGCAGCTTCATGTGCTGATGCAGCGCATCCTTGTCGCCGAACGCCGTGGCGGTGCGTGAGCCATCCGCCGCAATCGTCGCACGTTCCCCGCGATGCGCCAGAATGCCCCGGCCGCGTTCCTCGTACATCACGCCCGTCCACCCATCGTTGGCGAGGTCCGCCTGGTATCCCCCCACCACATGCTTATCCAAACGCACCGAGCGAATCTGCACGCCCGAGTTGGCGTAGTCGCTGGTCATGCGAAACTTCAGCCGCAGCTCAAAATCATCCAGTTCGCCCTGTTCCCAGATGAGAAAGGTGTTGCCCGGCGCCCGGCTGTCCTCGGTCGTTTCACCGACGATCGCGCCGTCCTCCACGCGCCAGAACCGCTCATCCCCGCTCCAGCCCGTCAGATCCTTGCCGTTGAAGATCGGCCGAAACGTGTCCGCCGGCTTCGCCCCGCGTGAATCCGACGCTCCGCCAAATACAACCACCAGCAGTAACAACATGAACCCGACATGTCGAAGCCTCATGACATGCTCCCTATCGAATGATGATCCGTGCGAATCATTCAGCGCTACCGACCCCCCGATCCCGCATCAGTGTACCGCTGACGCGACACACGGGCCGCGATGCGCTGCCCCATGCTCACCAGCGCTTCACGCCGTCACCTTCAGGCCGATGATCCCCGCGAGGATGAGCCCCACGCACGCCAGCCGCCACGGGTCGGTCGATTCGCCGAAAAGAAGGATGCCCATGACCACGGTGCCCGCCGCGCCGATACCCGTCCAAATGGCGTAGGCGGTGCCGACCGGCAGTTGGCGCAGCGCCACCCCAAGCAGCCCCATGCTCACGACGATGCAACCCACCGTCAGCACGCTGGGCACCAGGCGGGTGAAACCTTCGGTGTACTTGAGTCCAATCGCCCAGGCGACCTCGAACAGGCCGGCGACAAAGAGAATGATCCAGTGCATGGCGACCCACGCTGCAGGATGGGGTCGTCCCCATCGGTCCACGATTCCGGCAAGCGCGGGGTCGTCCCCGCACCGCTCCACTTCGTGCGGAGCCAGAAGGTGAATGACAGGCGTATCCTACGAGCGATCGTCACACGAAACAACGGCACATGCAGCCCGCACACAGCCTGGTGCCGGTGCCACACCGCATCCGGCTCTGCGGTGCGGTGCGTCCCCCAACGAACCACAACACCACGCCGGCCCCGATGCCGCGATCAACATCCCCTCGCAAAGAGATGACCCCTCAAATCGCCATCGCCTGTGGCACCGCTCGGGGCGTCGCGGGCTCACTGTGATGACGCACGAGCTTGCCGAACGGTTTGCCCTTCTCCCAGACGAAAAAATACGTGCGGCTGGGCTGATCATGCATCGGCAGTTGAATTTCCCAATGACCCGCGCCGGCCGGTGACATGGGCGTGGCCGACGTCGACCAGTTGTTGAACTCGCCGAGAATGAACACCGCCTGGGCGCGGGGAAAGCGGGCACGGATCGTGACGAGCGACTGGTCGGGACGGATCATGAGCAACACTCCTGGATTGACGGCTGAACGAACAAGGCGATAGCGTGGAGCGTGGCGGCTTCCGGTATTCCATCAAACAACGCGCCCGGCGGAACCGGGACATCAAAAAACGTCATGCGTGTGTTGCGTGCGATACGCTGCGGGGTCGGTCGTGGACAGGCTGATGAGGCCGTGACGGGCGCGGGCTTCGCTGAGCTGGCGGATGGGTCAGAAACAGCTCCGCGGAAAGCCAGAAGTTCAGTTCAAGCCCCGCCGGCCTGCCCGCGGCAACCCACATCTCATGGGCACGCCTGGCGATGTCCTGGGATGTCACCCGCGGCTGGGCCGACTCGGAAGAAGCTTCGAACGAACGTTGCATCGGTTGAGGACTCCACGAACGCGGCTGACGTTGACCGCGTGTACGATCAAACCACGATCCGCCATATCGGACAATGAGGAAGATCGTCAGTTTGAGCATGAGGGAATTCCCCAGCACCCCTCGCTCAGCAACCACAACGCCTTTGCTCGCCATCAACCGTCGTCGCCCCAGCGGACAAACTACCCACATCGCCCGCGCCGCCCGCTACCACCGCGTCGCCATCACAACACGTGATGGCGACGAACATTCACACCGTGCCGCTGCCCGACGCTGCCGATTCATGCACAACTTGTCCCGAAATCCGTACCGCACGTTCTTGTGCATGCTCATCCCCACAAAAGACCGCTGTGACTTGCGACATCGGGAAACACCCGAGGATCAAACCCGATTCACCCCGACCCGCCTCCGGCAATGTCTCACGCTCGTTCAAGCGATCTCCCCACGCGCGTTTACGACAATCGCAGACATCATCGTTCTGCCGCGCACCAGTAAGGTGGGACGCGCACGGGGGTGGATGGCTCACCCCCCAAACGAAACATCACGCACGACGAAGACGAAGGAGTCAACCATGTTGCCTGCTCGACGCCAGAACCCGATCAGCACGCTTCGCCACGAAATGGACCGCCTGTTCGACCGCGCATTCGGCCCGTTCTGGGGCGATGACAGCGACACCGGCGAAGATGCCGTCGCCCAATACCCCGTGGACATTCACGAGGATGAACAGAACATCTACATCGACGCCGAGGTGCCCGGCTTCAACAAGGATGAGATTCAGGTCACCTTCAACCAAGGTGTGCTTCGACTGACCGCCGAGCACCGCGAGGAAGAGAAACCCAAGGGCGAACAGCACCGCGTGGAACGCCGCTACCGCCGCATCGAACGCACGCTGACCCTGCCGGACACCGTGGATGTCAACCGCGCGGACGCGAAACTGGATGCCGGCGTCCTCCACCTGACGCTGCCCAAATCACAGGAACGCAAGCCGAACCGGATCGAAATTCGGTGAAACATGGGTGATTTGGTGAGGGCGGATGATCGATCATCCGTCCGCGATGGAGGGGAGTGAAGACAGTGGAGCGCGGGGAGTGGAGCGATGCGCGACCGTTCGCGCCCGCTGCACTCCCAGCGTAACCCGTTGGCGGTCCCGCTTTCAGTGGAAAGCGATGCCTGTCATTTCGCCGCAGGCGAAAGCGCGGTTGGCGAACAGCCGGGACAGCCGTGCTGCTTCCGGCACGCAACCGCACCTTGATTCTCATATTTTATTCGCATATTATTAGGGTGTCCACCCCTTTTCTCCCGGGGGGATGCGAAATGTCATCTTGTCGCCCCCCGAGCAGAGATCAGAGGCCCGCAAGCCAGAGGACGGAGGCAGCGATCGGATGCCGGAACGCAGTAACAACCCGTCCCGCCCGCATTTAGATGAAATCCGCAATCCGAAACCGCAATCAAAAGACCATGTCGTCTTTGTCGTGTTTGTCGTGGGGGTGACATCAACAAAAATCATCGCAAACAACCAACTCGCCACCACTTGCAACAACTCAACCGTAGTCGACCCCAGGGGGGGGTGACATCCCCCAACTCCGGAAAAGGCCTCCCCCACCACACAATTGGCAATCGGCAATTGACAATCCCCCCTCACCACTCACCATTCACCCTCAACCTGCTATAACTACTCTCATGCTTCGACCGAAGGACTGGGCCGGTCTTGAAGGATTGATGTTCGTCGCGAGGCGACTGGTGGAGGGGTTGTACGCCGGGGGGCACGCCACGCCGCAGGCCGGGCCGGGCATCGAGTTCCACGACTACCGCGCCTACAGCCCCGGCGACGACCCGGCGACCATCGACTGGAAGCTGTACGGCCGAACCGATCGGCTCTACCTGCGACGCTTCCGATGGTTCACTGACCTCCACGCCGTGCTCATGGTCGACTGCTCCGCATCGATGAACTTCGCCGGCCTCGATGGACGCGGACAGGCGGACACCTCCCGCAGCGCCATGACCAAGCTGCGTTACGCCAAAACGCTGGCCGCGGCAATCGCGTTCCTCACCATCCGACAGGCCGACCGCGTCGGGCTGGGGCTCTACAGCGACGAACTGGTGCGGCATCTGCCTGTGGGCGGCACGTGGTCGCACCTCATGAACCTCTGCCAGCTGCTCGAACGCACCAAGCCGGTACAGGGCGTGGGCAACGCCGCCGCCGGATTGCGCCACGCTCACAACCTCATGAAGCGCCAGGCGCGCAACCGGGGACTGGTCGTGCTGATCAGCGACCTGCTCGAAGATCCACGCGAGCTTTTCGATGGGCTTAATCGGCTGAGGCACGACCGAATGGATGCGATCGTCTTTCAGATCCTCACGCCTCAGGAAGTCGATCTGACCGGCATGAACGCCGGGCGACTGCAACTGGTCGACATGGAAACGCGCAAGCAGGTGCGCACCCACGTGAGCCAGATCCGCCAGCGCTACGCCCAATTGATGGCGGACCATCTCGCCGCCGTGCGACAGGGCTGCCTCAGCCGGGGCGTGGACTACAACCTGCTGACGACCGATCAACCGGTGATCGAAGCGTTGCGACGATACGTCGTCCGCCGTGCCGGATGAACCGATGCGTGATGGGTGATGGGCAATGCCACTGGCACCCTCACATCACCGAATCACCACCCACCCGCTCATTCCTTCGTGGCGAGGACGAGGTTGGTCATGAGTCGTCGGGCGGAGTCGTGGTCGTAGCCGAGAATGCCCCAGTGCCTCACGTTGAGCAGACCGAGTGAGACGTCTTCGGAGCTGAGGATGACCGCGGGCCGATCGCCCTGATAGTACGCGGTGAACCGCGGCCGATTGCCCACGTTCAACTGCGTCATCGTGAAGCGGGTGTACGCGACCTCGCGGTTGTCGTAGCCGCCGGTGACGCCGGAACCGGTGATGATCGGATGATCGGGATCCATGCGGACCGCGTTGGTCTGGAAGAGCTTGTTGAGCTGGCCTTCGATGCCTCGGGTGAACGCGCCCTGGCCGCCGACGGTTTCGACAAAGATCGTGCCGCCCTTTTCCACGAACGCCTTCATCGCAGCCAGTTCATCATCGGAGAGCGTGATGTCGGAAATGCCGTTGAGCACCACAAGCTTGACCGAAGCATCGGCGATCGACGCCAGATCGATCTGCTCGACCTTGAGGTCGGTCGAAGCGCGGTTGAACAGATGGTTGCCGAGCATTTCGAAGGCGGCTGGCTCGACGTTCCACGCGCCGCTGTGGCGGGCGTGCCCGATCGTCACCGTGCTCGAAGCGGCGCCCTTCTTCCGCGCTTCGTACGCCGCGACAAGACGGTTGTTGAGCGTGCGGCGATCGGTCGCCATCACGAAAAAGTTCGTCGCCACACGCCACTGCGGCTTGGTGCCCGGCGGGTCGTCCGCCTGCAGCGCCATGCCCACATCGGAGTCGAAGAAGACCGCGATCTCACGCGCGCCATTGGAGATTGCCGACACGGTCGCCCCGGCTGCGGCCTGCACGTTCAACTTGTGATGCACGTTGTAGAGCAGGTGATCGCGCTCCACACGTCGCAGCTTCAGGTCCGGGTAGAGTTCCTTCATGATCGCTTCGAGGGAGACAGCCGCCGCGCGACCACCCTCGGAGTTGACCAGAAGCGTTCCACCCAGATCGATGTACCGCTTGAGGTTCGCCTTCTGCTCCGAGTTCAGTTCGATCTTGGCGTCGCTGGAGATGTACGCCACCGGAGCGGCCCGCCACATCTCGACGGGATCGTTGATGCTGATGACCTGCCAGTTGATTTCGCGTTCGAATTCGTCGGAGAGATACTGCGTGAGGAAGTAGATGTCGTTGGGTCGGTTGTTCCAGTTGCTGCCGGGGATCGCGATCTTGTTGACCCAGACAGGGACGCGACCACGCGAGAGGAAGCCCAGGGCAAAAGCGGTGTCGATGACGTTGCCGCCGATCGAACCGTTGGCCTGCTTGGCGCGCAGGAGGAAGGTTGCGCCGGATTCGAACCAGTCCTTGCCGTTGAGCATCTTGACGCCGCTGGCCAGCGCCACGCGTTCGATGCCGTAAAGGTAGTACGTGTTCCACGCGCCGTTGGGGTTGTTGCCGCCATCGAAGCGTTCATTGAGCCACTTGAGGCCGCGCTCGATGGCGGACGCCACCTCCGGGACAGGCTTGCTGCGGTCGCGCAGGATCTGCTGCTGAGCGACGTAGAGCATGGTGAGGCCGGCCGTGGTCATCGACCCGGTCGACTGACCGTTGAGACCGTACGCCCACCCGCCGTCGGAGTTCTGAGCGGCGAGGAAGTGAGTGATCGACGCTTCCCAGAAGGAGGAAGGCATCTGACCACCACGCTTGACATACTCCCACAGCCCCAGCACGCCGTACTGCGTCACCGAGTGGTCGACACGCTGATCG